>NZ_JBEZFV010000006.1:330249-477354 GCF_040649655.1 Micromonospora sp. NPDC048905 | reverse complement strand
TCCTTCGGAACCACCACGGGCAAGCAGCCATCAGCCACACCCCACCGCTCCGGGCATCCGAGACATCGATCCCGGACATCAACAATCTTATGGAGCAGTCATGACCCTCGTCCGCGCCGACCAGGCCAGCCGCCGGTACGGCGACGTCCTGGCCCTCGACCGCGTCGACCTGGAGGTCCGGGCCGGTGAGCTGGTCGGCCTCCTCGGGCCGAACGGCGCCGGCAAGAGCACCCTGATGAACCTGCTGGTGGGTCTGCGCCGCCCCACGTCCGGGCGGGTCGAGCTGTTTGGCGGCGACCCCCGCGACCCGGTGAGCCGCCGGCAGATCGGCGTCACTCCGCAGGAGACCGGCCTGCCGGGCACGCTGCGCGTCGGTGAGGTCGTCGACTTCGTCTCGGCGCACTACCCGGACCCGGTGCCGCGTGGGGAGTTGCTCGACCGCTTCGGTCTGGACGATCTCGTCCGACGGCAGTGTGGCGGCCTCTCCGGTGGGCAGCGGCGTCGGCTGGCGGTGGCGCTGGCGTTCGTCGGCCGGCCCCGCCTGGTGCTGCTCGACGAACCGACCACCGGCCTGGACGTGGCCGCCCGGCACACCCTGTGGGAGGCGATCCGCGCGTTCCACACCGACGGCGGGACGGTGCTGTTGAGCAGCCACTACCTGGAGGAGGTGGAGACGCTGGCACACCGGGTGGTCGTCATCGGGCAGGGCCGGGTGCTCGCCGACGACACGGTGGACGCGGTGCGCGGCATCGTCGGCGTACGTCGGGTCAGCCTGGTCACCGACGACCTCCCCGACCTGCCCGGGGTCGTTCGCAGTGAACGGATCGACGGGCGGCTGCACCTGCTCACCACCGACGCCGACGAGTTGGTCCGGGCGTTGGTCACGGCCGGGACCCCCTTCAGCGACCTGGAGGTGCGGCCGACCTCGCTGGAGGAGGCGTTCCTCGCCATCACCAGCGAGGACGCGCCCGGCGGGGACCGACCCGCCAGCGGCGACCGGCCCGCTACCGCCGCTGCCGGCGGCCTCACCACCACCGCCTGAGGAGGCCACCGTGCCGCTTGCCCTGGTCCACGCCCGCTACCAGCTTCTGGAGACCATCCGGATCCCGGTGGCCGTCGTCGGCAGCGCCTTCTTCCCGGCCGCTGCCATGATCTTCTTCGTGGTGCCGTTCGCCCGCGACGACGCGGTCGGTGCCACCTTCGCCACCGCGTCGATGGTCACCTTCTCGGTGATGAGCGCCAACATCTTCCAGTACGGGGTCGGCGTCGCGGAGGACCGCGACCAGCCGTGGAACCCGTACACCCGGACCCTGCCGGCCGGTGCGGCGCCCCGCTTCGCGGGTCGGGTGCTGGCCGGCCTGGCGTTGACGTACCTCTCGCTGATCCCGGTGGTGGTCATCGGCGCGACGCTCACGGCGGCCCGGATCACGCTGGCGGCGTTCCTGTTGACCGCCGTCACGGTGGCCGTCATCTCGGTGCCGTTCACGCTGATGGGCCTCGCCATCGGCTACTCGCTGCCGAGCAAGGCCGCGATCGTGGTGGCCCAGGTGGTCTTCCTGCCGCTCGCGTTCGGCGGCGGCCTGCTCTCCGCGCCGGGAGAAGCGCCCGGTTTCATCGAGACGATCGCGCCGTTCCTGCCCACCCGGGGCGCGGCCGAACTGATGTGGTCGGGGGTCGGTGACTACCCCGTCGAGCCGCTGGCAATGATCATGCTCGGCGTCTGGGTGGTGCTGCTCGCGGCCCTTGCCGCCTGGGCGTACCGACGGGACGAGGGTCGCCGGTTCAGCTGACGATTCGTCCGTTTCCGCCCCGCGCCGCAGCGGGACGGTGCCAGGATTCCGGCAGGGGGCCGCGGTGGCCACCCGGGCCGAGAGGGGTCTTTGACCGTGAGCACCGTCCCGCCGGGCACGCCCTGCTGGGCCGACCTGGCCACCCCGGACCTGACCGACGCGCGGCGCTTCTACCCCGAGCTGTTCGGATGGACCGGCCGGGTCACCCCGGAGCCCGAGGCGGGCGGTTACACGGTCTTCCTGCTCGACGGCAGACCGGTGGCCGGGGCCGGGCCGCCCGCGATCCCGGACCAGGTGCCCATCTGGTCGACGTACCTCGCCACCGACGACGCGGAACTGGTCGCCGGCCGGGTCGAACGGGCCGGTGGGCAGGTGGTGGTGCCGCCGTTCGAGGTATTCGACCGCGGCTGGATGGCGGTCTTCGCCGACCCGGCGGGCGCCACGTTCAGCGTCTGGCAGCCGCTGGCGATGGCCGGCGCCGAGGTGTTCAACGTGCCGGGCGCGATGAGCTGGAACGAACTGGTCACCCCCGACCCCGAGGGCGCGAAGGTCTTCTACGAGCTGGTGTTCGGCTGGCAGCCCGACGACCAGGCGGTCGGCCCGATGACGTACACCGGGTGGCGGCTCGGGACGCAGATCGTCGCCGGGATGATGCCGCCGCTGGCCGACGACTTCCCGGCCGACCTGCCCGCGTACTGGACGGTGTACTTCGCGGTGACCGACGCGGACGCCGCCGCGGCCCGCGCCGCCGAGCTGGGCGGCACGATCCTCGTCCCACCCCGCGACATCCCGGCGGGCCGCTTCGCCGCACTCCGCGATCCCCAGGGCGCCCTCTTCTCCGTCATCGACCTGGGTCCCTGACCCGGCGCGTGCGCGCTCAGGGCCGGGTGGGGCGGACCGGGACCACCAGCGGGCCGTGGGCGCCGGGGACGACCCGCACGCTGGCCCGGTAGTGGGTGGCGAGCAGGTGCTCGGTCAGCACGTCGGCCGGGGTTCCGGCGGCCACCACCTGACCGCCGGCGAGCATGACCATCCGGTCGGCGTACTCGCCGGCCAGGGAGAGGTCGTGCATCGTGGCGAGGACGGTCAGGCCGTGCTCGCGGCGCAACTGGTCGACCAGTTCCAGCACCTCCTGCTGGTGCCCGATGTCGAGCGCGCTCGTCGGCTCGTCGAGCAGCAGCAGCGTCGCGCCCTGGGCGAGCGCCCGCGCGAGGAACACCCGCTGCCGCTCGCCTCCGGAGAGGGTGGCCAGCTCACGGCGGTGGAAGCCGGTGAGGTCCAACCGGCCGAGCACCTCGTGCACGGCGTCGAGGTCGGCGGTCGACTCCCGGCCCAGCGTGGGGATGTACGGGGTGCGTCCGAGCAGCACGTAGTCCAGCACCGACATGCCGGGCGGCACCACCGGGGACTGCGCCACCGTGGCCACCACCCGGGCGCGGTCCCGCCGACGCAGCGCGGCGCTCGCCGTACCGAAGAGGGTGATCGTCCCCGGCGCGGGCAGCAGGCCGCCGACGGCGCGCAGCAGGGTCGACTTGCCGGCGCCGTTCGGGCCGATCACGGTGACCCACTCGCCCACGGCGACGGTGAGGTCGACGCCGGTCAGGATCGGCGTGCCGTCCAGGCGCACGTGCAGCCCGCGCACCTCGACCGCCGGCACGACGCCGCCGCCCCCCAGGGACGAAAGACCGCCGGACGGGAGATCCCCGGACCGGCCGGCGGCGGGCTCGCGGCTCATGTGAGCACCCGTCGGGCGGTTCGCAGCACCAGCACGAAGAACGGGCCGCCCAGTAGTGCGGTCACCACCCCGATCGGCACCTCGGAGGGAGCGGCGGCGGTGCGGGCCACCACGTCGGTGAGCGCCAGGAACGCGCCGCCGAACAGCAACGACATCGGCAGGATCACCCGGTAGCTCGATCCGGCGAGCAGCCGGACGGTGTGCGGCACGATGATGCCGACGAAGCCGATCAGCCCGGTGGCGGAGACCGCCGCCGCGGCGCCCAGGGAGGCGGCGGCGATCAGCAGGTACCGGGTGCGCTGCGGGTGCAGGCCCAGACTCCTCGCCTCGTCGTCGCCGACCGCGAGGACGTCCAGCTCACGGCGATGTAGCAGCACCACGACCGTGGTCAGCGCGGCGTACGGCAGCACCAGCAGCACGTCGTGCCAACCGGCGGTGGCCAGCCGACCGAGCAGCCAGGAGTAGACCGGCTGGATGCTGTCGGAGTGTCGTTGCAGCAGGTACGTCTGCCCGGCGGAGAGGAACGCGGAGACCGCCACCCCGGCCAGGATCAGCATCGCGGGCGAGCCGCGTCGCCCGCCGGCCGCGCCGAGCACGTAGGTCATCGTGACGGCCAGCAGCGAACCGGCGAACGCGGCCAACGGGATGGTCATCGGCAGCCCGGAGAGCGTGCCCTCCCGACCGGCGCCGCCGAGGGCGATCGCCGCGGTGACCGCGAGGCCGGCGCCCGCGGCCACACCGAGCAAATACGGGTCGGCCAGCGGGTTGCGGAACACACCCTGGTAGCACCCGCCGGCCATGGCGAGCAGACCGCCCACGAGCAGGCCCAGCACCACCCGGGGCAGTCGCAGTTCGGTGACGATCGCGGTCTCCCGCTCGGTCAGCCCACTGTCGAGGTGCACGCCCGGGATCAGGTTGAGCAGCTCGGCGGCGACGCTGCCCGGGGGCAGGCTCACCGGGCCGAGCGACACCCCGACGACGAGCGCGACGAGCACCGCGAACACCCCGGCGACCAGCCAACGCATCCGCAGCCCGGCAGGCCGGGCCGCGGGCAGCGGCCCGGTCACCGACGGACGACTGTCACGCGGGCACCTTGGCGACCGCGTCGATGATCACCCGGAGCAGGTCCACGACTCGTGGCCCCCAGCGGGAGGCGATGTCGTCGTCCAGCGCGATCACCTGGTTGTTCTTCACCGCGGTGAGGCCCGCCCAGCCGCTGCGAGCCTTGACCGTGTCGGCGCTCTGCTGGCAGCACTTGGCGTCGGCCAGGAAGACGAAGTCCGGGTCGGCCTTGACGATGAACTCCTGCGACAGCTGCGGGTAGCCGGCGCTCTTGCCGTCCGCGTCGGCCGGGTCGGCGATGTTCGTCAGGCCGGCCTGGCTGTAGAGCGAGCCGATGAAGGTCTTGCTCGTCGCGCTGTACAGCTCCGGGCCCAGCTCGTGGAAGTAGGTGAGCTTCTCGGCGCGCTGCGGCAGGTCCTTGACCAGCTTGGCGATGTCGTCCTTCATCCGGGTGGCGACGTCGGTGGCCTGGTCGGCGTGCCCGGTCAGCGTGCCCAGCTCGGTGATCTGCCGGTACGAGTCGTCGAGCGTGGTCGCCGCCGGCGTCAGGTAGACCGGGATCTTCAGCTTGCCGAGCTGCTCGACGATCTTGTTGCGGTCGTCGGAGAGCACCACGAGATCGGGATTCCTACCGGCGATCGCCTCGGCGTTCGGCTGGAAGGCGGAGAGGTCGGTCTTCGGCGCGTCGGCCGGGTAGTTCGACTGGTCGTCGACGGCGGTGACCTGCGGGCCGGCACCGATCGCGAAGAGCATCTCGGTGGCGGTGGGCGACAGCGCAACGATCTTCTCGGGGCGCTTGTCGAGGGTGAGCGCGCCGACCGTGACCGGGTACGTCGCGGCCGCGGTGCCGGCACTGGGCTTGTCGTCGGCCTTCTCGGCGCAGGCGCCGAGGGCGAGCGCGGCGACCGCGAGGGTCGCGGCGAAGAGCCGAGGGGTACGTCTGTTCATGGGGGCCTCCTGTCGGTCGAGGAGTGTGGTGCTTCGCCGACAGGGACTTTCGTACGCCCGCCCACGAGGCGCCCTTCCTCGAGAGCGCGTATCGCGACCGATCCGTAGGCGACCTGGCTCATCCCCACCGGCCGGTGGGGCATCACAGTTGCGGGACAGCGCCGGGTTTCGCACCGGCTTCGCTGCGGACTGGTCGCTAAGACGGTAGCGCACCGGCGGGACAGGCCAGATCGATCAAGCTTCGATCGTCGTACGTCGATTGGCGTGACCGCCACAGGGAGGCATATGTCCCGGATCTGGAGGCTCGGGAGGGGTGGTGGGGCCCCGTCGGGGCGGGACGGGACCCCACCCGCTCAGGAGGACGTGATGGTGACGTTGTCCACAGCGGCCTCCACGAGGCTGGCTCCGGAGGCGTCCGCCGCCTCGACGAGGATGCGGACCGACTGCCCGGCGTACGGGGTGAGGTTGAGGTTGGCTACCGCCCAGCTCCCGTTGCGGTTGCTGGCCGCGCCGGCCTGGCTGAGCAGCGCGGTGGTGCCGCCGCTGTGCACCACGCTCACCCGCAGGTAGTCCGCCGACGAGGCGTTCGAGCCGTGCGCCAGGTACCAGGCGAGCGAGAGGGTAAGCGTCCCGGACGACGGCAGGGTCACCGCCGGGGACCGGGCACTTGTCACGCCGCCGTCGACGTCGTAGTCACCGGCCGCCGAGCCGGCCAGCCGGCCGGTCACCAGGTCGTTGGACCCGGCGTACGGGGTGAGCTGCTTGGCGCCGGAGGACGTGGTCGCCTGGGCGGCACCCCGCTCGAACGCGCCGAGGGTGGCGGTGTCGGTACCGGACGGGTTGATGGTCCACCCGGTGGCGGTCTCGAAGGTGTCCGACCAGACCGTGGTGCCGCCACCACCGCCGCAGTACTGCGCCTGCTTGCCGATGGCCCGGTACGGGCAGTCGGCGTACTCGCTGAGCAGCAGCACGGCCTCCCGGTTGCGCGTGGTCTGGGCGGGAATCACCTCGTCGGGCGGGTAGAAGCCGCCACCACCGGACGAACCGGGGTACATCTCGAAGGTGTACGCCCAGATGTTGTGGGTGGCCCACATCCAGTCGAGGCTGTCCCCGTCGGTGATGTAGAGGTCGCTGGACTGCTCCGGGGTGTAGCTGTTGGTGGCGGCCATCTGCTGACCGATGGTGGCGAAGGTGTTGTACTGGTCCGCGCTCATCCCGGTCGCGGTGTTCGCGGTGGTGTAGCCGTACGGCCAGAGCACCAACTGCGAGTACGTGTGGAAGTCGATGTTCGCCTTGATCTGCTGCACGCCACCGACCACCCGGCCGTTGACGAAGTTGCGCAGCGCCTGCGTTTCCGGGGCGGAGAACGCCGACGGGCCACGGTAGGTCTCCGACGAGGTGGTGCCGGACGAGCCGCCGCAGCAACCCCAGTTGTAGGACCAGTTGCGGTTCAGGTCGGTGCCGACGTTCGACGAACCACTGTTGGGCTGCCGGTTCTTGCGCCAGGACCGGTACGACCCGGTGGCGATGTCGTACTCGCTGCCGTCCGGGTTGACCGTCGGCACGATCCAGATCTCGCGACCGTTGACGATGTTGGTGATCCGGGAGTCGTTGCCATAGCTGTCGGTGAAGAGGTTCAGCAGGTAGATCGCCATCTCCACGGTCAGGTGCTCGCGGGCGTGCTGCTGGGAGTTGAAGAGGATCTCCGGCTCGCTCTCGTCGGTGCCGACGTTGTCGGAGATCTTCACCGCCATCAGGTCGCGGCCCTCGTACGACGAACCGATGCTGATCTTGCGGGCGATCGCCGGGTGGTCGGCGACGACCTGGTTCACGACGGCGGTCAGTTCCGCGTAGTCGTGGTAGTTGGAGTCGGCGGGCGGGAAGGCCAGCGCGCCGAAGTCGCCGGCGCCGCGCTCGGCGTTGGGCGGCGGGGCGAGCGGTTCGAGCCGGAAGCCGAGCTTGCCGATCGCGGCGGCCTCACCGGCGGTCGCCGAGATGTGCAGGACTCCGTGTTCGGAGTAGTCGATGGCGGCTCCGGTGCGGGCCACCGCGTTGCGGTCGGCGAGGGTCCGGGGCCCGAGCACCCGGTAGCTGGCGGCGGCGGCCGGCTCGGAGGTGCGGTCCGGCGCTGGTCGGGCGGATACCGGACCGGCGGCGACGGTGACGATGCCCAGCCCGGTGACGACAGCGAGCACCAGGACGCGGCGGAGAGGGGTGGGCGTGCGGAGGGCCATGGACTACCTCCTCGATGGGCGGGAGATCCCGCTCGGTGAAGGACACTTCACCATCTGTCACATGGTCATATCAATATTGATCGTTAGCTGGTCCATCCCAGGCGGATCATCGCGGCGGCAATGATTTTCCATGCGCCAACATCTGGCGAAACTTCCTTCCGAGCGGAAAACTGACCAGCGACGATGCCCCTCTCGACACCCGCGGAGCACTCATGGCCAGATCCCGCTTGCGCGCGGGCGCCCTCGCCGGCGTCACCGCGCTCACCCTGCTCGCCACCACCGCGCCCGCGATGGCCGGCCGCCCACCCGCCGCCCGCCACGACGAGCAGATCACCTACCAGGACTGGTCCGGGCCCGCCGACTGGCACCGGGGCAGCCGGGACGGCACCCGCGTCGTGCCCGGCGCCCGAGCGGGCCTCACCCTGGCCCGCCCCGCCGGCACCACCGAGTACGCCGACCCACACACCGGCAGCACCCGCACCTGGGAGTACGGCACCTGGACCTCACCGGTGACCCGGATCGGGTTCGACGCCACCGAACTGATCGCCTCGTGGAACGCGGAGACCCCCGCCGGCACCTGGATCCAGGTGGAGATGCAGGGCGGCTACACCAGCGGAGACCACACCCCGTGGTACGTCCTGGGTCGCTGGGCGTCCGGCGACACCGACATCAAGCGGACGAGCGTCGAGCCGCAGGGCGATCCCTGGTCGACGATCTGGACCGACACCTTCAGCATCGACGACGCCGCCGCCGGGGTGCTTCTGCGGTCGTACCAGCTGCGGCTGACCCTCTACCGGGCACCCGGGCAGACCGCCGCGCCGGTGGTCCGGATGCTCGGCGCGATGAGTTCGACGGTGCCGGACCGCTTCACCGTGCCGCCGAGCGCCGGGCACATCGCCTGGGGCGTCGAGCTGCCGGTGCCGCGCTACTCGCAGAACGTGCACGCCGGGCACTACCCCGAGTACGACGGCGGCGGCGAGGCGTGGTGCTCGCCCACCTCCACCGAGATGGTGGTCGAGTACTGGGGTCGCAAGCCGTCGGCGGCCGACACCTCCTGGGTGGACCCGACCTACCCCGACCCGACCGTCAACCACGCCGCCCGGATGACCTTCGACTACGCGTACGACGGCGCGGGCAACTGGCCGTTCAACACCGCGTACGCGGCCAGCTACCCCGGGTTGGAGGGTCGGGTGACCCGACTGCACTCACTGGACGAGCTGGAGCGGTTCATCGCCGCCGGCATCCCCGTCGTGACCAGCCAGTCCTTCCTCGCCAGCGAGCTGGACGGGGCGAACTACGGCACCTCCGGGCACCTCTTCGTGGTGGTCGGCTTCACCGCCGACGGAGACGTGATCGTCAACGACCCGGCGTCGTCCAGCAACGAGGTGGTGCGCAACGTCTACAAGCGCGCGCAGTTCGAGCAGATCTGGCTGCGGACCAAGCGCACGAACGCCAGCGGCGGCGTCTCCGGTGGCTCCGGCGGCATCGCGTACCTGATCAAGCCGGTCTCGAAGCCCTGGCCCAAGGCCGACAACTCCACCAACTGGTAGCCGACCCAACCCACCGCCCCCAACCCACCCAACCCGGCCCGCCGAACGCGGTTGATCAAGAGGTTTGCGTCAAGGAATCGGCTTGCGGTGACGCAAACCTCTTGATCAACGCGTGGTGTCGGGGCCTTGGGGGCCTTTGGTGGGGGTGGGGTCTTGGTCTTCGCCGGCCAGGGCGGTGCGGAGGCGTTCCTTCTCCGTGCGGCGGCGCTCGGTGGCGTCGGCCATCTCCCCCGCCAACTCGTCGCGCCAACCGCGCAGCAGGAAGAAGGAGAGCGCGGCGGAGAAGGCCAGCGCCAACATCAGCTTCAGGAACACGTTCATGTCGACCAGCCAGAGGCCCGCGAGCACGGCGACGAACAGCCCGATCCGGCCCAGCGTGTACTTGAGCGCGGCGCTCACCTGCACCACTCCGTTCTCTCCGTCGCCCGCCGGTGCCGGCGGGACAGTCGATCCGCCCGGCGGGCGGTCCCGGTCAGCCGGTCCGGCGGGTCAGCCAGCGGACCCCCGGGAACCAGATCATCGCGTACGCCACGGTGAAGGCCCCCGCCGCCAACGTCCCGGAGAGCAGCGTCGGCAGGTCGGCGGCCAGACCGGCGATCAGCAGCCCGACGAACACCCCGACGGCGGCGGCGACCACCGCTGCCACCACCCGGGCCGCGCCGAACGACCAGGCCCGGAAATCGTCCCAGAACAGCCAGGCGGGCAGGATCACGGCCAGCCAGCCGTTGGTGTGCCCGAAGTCGCCGGCCCCGAGCGAGGCGAACGCCCAGTCGAACAACACCAACGCCAGCGCACCGATCACCAGACCGGCCAGGCAGACCCCGAGCAGATCACCAAGGGTACGAACGCGCCCCTCGGCGTCCCGACGGGGAAACCCGCCCTGCTGCTCGGAACCACTCTGCTCGGTCATCGACTGCGAGGGTACGTGGCGGCTCAGGCCCAGACCTGCTGCGGCTCGGCGCGGCGCTCGGCCAGCGACGGGGCCTTGTCGTACTCGCGCACCACGTTGTAGCGGGTGTCCCGCTCGACCGGCTGGAAACCGGCGTCCCAGATCAGGTGCAGCAGGTCGTCGCGGTGCATCGTGTTCGGGGTGCCGTACGAGTCGGCATCGTGCGTGATCTTGTATTCGACGACCGAGCCGTCCAGGTCGTCCACGCCGAAGTTCAGCGAGAGCTGGGCAACCGACAGCCCGTGCATCACCCAGAAGTTCTTCAGGTGCGGCACGTTGTCGAAGAGCAGCCGGGACACGGCGAACGTCTTCAGCGACTCGGCCGGCGAGGCCATCGTGGTGCGCGCCTGGATCCGGTTACGGATCTTGCCGTCCGCCGAGTCGACGAAGTCGTGCTGGTAGCGCAGCGGGATGAAGACCGCGAAGCCGCCGGTCTCGTCCTGCAACTCGCGCAGCCGCAGCACGTGGTCGACCCGGTGCCGGGGCTCCTCGATGTGGCCGTACAGCATGGTGGCCGGGGTCTTCATGCCCTTGCTGTGCGCCAGGGCGTGGATGCGCGACCAGTCCTCCCAGTGGCAGGCGTGGTCGACGATGTGCTGCCGGACCTCCCAGTCGAAGATCTCCGCGCCACCACCGGTCAGCGACTCCAGGCCGGCGTCCATCAGCTCGTCGAGGATCTCGTCGGCGCTCAGGCCGCTGATCTTCTCGAACCACTGCACCTCGGTCGCCGTGAAGCACTTGAGCTTGACGTTCGGCAGCGCCGCCTTCAGCTCGCGCAGCACCTTCGGGTAGTAGCGCCAGGGCAGCGTGGGGTGCAGGCCGTTGACGATGTGCAGCTCGGTGAGCTGCTCGTCCTCCATCTCCTTGGCCTTGCGGACCGCCTCGTCGATGCGCATCGTGTACGCGTCCTTCTCGCCCGGCTTGCGCTGGAACGAGCAGTACGCACAGGACGCCGAGCAGACGTTCGTCAGGTTGAGGTGCCGGTTGACGTTGAACATCACCCGCTCGCCGTTCAGCTCGGTGCGCTTGTGGTGCGCCAGCCGCCCCAGCCAGGTCAGGTCGTCGCTCTCGTAGAGGGCGACCCCGTCCTCGCGGGTCAGCCGCTCACCGGCGTACACCTTCGCTTCGAGCTCACGCTTGAGTCCGGCGTCCATGGCACGTCCCTTCCACCTGCGGTCGAATCGAGCGTACGTCGAGGGGCCGAGCACCCCGGCGGCACGGTCGGCGACAGCGACCCACTTCACCAGACTCTCAGCCTCCCGTAACCCTGCAACGCATCGACATGAGTGGCGAGGTGCGGTAGTAACAAGGTGGGGCGGAACACACACACTGGTACCGTCCCGGCGGCCGCGCCCACCGAGCGCGGCGACGAGCGGTCGAACGGGGAGCGGAATGGTCTACAGCGGGCGCGGGCGACGGCAGCGACGACGGAGCCCGGTGATCTCGCCGGTCCTGCGTCCGAAGCTCTGGGCCGCCCTGCTCGGCGCGATCGCCGCCGCCGTGATGGCCACCCCCGTCTACGCCGATCCCGCGGTGCCCACGACCGTGCCGGACGTCGGCGCCCGCCCGCCGGCGGTCGGCGCGCTCCAGCCGCCCGGCGTCCCGCCCTTCGGCGGTGCCCCGACGCCTCCGGTGGGCAACATCGGCACCGGCCCGCTGGCCGCACAGATCTACGCCGCCGAGACCCGGGTCGGCACGCTCGGCGAGGAGTTGCTGCAGAGTCGACAGAAACGCACCGACGCCCAGGCCCAGCTCGACGCGGCCGGCAAGGTGCTCGCGACCGCGCAGGACGCCCTGCTCCGGGCTCAGCAGGACGCCGACGCGGCCGCCGCGGACGCCGTGAAGGCAGACGCCGCGCTGCCGCCCGGCGATTTCGCCCAGGACCTCCGTGGGCTGAGCCGCCTGCAGCAGATCACCCGCGGCGAGAAGGTCGACGGCGGCACCACCGGGGTGGCCGGGGCGTTGGCCCGGGCCCGCGCCGACGAGCAGGCCGCCTACCAGAAGCACACCGAAGCCAAGGATGTGCTCACCGCCGCCCAGTCGCAGTTCACCACGGGCGAGACGGCACTCCGTGCGGCCGAGGCGGGTCTGCTCAAACTGCGCAAGGACAACTCCGCCCAGCTGATCGAGATCGAACGCCAGCAGGAAGCCACCGAGCAGCAGTTCGGCGCCGGCTACGTCACCAACCAGAACATCAGCGGGATGGCCGCGCACCCCCGCGCGATGGCCGCGGTCCGGTACGCGCTGGCCCAGCTCGGCGACCCGTACAAGTGGTCCGAGGAGGGCCCGAATCAGTTCGACTGCTCCGGTCTGATGTGGGCGGCGTACCGGTCCCCGGGCGCCGACTACTTCGACCTGCCGCGGGTCTCCCGCGACCAGTACGCCGCCACCCGTAGCCGGACCGTGCCGCAGAGCGCGCTGCTCCCCGGCGACCTGCTCTTCTTCGCGTCCGGCAGCAGCTGGACGACGATCCACCACGTTGCCATGTACATCGGCAACGGCAAGATGGTGCAGGCGCCCACCACCGGCGACGTCGTCAAGATCTCGGTGGTCAGCTGGTCTCGGCTGTATGCCGCGACCCGGGTGATCGGCGCGGTGCCGGCACCGATCGTGACCGTTCCCACCGTGCCGGTCACGCCGCCCACCATCAAGCCCACCCCGAAGCCGACGCCCACGCCGACGACCAATCCGACGCCCACCGGGTCGGCCACGCCGCCGCCGAGCGGACCGACCACCACCCCGACGCCGACGGACAGCGCGACGACGCCACCGCCCACGACGACGCCACCGACGACGCCACCGCCGCCCACGCCGACCGAGAGCGCCTCGGAGACCCCGCCGGCCACCCCGGACAACACGCCGTCGACGCTGCCCTCGGCGCCCACCAGCGCACCGAGCAGCGGCGAACCGCCGAGCACACCGAAGGCCAGCACGAGCGGGACGGGCAGCGGCAGCTCGACGGGCAGCCCCAGCGCCACTGGTTGATCCGCCACGACCGGCTCCGGCTGTCCGCTCGGGACGATCTGTGGCACCGTGACATCCAGGCACATCCGACCCGACGTCTCGGGTCCGGGTGCGAGCGTGGCACGGAGGGCGGAGATGGCCGAGCAGAGTGATCCGGCGGAGACTGTCGACCCCAGGGTCGAGCAAGCCGACCCATCCGGGCCGGGCACCGTCGACCCGGCGTCCCCCACCGACGCCTCCGCGGCGTCCCCTGCCGCCCGCCCGGCCCGCACCGCCGCCAGCCCGGCGGACTCCCAGGCCGGCCTGGCCAGCACGGACGCCAGCCCGGCCAGCACGGACGCCGGCCCGGCCCGCACCGCCTCCAGCCCGGCGGACCCTCACGCCGGCCCGGCCAGCACGGACGCCGGCCCGGCCAGCACGGACGCCGGCCCGGCCAGCACGGACGCCAGCCCGGTTTCGGACGACATCGCCACCGGTGACGACGCCTCCGGCGACGCTGGCGCTGCTCTCGGCAGCAGCGGCGTCGGCGCGGACGTTCCCGGCCCGGACGCCGGACAGCCGGTAGTCACCGGCCCCAGCGGCGGCCAGTCTGCCCCCGCCGGAGATCAACCGGAGCAGGCCGCCGCACCGGTACGCGCCCGCGCCAGCGTCGCGACCGCCGGGGCTCTCCGCAGTGACCTGCCGGCCAGCGCCCCGGTCAGCGCGACCACCTACCGCGCGACCGGCTCAGCCGGTTCGTCCGGGTCACCCGGCCCCGTCGACGTCTCGTTGCCGGGGCAGCGCAACGACTCGGCCGCGCCGGCCCGGGCCAGCGCCACGGTTCCCGGCAGCAGTCGGGCCACGCCCGATGCCCTGGGCACTCCGGACGCCCGGAGCAGCACGCCCGGCGTGTACCGGGCCGGACCGGTGCGCCCCGAGCCAGCCGACCCGGGGCAGGCACCCGAGCCCGCCCAGCCGCCGGAGCCGACACCCCCGCCACCCGGTCCTGGGCCGACCCAGCCGTCGCCAGCCGAACCGGAGCCCGCTCCCGCCCCGGGGCCGTACCCGCCCGACCCGAGGCCGACGCCCGGGCCGGCCCCCCGGCCCACGCCGTCCCCCGGTCCGGTCCCGCCCGTTCCGGGTCCACCCATCCCGCCGCCCTCGCCGATGCCGCCCATCCCGGGTCCGCCGGCGCCGCCCATTCCGAGCCCGCCCGTGCCGCCACCCGGTCCGCCGGTGCCGGCGCCACCCGGCCCGCCCGGCCCGATGCCGGCACCACCGTTCCCGCCGCCGCCAGCGATGATCGACACGCCCGGCGTGCGGGCCAGCGCGGCGGTTTCCGCACCGTCGGGTGGGTGGCCGTCCACCGTCGGGACGGCACGCCCGGCCTCCGGCGACGGGTGGACCGGGGCACCCGTCTCCGCGCCGCCCGTGGTGCCCGCGCCCGCCCTGCCGAGTTGGCCGCCGTCCACCACCGGCGTTTCCCGGTCGGCCGGGAGTGACAGCGGACAGCCGCGCGTGGCCTCCGGCGCTTCCCGCTCGACCGGGGATGGCGGCGGAAGCCCGCTCGGGGCCGCGTCGACAGGCAAGCCTTCGGGTGGCTCCACCGCCCGGGGCGCGGCCAGCGGCGGCCGACACGACGGCGGCTCTGACCTGGCCGGCACCGTCTACGGCAGCGGCGATGGGCCGGGCTTCGCCACGATCGCGATCCCCGCCAACGCGGTGGAGAATTCCGGGTCGCTGACCGGGCACATCCTGGCCCAGGGATGGGCGGACACGCCGGCCGAACGATCCCGGAACACCCGGGTGATGATCGTCCTGGCCGCCGCCCTCGGGCTGCTGGTGGCGATCAGCGTCATGGTCGTACTCCTCGCTGGTGACGCGCTTGACGGTCTGGTGGGCAACGTGCTCAACGGGTGAGCCACCGAGCGGGACGATGGTGAGTCCGCCCACTACCGTCCGGCAACCGGCTGGCGGCTTCGCCGGATCGCCGTACACTTGCTGAGATCACTGACCCGGCGCGCGTGGTGTGCGCCCCTGGGCGATCTTGCGGGCGATCCGGCGGCACAGCCGCGGCAGGCCATCGCGAAGATGCGCCCCGCTCGAAAGGCTTTTGTTGACCACCTCTGCTGACCCCAGCACTGTTACGTCCGTTACCCACTCAGCTCCGACGACCGACACCGCCCGGGAGCAACTCGACGCCTCCCCGAGCGAGGCCGGCACCGCGCCGGCCGAGACCGCCGCCCCGACGGTGGCCCCCGATCCGATCACCTTCGCCTCCCTCGGCCTGCCCGAGCCGCTGGTCCGGGCGCTGAGCCAGCAGGGCATCACCAGCCCGTTCGAGATCCAGCGGGCCACCGTTCCGGACGCGCTGGCCGGCCGTGACGTGCTGGGCCGGGGGCAGACCGGTTCGGGCAAGACGTTGGCCTTCGGTCTGCCGATGATCGCCCGGCTGGCCAAGCGCAACCGGGCCCGGCCGATGCGTCCGCGCGCCCTGGTCCTGGTTCCCACCCGCGAGCTGGCCATGCAGGTCAACGACGCGCTCCTGCCGCTGGGCAAGTCCGTCGGCATCTTCCTCAAGACCGCCGTCGGCGGTGTCCCGTACGACCGTCAGATCGACGCGTTGCGGCGCGGCGTGGAGATCATCGTCGCCACCCCGGGCCGGCTCGGCGACCTGATCGAGCGGGGCATCTGCCAGCTCGACGACGTCGAGGTCACGGTGCTCGACGAGGCCGACCAGATGGCCGACATGGGCTTCCTGCCCGAGGTGACCGACCTGCTGTCGAAGACCCCCGCGAACGGTCAGCGGCTGCTCTTCTCGGCCACTCTCGACGGTGACGTCGACGCGCTGGTCAGGCGGTTCATGACCGATCCGGTGACGCACTCCACGGCGCCCTCCACCGCGTCGGTGTCCACCATGGATCACCACATGCTGTTGATTCCGCCGCACGAGAAGTTCCCGGTGGCGGCCTCGATCGCCGCGCGGGACGGCCGGACGATGGTCTTCGCCCGCACCCAGCTCGGCGTGGACCGTCTGGTCGAGCAACTCGCGGCGGTCGGCGTACGCGCCGGTGGGCTGCACGGCGGCAAGACCCAGCGGATGCGTACCAAGACGTTGGCCGAGTTCCGTGAGGGCCGGATGAACGTGCTGGTCGCCACGGACGTGGCGGCTCGGGGCATCCACGTCGACGGCGTCACCCTGGTGCTGCACGTCGACCCGCCGAAGGACCCCAAGGACTACCTGCACCGCGCGGGGCGTACGGCTCGCGCTGGCGAGTCCGGCGCGGTCGCGACCCTGGTGCTGCCCAAGCAGCGCCGCACCACCCTGGCGATGATGGAGAAGGCCGGCGTCGCGCCGGCCGAGACCCGGGTGCGGGTCGGCGACCAGGCTCTGGCCGAGCTGGTCGGTGCCCGCGAGCCCAGCGGCGTCCCGGTTCGCCTCGAGGCGGAGCCCCGGGGCTACGGCGACCGTTCCGGCGGCTCGCGTCGCTTCGACGACCGCTCCGGCGGCCCGCGCCGGTTCGGTGATCGCCCGCAGGGCGAGCGGCGTTACGGCGACCGCCCGACCGGCGAGCGTCGCTTCGGCGACCGCCCGCAGGGCGACCGCCAGTACGGGGACCGCCCGCAGGGCGAGCGGCGTTACGGCGACCGGCCGACCGGCGAGCGTCGCTTCGGCGACCGCCCCCAGGGCGACCGCCAGTACGGGGACCGTCAGCACAGCGACCGCCCGCAGGGCGAGCGGCAGCACAGCGACCGCCCGCAGGGCGAGCGGCGTTACGCCGATCGGGACACCCGGGGTTACGGCGACCGGCCGCAGGGCGAGCGCCGGTTCGGCGACCGGCCGCAGTTCGGCGACCGGGACGCTCGTCCGACCGGCGAGCGTCGCTTCGGCGACCGTCCGCAGGGTGACCGCCAGTACGGGGACCGCCCGACCGGTGAGCGTCGCTTCGGTGACCGCGACACCCGGGGTGGCTTCCGCCCGGAGAGCCGTGTTCGGGACGACCGGCCGCGCGACGACCGCCCGCGCGACGACCGCCCGCGCGACGACCGGCGCGGTTTCGGCGGGCGACCGCCGGCGCGTACCCACTGATCCACTGATCCACCCGAACGCCGTCGCGGAGCTCGTCCTTCGCGGCGGCGTTCGCGCATGCCCTGCCGATGTCGGCCCGGTCGCGTAACGTCCGGCTCATGCCGACCATGCCTAAGTCGATCTTCTGGTCCCGGACGGACACCGCCGGCAGCGAGCAGGTGCTGCTCGACGATGGTCGCGGGTTGACGGCTCGGGGCACGCTGCTCGCCGTGGACCCGATCCCCTGGACCGCCCGTTACCAGCTGACCACCGCGCCGGACTGGACCACCACGCGGGTCGAGGTCGAGGCCGAAGGGCTGGGCTGGCTGCGCAGGGTCAAGCTGGAGCGGTCCGCGGACCGGTGGCGGGTGACCACCGCCGAGCAGGGGGACCTGGACGCGGCACTGGTCGCCGCCGGTCACCCGCGGGCCGGTCTGCCGGGCACGGACGACCCGGACCGGCTGGCCGACGCGCTCGACGTCGACCTGAGCGGTTCGCCGCTGTTCAACACCCTGCCGGTCCACCGGCTCGGGTTGGCCGCCGAGCCGGCCGATCTGGCCCACCGGATCACCGTTGCCTGGGTGCTGCTGCCCGGTCTGGAGGTGGTGGCGGCGGAGCAGATCTACAGCGGGCTCGGGCCGGGTCGGGTGCGCTTCGCCAGCGGCACCTTCACCGCCGACATCGATCTGGACGACAGCGGTTACGTGGTCCGCTACCCCGGGCTGGCCGAGCGGATCGATCCGCGCTGACCGCGCCCGCCGATCTCAGCGGGGCCAGGTGCCGCTGGTCAGGAAATGTTCGATCGTGGCCAGGTGCGGCGTCAGGTCGAGGCCCTGGGCGGTCACCCAGTCGTCGGAGTAGTAGGTGTCGGCGTACCGGTCGCCCGGATCGCAGATCAGGGTGACCACCGAGCCGGTCCGGCCCTCGGCGAGCATCCCGGCGATCAGGCCGAACGCACCCCACAGGTTGGTGCCGGTGGAGCCGCCCACGCGGCGCCCGAGGAGCGTCGATCCGGCGCGCATCGCGGCCAGTGACGCCGCGTCCGGCACCTGGACCATCCGGTCCACCACCGAGGGCAGGAACGACGCCTCCACGGTGGGGCGGCCGATCCCCTCGATCCGGGAGCCCTTTCCGGTCCGTACCGACCAGTCGGCGGCCAGCCAGGCCGGGTAGAACGCCGAGTTCTCCGGGTCGACCACGCAGAGTTTGGTGGCGAGCCGGCGGTACCGGGCATACCGGCCGATGGTCGCGCTGGTGCCCCCGGTGCCGGCGCCCACGACGACCCAGGCCGGAATCGGGTGCCGCTCCAACTCCAACTGCGCGTAGATCGACTCGGCGATGTTGTTGTTGCCCCGCCAGTCGGTCGCCCGCTCGGCGTAGGTGAACTGGTCCATGAAGTGCCCGCCGGAGTCCTCGGCGAGCCAGCGCGCCTCGACCACCACTGTCGCGGGGTCGTCCACCAGGTGACACCGGCCACCCTGGAACTCGATCTGCGCGATCTTCTCGGGCGAGGTGGAGGAGGGCATCACGGCGATGAACGGCAGTCCGAGCATCCGGGCGAAGTACGCCTCGGAGACCGCCGTGGAGCCCGACGACGCTTCGACGATCGTGGTGCTCGGCCCGATCCAGCCGTTGCAGAGCCCGTAGAGAAACAGCGAACGGGCCAGGCGGTGCTTCAGTGAGCCGGTGGGGTGGGACGACTCGTCCTTGAGGTAGAGGTCGATCCCCCAGGCCCGGGGCAGGGGGAACGGCAGCAGGTGGGTGTCGGCCGAGCGGTTCGCGTCCGCCTCGACGGTGGCGATCGCCTCCGTCACCCAGGTCCGGCTGGCCTCGTCGCACCGGTCGAGATGAGTCACGCTCGGAAACGTAGCAAGCAGGTCAGGGGCGGTCAGCGCCGGTCCGGTGGCGTGGACCTCCGGAGTTGCCGGCGTTGGCCGGCCCGGCCGGCGGCCCGGACCAGCGGGGTGAGCGCGACGGCGAGCCGGGGCAGCGCGTCCAGCAGGCGTACCTGTGCTCCCCGCCAGCGCGGCAGGCTGACCACCGGGCGTGGTTGGCGGGCCAGCCGGACCGCCCGGGCGGCCACCCGCTGGGCGGTCAGCATCGACCCGGTGAACGAGGCCACCGCCCCCGGGTCGTCCAGCCGATCGTGCAGCATCGGGGTCCAGATGCCGTCCGGGCAGAGGCAGGAGACGTGGATCCGCCGGTAGCCGGCCATCCGCAGGTCGGAGAGGGTGCCGAGGCTGAAGGCCAGCAGGGCGTGCTTGCTGGCCGCGTACACCGTCTCGCCGGGCGCGGCGACCAACCCGGCCAGCGAGACGACGTTGAGCACGTGGCCGTGGCCCTGCTCACGCATGACGGCCAGCGCGGCGAGGGTGCCGTTCATGGCGCCGTGGGCGTTGACGTCGAACATCCGGCGGCGGGTCGCGCCGTCGTGCTCCCACGACGGCCCGGTGCTCAGGATGCCGGCGTTGTTGACCCAGAGGGCGAGGTCACCGCGGCCGGCCGCGGTCGCGGCGATGCCGGCGCAGGCGTCCTCGTCCCGGACGTCCAGGACGGCCGACCACCCGCCGAGCGTTGCCGCGGCGGCGCCCACCGCCCGGGCGTCGAGGTCGGTGAGCAGCACCGACCAGCCGTCGGCGTGCAGCGCGGCGGCGATGGCGCGGCCCAGGCCGCCGGCAGCACCGGTCACCACTGCCACGCGACGTCCCTGCGGGGTCATCGGCGCACGCTACCGCCGGCCGATCCGGCGACACCAGGGGTACGCGACGGTCAGGCCGTGGTCGGGCCGACCGACTGGGGGCGGTTCTCCCATTTCGTGGAGAGCGCGATGGCGGTGCGGGTGGAGGCCACCCCGGGGGTCCGGTTCAACCGCACGATCAACCGCTCCAACTCGGCGATCGTGCCGACCCGCGCCTTCAGCAGGAACGACTCCACCCCGGCCATGAAGTAGCAGGACTCGATCTCGGGCAGCACGCGCAGCGACTCGAGCATGTCGTCGCTGTCCGCGCCGGAGTCTTCGACGATGCCGATCAGCGCGGTGACTCCCAGCCCGATCGCCTCCGGGGCCACGTCCGCGCGGTAGCCGAGGACCACGCCGCTGCTCTCCAGCTTGCCGACCCGCTCGTGCACGGCCGGGGCCGAGAGGCCCACCTGCCGGGCCAACTCGGCGTACGACAGGCGGGCGTTGCCGCGCAGCAGGTCGACGAGGGTCAGGTCGATGGCGTCCACGGAGAGTGACCTTAGCCGGTTACGCGTAACGCGACGCCTTCAGTATCCGTTGGACCAAACAGTGAGTAACTGTTCAAGAACCGACGGTCAAGGCAGGGGTTGCACCAGTACCATTTACTAACTTCCCAGTCAGTGCATTTTTCGCGTTTGGCGGACAGGCCAGGTCCCTGGTGCTGTAATTGCCATACGTCCCTCATGACGGCTCTGGGCTCGCACCAGCCGGGGGCAGTGTGTTCAGCCAGGGGCTTCGTCGACGCGAGGAGGGGGCTGTGGACACTGGAGATCGCCTGCTGACACCGGGTGAGGTCGCCGCGCTGTTTCGGGTGGACCCGAAGACTGTGACGAGATGGGCGGCGGCCGGCCGGATAGGAAGCATCCGGACTCCAGGCGGGCATCGCCGGTTTCGGGAATCCGAGGTGCGAGCCCTGCTTGAGGGGGAGGGCATGCTGGACGAGGTGGACGAGGTCGGAAAGCCCCGCAATGTGGGGCCGGCCGCATCCACGGGGCCGGGTCCGGCCAACGCCGGCATGTACTGAACTGGTGCGGACTACGCCACGCGGACCGGACGTCAGTCCGGTCCGCGTACCGCTTCGGCCGGATCGGGTCGGGCGGCACGACGACACGCGCTGAGCCGACAGCTCAGCTCCGGTCCGCGCCGAGCTGGCCGGACCACCTGCGGAACAGGCTGTGCGGGACGCCGAGCGCGTCCAGCACCTTGCCGGCGACGAAGTCGACCAACTGCTGGGCGCTGGCTGCCGCGCCGGCACCGTAGAAGCCGGGGCTCGCCGGCAGCACCACCGCGCCGGCGTCGTGCAGCGCGATCAGGTGCTCCAGGTGGCTGCGGGTCACCGGTGTCTCCCGGGGGACCACCACCACGGGCCGCCGTTCCTTGAGGTTGACCTCGGCGGCGCGCTGCAACAGGTCCTTGGACAGCCCGATCGCGATGCCCGCGCAGGCCGCCGTGCTGGCCGGGACCACTGCCATGCCGCGTACCCGGTAGGAGCCGCTGCTCGGCCCTGCGGCCAGATCGCCCGCCGGCCAGTACCGCACGTCCGCTCCGGTCAGGTCCCGGTCGAGCCAACCGGCGAGGTCCTCGGCCCAGTGCCCGTCGCGGAACGGTCGGCCGGTCTCGTCGAGCACGGTGAGTCGGGCCGCCCGGGACACGATCAGGTCCACCGCCTCGCCCGCGTCGAGCAGTCCGCCGAGAACGGCCGCCGCGTACGGCGTGCCGGAGGCCCCGGAGACCCCGATCACCCATGGTTCCCGCATGCCCCCAGCCTGCCTGGTCCGGCTGGTCCGCTGGTGCGCACCCCCGGGATCCCGGATCCGACAGGCCAAATGGGTGGGTGGGCGTAACGCCGACCTGACATGCTGCCGCTGGCGATTCGCACCGGACACATCTCGCGCAGGAGGCATCGGGTGACGACCGGCGAGATCCTCTGGGCGCTCCGTGCCGACTGTCCGATCCCACCGCGGCTCTCGCCCCACGCCGACCAGGTGCAGGAGTGGCTGCTCGGTGTGCTGCCCACGCTCGACCTCCCGCTGGACGACACCGCGCTGCACCGGCTGTCCAGGGGAGCTTTCGCCAGGTACGCCGGGCGGCTCTACCCGGCCGCGACCGAAGCCGACCTGCGGGTGCTGACCGCCCTGTTCACCTGGTTCTTCCTCGTCGATGACGCCTGCGACGGGCCGGACCGACTCACCCCGGAGCAGATCCGGGCACTCCGCGACGGCACGCTGGCACTGCTGCACGACGGGCCGCGGGCGCGCCACGCCGGGCTGACCGGCCCGCTACGACAACTGCTGGTGCTGGCGTGGCGGGAGCCGCACCAGCGGATGCCGGCCTGGTGGCGGCTGCGCGTCGCCAACGCGGTGGCCCGGCATCTCGACGGCACCCGGCAGGAGGCGCTCAACAAGGAGACCGGTCACCGACCCGCCGTCCGCGAGTACGTCGAGCTGCGGCGGGCGACGTCGGCGGCCGAGGTGTCGTACCCGCTTGTGGAGTTCGCCGGCGGACGGCCGCTGCCCGACCCGGTCTACCACCACCCGCTGCTGCGCGAGATCGCCCAGGTCGGCAACGACCTGCTCTCCTGGTACAACGACCTGGCCTCCCTGGAGCGGGACCGGGCCACCGCGGGCGGGCACAACCTGGTCCTGGCCCTGGAGGGCGAGCTGGCCGTGTCGTCGGCGGAGGCGGTCGAGCTGGCGGCCGGCCGCTGGCGGGATTCGATGCGGCGCTTCGTCGGGTTGCGGGCCGTGGTGCCGTCGTTCGGCCCGGCGCTGGACGGGGCGGTCAGCGACCATCTCGACGGGATCGCGTACGCCGTCCGGGGCACCATCGACTGGACCGTAGAGAGCGCCCGTTACCCCGCCGCCACCTTCCAACGCGCCTCAGGGGCGTAGGTCGAGCCGGATCACCAGGTCGAGCAGGGCGAAGACGAACAGCGCGATGCCGACGAACCCGTTGGCGGTGAAGAACGCGCGGTTGACCTTGCTGAGATCGGTCGGGGTCACCACCAGATGTTGGTAGCCGAACGCCACGGCGGTCAGTGCGAGCCCGATCCACCAGAGCCAGCCCAGACCGATCAGCCCGCCGAACCAGACGAACAGCGCGAAGGTCACCACGTGCGCGACAGTCGAGGCGTGCAACGCGAAGCGCCGACCGTAGCGTGCGGGCACGCTGTGCACGCCGATCTCCCGGTCGATCTCGGAATCCTGGCAGGCGTAGATCAGGTCGAAGCCGCCGATCCACAGCCCGACCGCCGCGCCGAGCAGCCAGGCCGGCCCGGAGCCGTCCAGGGTGCCGGTGACCGCCAGCCACGCGCCGACCGGGCCGACCGCCTGGGCGATCCCGAGGATGGCGTGCGGCCAGTTGGTGAACCGCTTGGCGTAGGGGTAGACGACCAACGGCACCACGGCGAGCGGCGCGAGCACCAGGCAGAGCGGGTTGAGCAGGGCGGCGGCGGCGAGGAAGACCACCAACGCGACGGCCGCGCCGGTCCAGGCCGTCCGCACGCTCACCGCGCCGGTCACCAGTTCCCGGCCGGCGGTACGCGGGTTCCGCGCGTCGATCCGCCGGTCGAGGATCCGGTTGGCGGCCATCGCGAACGTCCGCGCCCCGACCATCGCCACCGTGATCAGCAGCAGGTCCACCCACCGGACGTGCCCCCCGGAGACCCGCATGGCGGCGAGTGCGGAGAGGAACGCGAACGGCAACGCGAACACCGAGTGCTCGATCGCGACGAGCTTGAGGAAGGACTTGACCCGGCCCGGCTTCTCGGCCGGTGCGTCGAGGACGACCATCAGATCCCGTACTCCTTCCAGCGCTTGTCGACCAGCGCCGTGACCTCGGGGGCCATGCTCATCTCCTCCGGCCAGCCACGGGTGTAACCCTCGGTGGGCAGCTTGCGGGTCGCGTCGACGCCGGCCTTGCCGCCCCAGAACTGCTGGTACGACGAGTGGTCGAGGTGGTCCACCGGCCCCTCGGTGAGCAGCAGGTCGCGGGCGTAGTCGACGTTGCCGAAGGCCCGGAAGGCGACCTCGTTGTAGTCGTGCACGTCGCAGTCCTCGTCGACGATCACGATGAGCTTGGTCAGCGACATGAGGTGCGCGCCCCAGATAGCGTTCATGACCTTCTGCGCGTGCTTCGGGTAGCGCTTGCGGATGGAGACGATCGCGCAGTTGTGGAAGACCCCGGCGGCCGGCAGGTCGTAGTCGACGATGTCCGGGATCATCAGCTTGAGCAGCGGCTGGAAGATCCGCTCGGTGGCCTTGCCGAGGCCGTGGTCCTCCTGCGGCGGCTTCGAGGTGACGATCGAGTGGTAGACCGGCTTGCGCTGCATGGTCATCGCCTCGATGTGCAGCACGGGGAACGGCTCGACCGGGGTGTAGTAGCCGGTGTGGTCGCCGAACGGCCCCTCGGGCAGCCGCTCACCTGGCTCCAGGTAGCCCTCCAGCACGATCTGCGCGTGCGCCGGCACCTGCAACGGCACGGTGAGGCAGTCGACCATCTCCACCCGTTCGCCGCGCAGGAACCCGGCGAACAGGTACTCGTCGATGTCGCCGGGCAGTGGGGCGCTGGCCGCGTACGAGACGACCGGGTCGCAGCCGATCGCGATCGCGACCGGCAGGCGCTGCCCGAGTCGCTCGGCGACCGCGTGGTGGGCGGTCGAGTCCTTGTGGATCTGCCAGTGCATGCCGAGGGTGTTGCGGCCGTGCTGCTGGAGTCGGTACAGGCCGAGGTTGCGCTTGCCGGTCTCCGGGTGCTTGGTGTGGGTCAGCCCGTAGTTGTGGAAGATCCCACCGTCGTCGGGCCAGACCTGCAACCCCGGCAGCCGGTTCAGGTCGACGTCCTCGCCCCGGTAGACGACCTCCTGGCAGGGTGCGGTCTTGACCTTGCGCGGCGGCACCGACTTGAGCTGCATGACCTTGCCGAGGCCCTCCCGGATGCCGGACCAGCCGACCGGCAGCTCCGGCTTGACCAGCGCGCCGATCCGGGCGCCGATCTCGTCGAGCGACTCGACGCCGAGCGCCATCGCCATCCGCTTCTCGGTGCCGAACAGGTTGATCGCCACCGGCATCTCGCCCCGGGTCGGGCGTTCGAAGAGCAGCGCCGGGCCGCCGGCCCGCACCGTGCGGGTGACCACCTCGCTGATCTCCAGTGTCGGGTCGACGGGGACGTCGATCCGGCGCAGCTCCCCCGCGCGCTCCAGCGCCGCGAGGAAGTCCTTGAGATCGGTGTACGGGAAGCCACGAGCCGCCATGTCGCCCAGTCTCCCGCACCGGGTGCCGCACGGCCCAAGCCGGGTGCTGTGACACACGCGATGAACCGGGAAGCAGCACCCGGGCCAGTGGACGCGGGCCGCGCTTCCCGAGCCGTCCGCGCGGTCCCGCCCCCGCAGGCATGGCGGGCGGCACAGCGGGTAGCCGGGCAGCCGGCGGACGGAGGCGGCGATGGGCGCGGAGCGGGTTCCGGCGGGGTTCACCGAGCAGCGGGCGCGGGTCGGCCAGATCGCCATGAACTACGTCCGGGGCGGCAGCGGCCCGCCACTGGTGTTGCTGCACGGGTACCCGCAGTGCTGGTACATGTGGCGGCACCTGCTGCCCGACCTGGGACGCTCCTTCGATGTGGTCGCACCCGACCTGCGCGGCTTCGGGGACAGCGACGCCCCGGCCGGCGGCTACGACAAGAAGACTGTCGCCGCCGACCTGCACGGCCTGCTCGACCAGCTCGGCCTGGTCGGTGACCTCCGGCTGGTCGGGCACGACCTGGGCACGATGGTGGCGTACGCGTACGCGGCCGCCCATCCGCAGCGGGTGAGTCGACTGGTGCTCAGCGAGGCGCCGATCCCCGACGAGAGCATCTACACCTTTCCCGCGCTCACCCAGGCCGGACCCGGGGTGTGGAACTTCGGCTTCTTCTCGCTCGGCAACGGGCTTCCGGAGGACCTGGTCAGCGGGCGGGAGTCGCGGTGGGTGGACCGGTTCACCGACGCGCTGATGGTGCGCAAGGGCAGCATCGCCGCGCCGGACATCGAGGAGTTCGCCGGTCACCTGCGCGACCCGGCGCATCTGCGGGCCAGCTTCGCCTACTTCCGGGCCTTCGAGCAGGACATCGCCGACAACGCGTCGTACCGATCAACGAAGCTGACGATGCCGGTGCTGGCGGTCGGCGCGGCGGCCAGCCTCGGTGGGCAGGTCGCCGAACAGGTTCGCCGGTACGCCGACACCGTCCGCGGCGAGGTGATCGAGGACTGCGGCCACTGGCTGTACGAGGAGCGCCCGGACGAGATGCTCGCCCTGCTGCGCGACTTCCTTCCGGTGACCTGACCGGTCAGGCCGCGGGCGCCCAGGCGTGGGCGGCCAGCGGCGGGTCGAGTGGGGCGCGGGTGAGCCGGTTGGCGAATGTCGACATCGTGTACGCCCCGACGCCGAGCACCACGTCCAGCGCGTGCCGGGGTTGGTAGCCGGCGGCCAGGAAGTCGTCCAGCTCGTCATCCGGCACGGCGCCCCGGTGGTCGAGCACGGCCAGCGTGAAGCGGCGCAGCGCCTCCAGGCGCGGGTCGGGCAGCACCGAGCCGGCACGCAGCGCGGTGATCAGCTCGGGGGTCGCGCCGAGTCGGGTGAGCTTGTCGGTGTGCAGGGCAACGCAGAAATGGCATTCGTGACTGGTGGAGACCGCCAGGATGACCACCTCCCGGTCCAGCGGGGCGAGGTCGGTCTGCTCGAAGCCCGTGCTGGCGGTGAGGAAGCCGGTGAGCAACTGCGGCGAGTCGGCCATCAGCGCCACCGGGGTGGGCAGCCAGCCGAACCGGCCGCGTACTCCCTCGATGGACCGACGGGCGGCGGCGGGTGCGGTCTCAGCGGTGTGGGCGGTGAAGACGGGCATGGGTTACCTGCTTTCCAGAGCCCGGATCGGGGACCCGGTACGATAGTCAACGTGGTTGACGAAATAGTAAACGTGGTTGTCGAACATGGCAACCACTGATCCCGTGCGGCCCGGCTTCGCGCTGCCACTGTTGCTGCTGGCCGGCTTTCGGACGCTCATCGACGACCTGCACGCCGAGCTGGCCCGGGAAGGACATCCGGAGCTGCGACCGCTGCACGGATTCGTGCTCCAGGCCGTCGGCGCGGACGGCACCACCGCCACCGAGTTGGGCCAGCGGCTCGGCATCTCCAAACAGGCCGCCGGCAAGACGGTCGACCGGCTGGTCGCCGTCGGCTACCTGGAACGGGTCGACGACCCCACCGACGCCCGACGCCGGCTGGTCCGGGTGACACCGCGCGGGGCCGACGGGTTACGCCGCTCGGCCGAGATCTTCGATCGGCTGCGCGAGCGGTGGGTCGAGACCCTCGGCCCGGACCGGGTCGACGCCATGGAGGACGACCTGCTCACCGTGGCCTCGGCCAACTGGTTCCGGCTCGACGTGCCCGGCTGGTTCGGCGGCTGAACCGACGGCACGGCGATCCCACCGCGCAGAACGACAAGGCCGGCGCACAACGACCAGGCCGCGCAAAACGACAAGGCCGCGCGCGACGACAAGGCCGCGCGCCACGACAAGATCCACTCGGGTTTCATGAAGTCGGTGCCTCTGGCCCGCTGAACACCGCGACTTCACGGAAACCGAGTGGATCAACGGCCGATCCAGGCGCGCGGCACCGCGACTTCCTCGCAAGGCGAGTGGATCAACGGCCGGCTGGGCGTGCGGCACCGCGACACTGCCGACCGGGGCCGGGTCAAGCCCGGCGGACACATGTCACCGATCCTGGTGGATCGATGCGACGCCGGGGCAGGGTGGGCACATGTCGGACGCCTTCGTCTTCGGCGACCCGGACGGGTTGTCTCCCCTGCTGGTCGCGATTCGCGACGCCATCGCCCGGGAGCTGCACGCCCAACTGGCGCTGCGCGGCGAACGGATCGAGCTGGCCGACCTGCCGGAGGTGTCCTACCAGGTCACTCTGCGCGTGGACGAGACCCTGCACCGCACCCGAAATCCTCCCCAGCGATTCCGACGCTCTCAGTCGCCCGAATAGAGCCGCAAGGGATCAACGAGGACGACATCGGGACGCTGACTGGCCGCGTACCGCAGTTCGTCGGTGAACCCCGCGGCGCTCGCGAGCAGCAACCGGGTATCCCGCACGTCCAGGCTGGGACGCGCGGCGAGCAGATCACGTGCGCGGCCCAACCGTTCCAACTCGGGCCGCCCCAGCGTGCGACCCCACTTGACCTCTCCGATGGCGAGCAGCGGCCGAGCGCCGTCGCCGAATGGCGGCTCGCCGAACGCCACCAGGTCGAGTTCCTGGCTGGTACGGGTGGCGGGGTCGGTGAGGACGGCCGCGCTGGCGTCCGCAACGACACCACCGAAAGTGTCCGGCGTGGCGAAGCGCAGAGCCCACTGCCGGACGATGTCCTCGAACGCTGGCCCCAGCACCGCGCTCGAGTACCGGCGGTTGGAACGCCTCCAGACGTCCGAACCACGCCGTTGCTCCAAGGCCGTCCAGGAGGGCCGCATGACAGCCTGGTAGAAGGTGATCAGGGGTTCGGTGATGCGGTAACGGCTGCGCCCACTGCGGAGCGGATCGGGCTCGCGAAGGAGGAGACCGGCATCCTCGAGGACGGTGAGCGGATGCTGGAGGTCGGTGGCCTTCCGTCCGATGTACCCGGCGATCCCGCCTCGGGTGCCGTTGCCTTCGGCGACCGCGGACAGCACGGAATGGTAGAGAGCGGTGTCCCGCAGGTCGGGATCCTCGGCAAGCAGGTAGCGAGCCTCGCGGAACAACGGGCGGGCCGGATTCAGCACGGCGCGCACGACCCAGTCGTCGAAATCGTCTGGCCCGTCGGGCACGTCGTCCTGGACGTACTCCCGCCGGTAGGCCGGGGTTCCCCCGACGATGGCGAACACGCGGACAGCGAGTGAAGGATCATCGATCCCCCAGAACGTCGCAGCGGCCCGATAGTCCAGCGGCGGGACGGGCAAAGCTTCACTGCCGCATCCCCGCAAAATATAGAACTACGCTTCCAAGAAGTGTAGTTCTATATTTTGCCGACTGGGGTCAGTCCAGCCCGCCGTACGAGTGCAGGCCGGTGAAGAAGATGTTCACGCCGAACAGGTTCATCAGCATGGTGAGGAAGCCGAGCACCGCCAGCCAGGTGGCCACGTTGCGCTTGACGCTGGGCGTGGCACGGGCGTGCAGGTAACCGGCGTACACGACCCAGGAGATGAAAGCCCAGGTCTCCTTCGGGTCCCAGCCCCACGGCCGACCCCACGCCGCCTCGGCCCAGATGGCGCCGGCGATCACCGCGAAGGTGAAGATCGGAAAAGCGAAGGCGTGCAGCGCGAAGGTCAGCCGCTCCAGGCCCACCGCGCCGGGCAGGCGCTTGGCCAGGGTGTACGGGAAGCTCCGCTTGCCCCGCTCGTACCCGTTGCGCATCAGGTAGCCGACCGCCGGCACCACACCGAGCAGGAAGATGCCGGACGCGAAGACGATTGTCGAGACGTGGATGACGAACCAGTACGAGTTCAGCGCCGGCACCAGCGGCACGATCGGCACGTACAGCACCAGCTCGGCGGTGGCGACCAGCAGCACCATCACCAGGGTCAGGAACAGCCCGAGTTTGCGCAGCGACGGCCGCTTCCAGAGCACCACCAGCCAGGCGGCGACACCGATGAACGTCACCGTGAGCACGAACTCGTACATGTTGCCCCACGGCATCCGGTCCGCGGCGAGGCCGCGCGTGACCAGCGCCGCCAGGTGCAGCACAGCGGCTACCGCGGTGGCGCCCACCGCGACCAGGCCGGCAATTCGTGCCCGACGCGCCGAAGCGTCGGCCGACGACGGGACCGGCGCGGGCGACTTCGGGTTGACGGAGACGCCGCCACCGCCGCCACCGACTCCCGCACCCACCAGCTCACGGACCGGAGCCGCCGCGGCGATTCGGGTACGCGCGTTGCCCAGCGCGTACTCGACGGCGTGCCCGATCATCGCGACCAGGTACGCGAGGATCGCGAAGGTCACCAGATTGTCGGAGAGTGCGGACATCACTCGGCTCCTTCTCGCACGCCGGCCCGGTCAGTGGAGTCAGCGTCAGCACCAGCCCGTTCGGCACCGCTGACGGCGGCGACGAGCTGGGTGAACTCGTCGGCGAACCCTGGGTAGTCGGTACGCGGCAACCCACCGACCTCCATCAAGCTACTACCGCTCGTCGGAGATCCTTCCGCGGGGTCGGCCGGTACCACCCGGAAGAACACGCGGCGACGTCGCCCGAACAGCGAGCCCATCAACCCGACAAGCAGAGCACCGCAGCTGAACAGCAGCGGAGTCGCGCCGGGATCGTGCCGGACGGAGAGGGTGACGTACCGCTTGGTGTCCAGGAACTCGACGGTGGAGCCGTCGTCCAACGTCCAGGTCTCGCCCTTGTGCAGCAGTTTGGTGCCGACCTCCTTGACCTTGCCGGACCGCACCTGCCGCTGGTCGAGTTGGTAGATCGAGCCGGGGATGCCGGCGTCCCGGCCGAGGTTGCCCCGGTAGGCGACCAGGTTCAGCACCGGGTTGCGCTCGTCCGGATACTGCGAGCGCACGAACGGCCCCTGCTCGGGTGCGGTGGGCAGGTAGATGCCGGTGAACGCCATCTGCTGATCCGGTGCGCGCTGCCCGGTGGCCGGGTCGACGTTCGCGTCCGGGAAGGCGGCCAGCCCCTCGCTGGTCAGACCCATGTCACCGGTGGTGAGGAACGGGTCGTCGCTGAGCTGGCTGTTGCCGAACCGGTCGGTGTAGCGGATCACCGGGGCGTACCCGTGGCCGAGCAGGTAGACGCTCGCGTCCTTCAACCGCAGCGGCGCGTTCACCGAGAAGTCCGCGCGGCGGGTCGGCTCGTCCGGGCCGTCGACGGTGACCGTGGCGTTGAAGAACTGCGGCTGGCCGGACGGCAGGAACCGGGCCTGGAAGTCGTCCAGCCGCAGGCAGAAGCGGGGCAGGTCCGCGCTGTCCACCCGAGGGCCGAGCTTGGCCTCGGCGAACTGCTGGCGGGTGTTGCAGAACGTGTTGTCCGCGCCGGCCACCAGCAGCCGGTTGCCGCTCCAGCCGTACCAGGAGCCGAGCGCGACGCCGATCAACACCGCGATCAGCGACAGGTGGAACAGCAGGTTGCCGGTCTCCTTGAGGTAGCCCTTCTCGGCGGAGACCTCGTCGCCGCGCACCTGCACCCGCCAGCGGCGCTTGCGCAGCACCTCGGCGATCGCCGTGGCGCCACCGGCCGGTGCGGGCAGCACGGTGTGCTGCGGCAGCCGCGCCATCCGCTTCGGCGCGGCCGGCGGCCGGGCCCGCAACGCCCGGACATGGTCGCGCAACCGGGGCGTGATGCACCCGATCAGGGAGGTGAACAGCAGCAGGTAGATCGCGGAGAACCAGATCGAGCCGAAGACCTCGAACGCGCCGATCCGGTCCAGTCGAGGGGCCCAGTCCGGGTGGTCGACGAAGTACTGGTTGACCTTCTCCGGGCTGATCCCGCGCTGCGGCAGCACCGAGCCGGGAATCGCGGCGACGGCGAGCAGGAAGAGCAGGATCAGCGCCGTACGCATGCTGGTGAGCTGCCGCCACGAGTTGCGCAGCAGGGCCAGCAGCCGGTTGGGCCGACGCCGTGGCGCCGGGGCCACGGTCTCCGGTCGGTCGTCGACGACAGTCATCAGATGCTCACCTCGCCCACCCCGACGGTGGTCTGCAACCAGATCACGAAGCTCTGCCATCCGCCGGTGACGAGCGCCAGGCCGATCAGGATGAGCAGGGCGCCGCCGACCCGGGTGACCCAACGGCTGTTGCGCCGGATGGCGCGGAAGACCCCGAGCAGGCGTTCGAAGCCCAGCCCGAAGACGACGAACGGTATCCCCAACCCGAGGCAGTACGCCACGGCGAGCACCACCGCGCGGTCGCTCTGGCCGCTGGCGGTGGCCATGCCCATCACCGCGCCGAGCGTCGGGCCGGTGCAGGGCACCCAACTGAGCGCGAAGACCGCCCCGAAGACCGGTGCGCCGAGCAGCCCGGCCGACGGCAGCCGGGAGATCCGGAACTCCCGTTGCAGGGCCGGGATCATCCCGAGGTAGCTCAACCCCGCCACGATGACCAGCACGCCCACGCCGATCTGCAACTCGCGCTTGTAGTCGAAGAACACCCGGCCGATGCTGGCGAAGAGGATCGCGGTGGCCACGAAGACGACTGTGAAGCCGCCGATGAAGAGGAGTGTGCCCGCGAGTACCCGGCCCTTGACCGCGCCGACTCGCGCGACCCGCTCCTTGACCGCGACACCCCCGGTGGCCGGCGCGGGATCGGCCGCCGGCCGGCGGCCCTCCAGGTCGGCGCCGGCCAGACCGGTGACGTACGACAGGTAGCCGGGGACGAGCGGGAGCACACATGGGGACAGGAAGCTGACCAGGCCGGCGAGCGCCGCCGCGCCGATGGCGAGCAGCAGCGGACCGCTGAGGGCCAACTCCCTGAAGGTCTCGCCCATCAGCCCGACGCCGGCTTCTCGGCCGCGATCCGCTCGACGATCGGTTGCAGGCCCTCCTGCTTGACGGCGGCCCGGATCACCACGGCGATCCGACCCTCCCGGTCCAGCACCACTGTCGCCGGAACGGTGTTCGGCGGGATGTCCAGGTTGAGCGCCAGCTTGCTGCTCGGGTCGAAGAGGCTCGTAAAGGTGACCCGACCCTCCTCGAACGCCTTGGCCTTGTCCCGCTCGTCCTGCACGTTGATGCCGAGGAAGCTCACCCCGGAGCCCTTGGTGGCCTGGTAGGTCGCTTCCAGGTCGTCGGCCTCGGCTCGACACGGCGCGCACCAGGAACCCCAGAAGTTGAGCACCACCACCTGGCCGCGGGCCTGGCTGACGTCGTAACTGCCGCCGTCCAGCAGCTCACCCGCGAGCTTCGGGGGTGCCGAGCGCTGGTCCGGTGCGCACTCGAAGATCCCGTCGGTGGTGGTCGTGCAGGTCTTCTCCTGCCCCTTCGACGACGTGCAGCCGACCAGCGCCACCGCGGCGACGGCGGCGAGCAGACCGGCGGTCCACCTCCGGGCGTTCATCAGGCCCCCTTGGCCGTCCTGGCTGTCGCGGAGAGAGCGATCAGGTGCGCGGCCGGCTCGCTGTAGCCGATGCCCTCCACCTTCGCGCCGTCGAAGTGGAACGAGGTGAGGCTCGCCAGTCCGCACTGCCGCTTGCGCGGGTCGTGCCAGAGCCGCTTGCGCTCGACGTGGCGGCGCAGCGTCCAGATCGGGAGCTGGTGCGACACCAGCACCGCCTCACGCCCCTCGGCGGCGACCCGGGCGGCGTGCACGGCCGCGAACATCCGCTCGGCGATCACCCGGTACGCCTCACCCCAGGACGGGGTCACCGGGTCGCGCAGCACCCACCAGTTGCGCGGGTCGCGGAACGACCCGTCACCCGGGGACACCTTCTTGCCCTCGAACCAGTTGGCGCTCTCGATCAGCCGCTCGTCCACGCCGACGGGCAGCCCGAACTGGGCGGCGATCGGCTCGGCGGTCTGCTGGGCGCGCTCCAGCGGGCTGGCCACCACGTGCACGATCTCCCGCTCGGCCAGGCCCTGCGCGGCGGCCTTGGCCATCTGCACACCCAGCTCGGAGAGGCGGAAACCGGGCAGCCGGCCGTAGAGGATCTGGTCGGGGTTGTGCACCTCGCCGTGCCGGAGCACGTGGACCACCGTCTTGCTCAAGGTTTTTTACCCCCCGTGACCAGCCGCTGCCGCCGCGTTCGCCGCCGTGGGCAGCGCTGCGGCGATGTGCTCCAGAGCGGCGTCGTCGATCGCCGCCGACACGAACCACGACTCGAACGCGCTCGGCGGCAGGTAGACGCCGGCGGCGAGCATCGCGTGGAAGAACGCCTTGAACGCCGGCACCTGCTGGGTGCGGGCGCTGTCGTAGTCGACCACGTCGGCGTCGGTGAAGAAGATCGAGAACATGCTGCCCGCGTACGAGAGTCGGTGCGGGACCCCGGCGGTGGCCAGCGCGTCGGACGCCAGCTTGCCCACGACGGCGGCCGTGTCGTCGAGGCGGCGGTAGAGCGCGTCGTCGGCGAGTCGCAGCGTGGCCAGGCCGGCGGCGCAGGCCAGCGGGTTACCGGAGAGGGTGCCGGCCTGGTAGACCGGGCCGGCCGGCGCGAGCCGCGCCATGATGTCCGCCCGCCCGCCGAACGCCGCGGCGGGCAGGCCACCACCCATGACCTTGCCGTACGTCCACAGGTCGGCATCGGAGGCGTCGAGGCCGTGCCACCCGGCGCGGGAGACCCGGAACCCGGTCATCACCTCGTCGACCACCAGCAGGGCGCCGTGCGCGTGCGCGATCCGGGCGAGCTGCTGGTTGAAGCCGTCGCGGGGGGCGACCACGCCCATGTTGCCGGCGGCGGCCTCGGTGATCACCGCGGCGATGTGCGGACCCTCGGCGGCGAAGGCCTCCTCGACGGCCCGGATGTCGTTGTACGGCAGGACGATCGTCTCGCTGGCCGCCGCGCCGGTCACGCCGGGCGAGTCGGGCAGGCCCAGGGTGGCCACGCCGGAACCGGCGGCGGCAAGCAGCGCGTCCACGTGTCCGTGGTAGCAGCCCGCGAACTTGATGATCTTGGAGCGGCCGGTGAAGCCGCGGGCCAGCCGGATCGCCGACATGGTCGCCTCGGTGCCGGAGTTGACCAGGCGGACCTGCTCCATCGGGGTCCGGTCGACCAACTCGGTGGCCAACTCCACCTCACCCGGGGTGGGGGTGCCGAAGCTGGTGCCCCGGGCGGCGGCGGCCTGCACGGCGTCCACCACCTCGGGGTGGGCGTGCCCGAGGATCAGTGGACCCCACGAGCAGACCAGGTCGACGTAGCGGCGGCCGTCGGCGTCGTACAGCCACGGACCCTCGCCACGGACCATGAAACGCGGGGTGCCGCCGACCGCCTGGAAGGCGCGCACAGGGGAGTTCACCCCGCCCGGCACGATGGCGCGGGCGCGGTCGAACAGGGCCTCGGAGGCCGGCGCATCGGCTGGGTAGCGGCCGGATCCGGCGGAAAAGATGTCGGTCACGATGCGGCCATTGTGTCAGCGCCACACCGTCAACCAGCAGCCACCCCGCGCTGGGGTTACCGGGCTCACCCTGGCCGGCGGTGGGCAGCGGCGGCAACGCGAGGTCGAGGCGACGGCTCGTGACCTCGGTGGGCGACGGCTCGCGGCCTCAACAGGCCGGGCCGGGCAGATCGCGCTAGGCTGACCGGGTGGATCGTGCCGAACTGTCCATCACGCTACACCGGACGGGCGACGAAGCAGTGCTGCGCCTGGCCGGTGAGATCGACATGCTCACGGCCGCCCAGCTCTCCACGGTGGTCAACGAGGTGCTGGCGGACCCACCCCCGCGGATCGTGCTCGATCTGGGCGGTGTCACCTTCTGCGACTCGCAGGGCCTGGGCACCCTGGTCGTGCTCAGCCGCAAGGCCAGCCACGCGCAGAGCCTGCTGATGCTGACCCACGTGGGCGATTTCCTGATCCGCGTCCTGGACATCACCGGCCTCCGCAGCGCCCTGATGATCCGCAACGACCAACCCACCGGCTAACCCCGGTCCCCGGTCCCGGCCTCCCATCCGCCCCCCCCCCCCCCGTTGATCATGGGGTTATAGCGCCGACACGCCGGGAGGCGGATGGCAATAACCTCGTGATCGACGAGGTCAAGGGAGGTCAGGGGGTGGGGATGTCTCTTCTGCGGAAGGTCAGCAGGGCTGCCGTCAGCAGGGCCGCCGTTACCGCCGTCAGGACGACCAGCGGGGTTGCCGGCCAGTCCTCGCCGAGGACCTGGGGGGTGTGGGTGAACGGGGAGATGTCCAGCGCCCACTGGTCCAGCCCCACCACCGCACCGAGCTGACCGAGCAGCAGACAGCCGGCGAGCACCGCCCAGGCACCCGCGGACAGGCGGGGCAGCCAACCGACCAGCAGCGCCGCCAGCCCGGACAGCACCCAGGCCGCGGGCACCTGGGCCAGCCCGGCACCGAGCAACCGCGGCAGCTCGCCGCCGACGTCGGAGGTGCTGAGCCCGTAGGCCAGCCCGGTGGCGAGCCCGGCGACGCCCAGCACCACCGCAGGGCCGAGCAGCGCGAAGACCAGGTGCGCCGCCAGCCAGCGGGTCCGGCTCACCGGCGTCGCGAGCAGCGGTTCGGCCCGTCCGGCGGTCTCCTCCGCCCGGACCCGCAGCGCGGCCTGGATGCCGTACCCGGCGGCGGCCAGCGCGGTCAGGCTCAACGTCCCACCGAGGTACGCCTCGGCGAGCGCCGACGTGCCACCCAGCCGGGACAGGATCTCGGCCACCTGCTGGTTGCCCCGCACCGCCTCCCCGGCGGCATCCGCCGCCCCGCCGAGCACCAGGCCGAGCAGCCCGAAGCCGACGGTCCAGCCGAACAGCTGGGTCCGGTGCAGCCGCCAGGCCAACCCGAGCGGGCCAGCCAGGCCGGCACCGGCGGTGGCGGGACCGAGCCGGGAGGGAAACACTCCCGCACCGAGATCACGGCGGACCGAGACGGGGTACGCGACGAGCGCGACCACCACGCTGAACAGCACCGGTAGCAGCAGCACCCACCATCGCTCGTCGGCGTAGGCGCGGCTGCGTGCCGACCAGCCCAGCGGCGAGAGCCAGCTCAGCCACTCGGTGTCCCCACCGGCGCCGCCGGACCCCCCGGCGTCGCCAGCCAGCCGCAGCACGAAGGCCAACCCGAGCGCACCCAGGCCGAGCCCACGCGCCCCACCCGCGCCCTCGGTGAGCTGCGCGGCCAACCCGCCGACCGTCGCGAAGGCCACTCCGGTGAGCGCCACGCCAGCGCCGAAGAGCACCGAACCCGCGCCGGGCAGGCCGGCCGCGACCAGGCCGCCGGCGGCGAGCAGGCCGAGCAGCACATTCGCGGCGTACGTCACCAGCAGCGCGGCGGTCAGCCCGGCGTACCGACCCAGCACTGTCGCACCGAGCAGCTCCCGCCGACCGGCCTCCTCCTCGGTCCGGGTGTGCCGGACCACGGTGAGCACGCTGATCAGCCCGGCGATCAACGCCAGCAGGCCGGCGCGCTGGACGGTGAGCGCGCCGATGCTGTCGCCGTACACCGGGCCGAGCAGCGCGACGATCGAGGGGTTGCTCGCCGTTCCGGCGAGGTACGCGGCCCGCTCGGCGGCGGTTGGGTACAGCTCGGCGTACGCGCTGGCGTAGCTGGCCGGGAGCAGCGCCAACGGCAGGATCCAGACCGGCAGCAACACTCGGTCCCGGCGCAGGATGAGGCGCACGAGATGCCGGGTCCCGGTGAGGGCCGTCATGACCGCACCTGCTCGGCCTGGTAGTGGCGCAGGAACAGCTCCTCGAGTGTCGGCGGCTGGCTGACCAGACTCCGTACGCCGATCTCGGTGAGCCGGCGCAGCGCGGTGTCCAGTGCGGCGTTCTCCACGTCGAAGCGCACCCGGTGCCCGTCCACCCGCAGGTCGTGGACGCCGTCGAGTTGACCCAGCGCGTCCGCCGGGCCGGTCAGCTCGGCGTCGATCGAGGTTCGGCGCAGGTGGCGCAGCTCGGTCAGGGTGCCGGTCTCCACGTCCCGGCCGTTGCGGATGATCGTCACCCGGTCGCAGAGCGCCTCCACCTCGGCCAGGATGTGGCTGGAGAGCAGCACGGTGCGACCGTCCGCCTTGGCCCGGCGGACCCAGTGTTGGAACACCTCCTCCATCAGTGGGTCCAGCCCGGAGGTCGGCTCGTCCAGGATGAGCAGTTCGGCGTCCGAGGCGAGGGCTGCCACCAGGCCGACCTTCTGCCGGTTGCCCTTGGAGTAGGCCCGTCCCTTCTTGCGTGGGTCCAGCTCGAAGGAGTCCAGCAGTTCGGCCCGGCGGGCCGGGTCCAGCCCTCCACGCATCCGGCCCAGCAGGTCGATGACCTCGCCGCCGGAGAGGTTGGGCCAGAGCGTCACGTCGCCCGGCACGTACGCCAGCCGGCGGTGCAGGGCCACCGCGTCGCGCCACGGGTCACCGCCGAGCAGGCGGACAGCCCCCGCGTCCGTCCGCAGCAGGCCGAGCAGTGCCCGGATGGTTGTCGACTTGCCCGCGCCGTTCGGGCCAAGGAAGCCGTGCACCTCGCCGGAGCGGACGGTCAGGTCCAGACCGTCGAGTGCCCGGGTCCGGCCGAAGGTCTTGACCAAGCCGGACACCGCAATGGGAGTTTCCATGTATCGGAAGCTACACTCGTTTCACAAAGTTGTGAAGACTGTGAGATCTGGGCAGCATCGACTGTCACATCGGCAATGCGGGAGGGGACCACCATGGCAACCGGCGACGGCCACGACCCGGTCCACCTCTTCGTCGAGCGGATGGCCCTGACCTTCGCCGAGGTCGGTTTCCCGCGAATGGCAGCCCGGGTGCTGTTCACCGTGATGAGCGCGGACGACCCCCTCACCGCCGCCGAGATCGGCGAGCGGCTCGGGGTCAGCGCGGCGGCGGTCAGCGGCGCGGTCCGCTACCTCACCCAGTTCGGCATGCTGATCCGCGAGCCGGTCCCCCGGTCCCGCCGGGACCGCTACCGAATGCCAGACGACCCCTGGTACGAGGCGACCATCACCAAGACCGCGATCTACAAGACGTTCATCGACGCGGCCGCGGGCGGTGTCGTCGCCCTCGGCGGCCCGGAGACGCCGGCCGGCGAGCGCGTGGCCGAGATGCGCGACTTCTTCATCTTCGTTCAGGAGGAAATCGACTCACTGGGCGAGCGGTGGCGAATCCGGCGGGCCGCCACCGGCCACACCCGCCCCGGCGAGGTCTGAACCTCAGGCGGTGTTGCCCCAGCGGGCCTGCTCAAGCATGCGTACCGCCCGGTCGCGGGCCTCCCCGTCGTCGGAGCGGAGCAGCGTGGTCGCCTCGTCGACCGCGTCGGTGAGCCGCCGCCACTGCGTGTCGCGCTCCCGGACCAGGTCCGACTGGGTGGCCAACTGCCGGGTCTTCACCCACAGCTCGACGAAGACCGACACCTTGGCCCGCAGCACCCACGGGTCGAACGGCTTGGTCAGGTAGTCCACCGCACCCACCTGGTAGCCCCGGAGAGCGAGCTGGGCGTCCCGGTCCGCGGCGGTCAGGAAGATGATCGGCACGTGCCGGGTCCGCTCCCGGCGCTTGATGTGGCTCGCCGTCTCGAACCCGTCCATGTCCGGCATCTGCGCGTCCAGCAGGATCACCGCGAAGTCGTCCACCAGGAGCTGCTTGAGCGCCGCCTCGCCGCTCTCCACCGCCACGGACTGGACCGGCAGCCCCTGGAGGATCGCCTCCAGGGCCGTCAGATTCTGCCGCCGGTCGTCCACGAGCAGCGCCTTGGCGATCTGGGTCACGAAGTCTCCTCGGTCCGACTGCCGTTGATCCACGACGACATCAACTCGATCAGGTCATCCAGGTCGACCGGCTTGGTGATGTAGTCGCTGCCGCCGGCCGCGAGCGCCGACTCCCGGTCACCCGGCATGGCCTTCGCGGTCAGGAACACCACCGGCAGATCAGCGAACCGATGGTTGCGGCGAATCTGGCGGGTGGTCTCGTAGCCGTCCTGGTCCGGCATCATGGCGTCCATCAGCACGATGTCCACCTCCGGATGCTCGGCCAACAGGCGGACACCGTCCGCCCCGTTGTCCGAGTACAGCACGGTCATCCCGTGCAGCTCCAATGCGCTGGTCAAGGCGAAGACGTTGCGGACGTCGTCGTCCACGATCAGCACCGTGGCACCGTCCAGCTGACGGGTGACCGGCGCCTCCGGCCGCTCCGGCAGCAACTCCAGCGGCGGCATCAGCAGCGACGACGGCAGGCCGGCGCGCTGCGGAGACGGAAGCTGGGGCGCGACCACGGCATCCGGGGCCAACACCTGCGGTACGAACAGGGTGAAGGTCGAGCCCTGACCGGGAGCGGACGACACGGTGATCGTGCCGCCGATCAACCGAGCCAGGTCGCGGCTGATCGACAGGCCCAGGCCGGTGCCGCCGTAGCGGCGACTGGTCGTGCCGTCGGCCTGCTGGAACGCCTCGAAGATGATCGACAACTTGTCGTCGGAGATGCCGATCCCGGTGTCGATCACGGTGAACGCGATCACCTGCTGAGCGTTTGTCAACGCCGGTACGTCGAAGACCGCGTTCTCCGCCGCCGGGGCGATCCGCAACGTCACCGCGCCGTTGTCGGTGAACTTCACCGCGTTGGAGAGCAGGTTGCGCAGGATCTGCTGCAACCGCTGCGCATCGGTCACCAGCGCTGGCGGCAGATCCTTGCTCACCCGTACCTGGAAGTCCAGGTTCTTCTCCTCGGCCTGCGGCGCGAACGCCTGCTCGACGTAACCGCGCAGCTCGGCGAAGCGGATCTCGGTCGGCTCGACGTCCATCCGGCCCGCCTCGATCTTGGACAGGTCGAGGATGTCGTCGATCAGGCGCAGCAGGTCCGAGCCGGAGCCGTGGATGGTCCGGGCGAACTCGATCTGCTTCGGACTGAGGTTCTGCTCCGAGTTCTCCGCCAGCAGGCGAGCCAGCAGCAGCAGCGAGTTCAGCGGCGTACGCAGCTCGTGGCTCATGTTGGCCAGGAACTCGGACTTGTAGGCCGAGGCCCGAGTCAACTGCTGCGCCTTCTCCTCCAGGCCCAGCCGCGCCAGCTCGATCTCCCGGTTCTTCGTCTCGATGTTGCCCTTCTGCTCGGAGAGCAGAGTCGCCTTCTCCTCCAACTCGGCGTTGGTGCGCTGCAACTCCGCCGACTGCTCCTGCATCTCGTGCGCCAGCCGCTGCGACTGGGCCAGCAGCTCCTCCGTACGACGGTTGGCCTGGATGGTGTTGACCGCGATGCCGATGGTCAGCACCAGCCGCTCCAGGAACGCGAGGTGCAGACCGGAGAAGGCCGACACGCTCGCGAACTCGATCACGCCGAGCAGCTCACCCTCGAACAGCACGGGGAGCACCACCAGGTCGGACGGAGGTGTCTCGGCCAGCCCGGACCGCAGGGTGAGCCGGCTGTTCGGAGAGGCGCTGACCCGGATCGTGCGGCGGGACAGCGCGGTCTGCCCGACCAGCCCCTCGCCCGGCCCGAAGGTGACGTCGTTGCCCCGTGCCACGTACCCGTACGACGAGGTCAGCCGCAGCCGCATGCTGCCGTCGGTGTCGTCGGCCAGGAAGAAGGCACCGAGCTGGGCGTCGACGAGCGGGGTCACCTCCATCATGATCATGCGGCAGACCTCGCCGAGATCGCGCTGGCCCTGCAACAGGCCGCCGATCCGCGCCAGGTTGGAGTCCAACCAGCCCTGCTCGGCGTTCTTCTTGGTCGTCTCCCGGAGGGTGACGATCATCTGGTTGATGTTGTCCTTCAGCTCGGCGACCTCGCCCTGCGCCTTGACGGCGATCCGCTGGGTCAGGTCACCCCGGGTCACCGAGGTGGACACCTGGGCGATGGCCCGCAGCTGCGTGGTCAGCGTCGAGGCGAGCTGGTTGACGTTCTCGGTCAGGTCGCGCCAGGTGCCGGACACGCCCTTCACCTGCGCCTGGCCGCCGAGCTTGCCCTCGATGCCGACCTCGCGGGCCACCCGGGTCACCTCGTCGGCGAACGACGAGAGCTGGTCCACCATCGTGTTGACAGTCGACTTCAGCTCCAGGATCTCGCCCTGGGCGTCCACCGTGATCTTCTGGCTCAGGTCACCCTTCGCCACCGCCGTGGTCACCGAGGCGATGTTGCGGACCTGGCTGGTCAGGTTCGACGCCATCGAGTTGACGTTGTCGGTCAGGTCGCGCCACGTACCGCTGACGCCCTTGACCTGGGCCTGGCCGCCCAGCTTGCCTTCCGTGCCCACCTCGCGGGCCACCCGCGTCACCTCGTCGGCGAACGACGAGAGCTGATCCACCATCGTGTTGACAGTCGACTTCAGCTCCAGGATCTCGCCCCGGGCGTCCACCGTGATCTTCTGCGACAGGTCGCCCTTCGCCACCGCCGTGGAGACCTGGGCGATGTTGCGGACCTGGGCGGTCAGGTTCGACGCCATCGAGTTCACGTTGTCGGTCAGGTCCCGCCAGGTGCCGGCGACCCCGCGCACCTGGGCCTGGCCGCCGAGCTTGCCCTCGGTGCCCACCTCGCGGGCCACCCGCGTCACCTCGTCGGCGAACGACGACAGCTGATCCACCATCGTGTTGACAGTCGACTTCAGCTCCAAGATCTCGCCCCGGGCGTCCACCGTGATCTTCTGCGACAGGTCGCCCTTCGCCACCGCCGTCGTCACCGAGGCGATGTTGCGGACCTGGCTGGTCAGGTTCGACGCCATCGAGTTCACGTTGTCGGTCAGGTCGCGCCACGTACCGCTGACGCCCTTGACCTGGGCCTGACCACCCAGGTTGCCCTCGGTGCCCACCTCGCGGGCCACCCGGGTCACCTCGTCGGCGAACGACGACAACTGGTCCACCATCGTGTTGACGGTGTTCTTCAGCTCCAGGATCTCGCCCTGGGCATCGACGGTGATCTTCTGCGACAGGTCGCCCTTCGCCACGGCGGTGGAGACCTGGGAGATGTTCCGGACCTGGCTGGTCAGGTTGCCGGCCAACTGGTTGACGTTCTCGGTGAGGTCGCGCCAGGTGCCGGAGACCCCGCGCACCTGCGCCTGGCCGCCCAGCTTGCCCTCGATGCCCACCTCACGGGCCACCCGCGTCACCTCGTCGGCGAACGACGACAACTGGTCCACCATCGTGTTGACGGTGTCCTTCAGCTCCAGGATCTCGCCCTGCGCCGCGACCGTGATCTTCTGCGACAGGTCACCGCGCGCCACCGCCGTGGAGACCTGGGCGATGTTGCGGACCTGGGCGGTCAGGTTCGACGCCATCGAGTTGACGCTGTCGGTCAGGTCCTTCCAGGTGCCGGCCACGTTCGGCACCTCGGCCTGGCCGCCCAACTTGCCCTCGGTGCCCACCTCGCGGGCCACCCGGGTCACCTGCTCGGCGAAGAGCCGCAGCGTGTCGGTGAGGTAGTTCATCGTGGCGGCCAACTCGGCGACCTCACCGCGCGCGCCCACCGTGATCTTCTGCGACAGGTCGCCCTTGGCCACCGCCGTCGCCACCTGCGAGATCGACCGCACCTGGCCGGTGAGGTTCGACGCCATGGTGTTCACCGAGTCGGTGAGGTCCTTCCAGGTGCCGGCGACGCCCCGAACGTCGGCCTGACCACCCAGCTTGCCCTCGGTGCCCACCTCACGGGCCACCCGGGTCACCTCGTTCGAGAACGAGGACAACTGGTCGACCATCGTGTTCACGGTGCGCCCGATGCGCAGGTACTCACCGCGCAACGGCCGGCCGTCGATCTCCAACGCCATGTGCTGGGACAGGTCGCCGTCCGCGACCGCCACGATGACCCGGGCGATCTCGGTGGTCGGTCGGCCCAGGTCGTCGATCAGCGAGTTGATCGCCCGCTGCCCCTCCGCCCAGGAGCCGTCCAGCCCCTCGTCGTCGAGCCGCTCGGTGAGCCGGCCGTCGCGACCGACGATCCGGCTGATCCGCCGCAGGTCCAGGTACTGCCGCTCCTGGAGCGAGACCACCTCGTTGAAGGCGTCCGCCACCTCACCGGCCGCGCCGGCGCGGCGGGGAAGCCGCACCTTCAGGTCGCCCCGACCGATCCGTCGCAGTGCCTCGGTCAACTCACCGAGGAGCGCCTCGTGGTCGGGCGCGGACGGATCCGCCACCGACTGCTTCGCCGTGGTCATCATTCCTCGCTCCACTCGGGGGCTGCCGGTCCGTACGGACACACCGGCACCCCATATTGTGCCCGCGCGCGCCGTGGTGCCAGGGTGCGCGACCCGCCAGGTGGCCCCGACCGCCGCCCGATCCGCCCGATCGGGGCGAGACTGGCCCGTGGCTTCGCAGACCTCGCAGAGCGGCTCAACAAGCCGCACCGGGGCGCGGCATGGGCAATCAGCTCTCCCCTCCGATGGGGGGACGGGCGACGCGCGACTGAAGATCGGCTTGGCACCCGACGGGGGAACGGTGGAGGATACGAGGGTGTCAGCCGAGGCGGGGCCCGCGACGGCCGGGGCCCGGGGCGGGGCGACCCGGCGCGTGCGCCTGCCCGCCGACCGCCGTACGCCGGCCGCCGCCCGCGCCGTGGTCCGCTCCGTGTTGACCGAGTCACACCTGGACGAACTGGTCAACGAGGCCCTGCTGCTCACCACCGAGCTGACCACGAACGCCGTCGAGCACGCCCGCACCGAGTTGGACATCGAGGTCGTCGCCGACCAGGTCGGGCTGACCGTCACCGTCTCCGACTTCGCCCCCGGCTCCGGCGACGAGCTGACCGTCGGCGCCCGCAACGACTTCACGGAGATCGACGAGGTCTCCGAACGGGGCCGAGGTCTGCTCCTGGTCGACCACTTCGCCAGCCGCTGGGGCACCACGTACCTGCCCACCGGCAAGGGTGTCTGGTTCCGGCTGGACCGCCCCGGCGCCGACCCGCAGACCGAGGGCACCACCGGTGGCGACCCCTGGGTGAGCACCGACAAATCCGCGCCGAGCGCCAGCGCGATGAGCGAACTCATGCAAACCGCCCCCGACCTGTACGCGGACGATCCGCTGCCCGACTTCGCCACCAGCCTGCTCAGCCGGGTCGCCGAGATGGTGGGAGCGGCCGGCGGCACGATCCGCCTGGACCGGGGCGACGGGCAGGGGCGCCAGGTGTTGGCCCGCTTCGGTCGGCCACCCCGCCCCGGCAGCGAACTGCTCCGGGTGCCGCTGACGGTGCACCGCCCGTACGCCGGGGAGCTGGAGTTGGACGCCGCGCCGTCGGCGTACGCCCGGCCGTTGGCGGTGCTCACCGCCGAGCGGCTGTCGCTGCACCTGGAGAACGACCGGCTGCGCCGGGCCGACGTTCGACGGCAGGTGTGGTTGACGTTCCTGGCCGAGGCGAGTGAGCTGCTCGCCCAGTCGTTGGACGTGGACCTGACCATGGCCCTGGTTCCGCAGCTGGTGGTTCCCCGGCTCGGCCAGTGGTGCGCGGTGCACACCGCCGACGAGTGGGGCCGGCTCCGGCTCGCGGCGGCCAGCCACGCCGACGAGTCGATGCTGCCGCAACTGCACAAGGTGCTGGCCGAGACCGGGCCGGATTCCATCCAGGCCCGCCTGCGTGAGGCGTCCCGCAGCGCGGCGCAGATTCCCCTCGGCGGGCCGATGGAGGGTTTCGCGGTCCCGCTGATCGCGCGGGGGCAGCGGCTCGGGACCCTGGCGGTGGGCCGGCACCAGCGGCACCGGCACGATCCGGACGAGGTGGCCGTGTTGGAGGACGTGGCCCGGCGGGCCGCGCTGGCCATCGAGAACGCCCGGATCCACGCCGAACGTCGCCGGGTGGCGCAGACGCTCCAGCAGTCGCTGCTGCCGCCGGTGCTGCCGCTCGTGGACGGGATCGGCTTCGCCGCCGAGTACGTGCCCACCGGCGACGACGCCGAGGTGGGAGGCGACTTCTACGACGTGGTACCGCTGCCCGACGGACGGTGGCTGGTGGTGATCGGTGACGTCTCGGGCAAGGGCGTCCAAGCCGCCGCGGTGACCGGGCTGGTCCGGGACGTGATCCGGGTGCTGGTGGGCGACGGCAAGCCGTTACCGGAGGCGTTGGCGCGGCTCAACGAGACGCTCGTCGAGCGGGGTGGCGGACGATACTGCACGTTGGCGCTGGCGGCCGTGGGGCCGGGCCAGGGCGGCCAGTTGGACGTGTCGCTGCATCTGGCCGGGCACGACCAGCCGGTGCTGCTGGCCGCCACGGGTGGCGCGGGGTTCGTCGGCACCAGCGGGACCGCGCTCGGCCTGCTCGACACGATCACCTCGCCGACGGCGAAGATCACGCTCGCGCCGGGTGACTCACTGATCTTCTACACCGATGGCGTCACCGAACGACGGCGCGGCCGGGAACTGTTCGGCACCGACCGACTGCGGGACGCGGCTGCGCCCCTGGCCGGATACTCGGCGGACGTGGTGGCCGCCCGGCTGCGCTCCGCCGCGATCAACTTCTCGGTGGAGCCGCCCCGGGACGACATCGCCATCCTGGTGCTCCGCAACGACGCGACCTGACCGGCACGTGCGGCCCACGATTCCGGGGCACGCTCGGTAGATTGACGGCCATGTCGAGTGTCGCGCAGGACATGTCGTACTCCCGGCCAACGGTCCGCGCCCTGATCGGCGCGCAACTGGTGGCCATCGGCGCGTTCCTCGCCGTGCTGCTGCTCTACCTGGGTCGGATGGCAGCCTCCGGCGTCGGCCCGGCCGAGATGCTGAGCGGCGCGTACGACCCGAAGGACATGCTGTCCTACTGGGTCCACGGCGTGCTGGCGATGCTCTACCTGGTGGGAGCGGTGGTCGGGCCGCCGCTGGCGATCGTCGCGGTGATCAGGGCAGTCCGAGAGCGGGAGAGTCTCCCCCGGGTAACCCGAACGCTGCTGCTGGCCGGCGCGGCGGGCACCCTGCTGGTGCTGGTGGTCCGGCTTACCCCGCCGCTGCTGGACATGCACAGCTGGTGGATGGACTGACCGGCCCGGGCGGGTCTCACAGACCGCCGGGGAGGCGCCCAGGGGCGAGCCGGTGGTCCGGATCGAGGTGCTCCTTGGCGGCGCGCAGTTGGGCCAGACCGGCCAACTCGCCCCAGAGGTCGACGGCCTGGCGGACCGCCGCCGGAGCGGAGACCACCACACAGCGGCCCTGCCGGGCCAGCAGCACCCCCCGGACGGCGGCCAGGATGGACGCCACCCGGTCGGGGGCCAACGCTCCGGGCAGTGCCGCGTGCACCACGCCCAGCCCGGCGGACCCGCGCACCGGCACCGGCGCGCCGGCCGCGTCGCGGAGCGCGTAGACGGCGGCGTGCAGGTCGCCGATCGGCACCTCCAGGCGCAGCGCCGTGTCGCCGGGCGCGAACGGGTAGCGACGCCACCACGTCGGCGCGGAGTGGGCGATCGTCGCCTCCCCGTGCAGCAGGCTGACCAGCCGCTCGGCGCGCTCGGTGACGTCGGCCGGCCCGCCCTCCAGCAGCACCACCAGGCTGCCCGCCCGGGACGGGACATCGGACCGCCCGGACATCGACGGATGGCGCTCCCGAGCCGCCGCGGACGGGTGGCCGGGCGGGTACGGCGTACGTGGTCGGGGGGTGGCTCCCGGCAGGTCCAGCTCGACGGCCGCCGGCTCCAGTCGGGCGGCGAGGATCGTCCGGATCAGCTCGTGCACCTCCAGCGGCGTCCACACCGGCCGCGACACCCAGAGCCGGCTCGCCGGCATCGGCTGCACCCGCAGACTCGCCGAGACCAGCACACCGAGCGCGCCCTGCGAGCCGCAGAGCAGCCGGGCCAGGTCGAGGCCCGGCTCGCCGCCACCGGCGCTGACCAACTCGCCGTCGGCGGAGAGGTAACGGAGACCGAGCAGTTGGTCGCAGGGGCTGCCGTGGCGGTGGCGCAGCGGACCGGCCTCACCGGCGGCGAGCACCCCGCCGAGGGTCGCGCCCGGTGACGGGGCGTCCATCGCCAGCCGCTGCCCGGTGCGCTCCAGCGTGGACTGCACCGCCCGCAGCGGGGTGCCGGCACCCACCTCGGCCACCGGCGCGCCAACCGGCTCGTGACCGATGCCGGCCAGCCGGCCGGTGTCGAGCATGATGTCGACCTGCACGGGCGTGGCACCCCAGTCGATCTTCGTGCCGGCTCCCCGGGGCACCACCGCCAGGTCGTGCGCGGCAGCCAACCGCAGCACCTCGGCGGCGGCGTGCGGGCCGCCCGGCACCGCCACCCAGCGCGCCCGCCGCCCCGCCACCTCGTCGGCCGCACCCCCGAGCCGGGAGAACGGCGGACCGCAGATCGCCGCCAGTCGTCGGGTGATCTCGAGAGCGCCGGACCGGCCGAGGGAACTCGCTGCTGCCGCCATGCCGGCAATCGTACATGTGTTCGAAAGCCGGAGTGATGCCGATCGGGATGCCGCTGGTTCGGCTCACCGCGGGCGCCGACCGGTAACGTGGCCGCCGTGACCACCGAGACTGCCCCGCCCGCGGCGAAGCGGGTGCCCAGCGAGCGCAGGCACCACGGCGACACCGTCGTCGACGAGTACGCCTGGCTCGCCGCCAAGGACGACCCGGAGACGATCGCCTACCTGACCGCCGAGAACGAGTACACCGACGCGCGCACGGCGCACCTGGCCGCGCTCCGCGAGGCACTGTTCGAGGAGACCCGCCGACGCACCAGGGAAACCGACCTGTCCGTGCCGACCCGCAAGGGCGGGCACTGGTACTACACCCGGACCGTCGAGGGACAGCAGTACGGGGTGCAGTGCCGGCGCGCGGTCCGCGACGGCGAGATCGAGCCTCCGGTCAGCACCGACGGTGCCCCGCTCGACGGCGAGGAGGTGCTGCTCGACGGCAACCTGCTCGCCGAGGGGCACGACTTCTTCTCGCTGGGCGCGTTCGACGTCAGCCCGGACGGTCGCTGGTTGGCCTACTCCACCGACTTCTCCGGCGACGAGCGGTTCACCCTGCGCGTGAAGGACCTGTCCAGCGGCGAGGTGCTGCCCGACGAGGTACCGGACACGTTCTACGGCACCGCCTGGTCGGCCGACGCGTCGGTGCTGTTCTACGTGACGGTGGACGACGCCTGGCGGCCCAACCGGGTCTGGCGGCACACCGTCGGATCCGCAGCCGGGGACGACGTGGTGGTCCACCAGGAGGACGACGAGCGGTTCTGGGTGGGTGTGGAGCTGACCCGGTCGGAGAAGTTCATCCTGATCGACATCCACAGCAAGGTGACGAGCGAAGTCCTGGTGATCCCCGCCGGCAACCCGACCGGCGCGCCGGCCGTCATCGCTCCCCGCCGGCAGGGCGTCGAGTACGCGGTGGAGCACCACGGCCACCGTTTCCTGATCCTGCACAACGACGGCGCGGAGGACTTCGCGCTGGCGTTCACCTCGGCGGACGCGCCGGGCGACTGGGTGCCGGTGATCGAACACACCCCCGGCACCCGGCTGGAGGCCGTGGACGCCTTCGCCAACCACCTGGTCGTGTCACTGCGCACCGACGGGCTCACCGGCCTGCGGGTGCTGCCGGTGGGCAGCGACGACTCGTACGACATCGACTTCCCCGAGCCGCTGTACAGCGTCGGTCTCGACGCCAACCCGGAGTACCGCACCGGACAGGTCCGCCTGCGCTACTCCTCGCTTGTCACGCCCGACTCCGTGTACGACTACGACCTGGTCACCAGGCAGATGGTGCTGCGCAAGCAGAAGCCGGTGCTGCCCGGCCCGGACGGACGGCCGTACGACCCGGCCGAGTACGAGCAGCACCGGGACTGGGCACTCGCCGACGACGGCACCCGAGTGCCGATCTCGCTGGTCTGCCGGGTCGGCACCCCCCGGGACGGCTCGGCACCCTGTGAGCTGTACGGCTACGGCTCGTACGAGGCCAGCATGGACCCGTGGTTCTCGGTGGCCCGGCTGTCGCTCTTGGACCGGGGCGTGGTCTTCGCGGTGGCGCACACCCGGGGCGGCGGCGAGATGGGCCGACGCTGGTACGACCAGGGCAAGCTGCTGGCCAAGAAGAACACCTTCACCGACTTCGTCGCCTGCGCCCGGCACCTGGTCAAGTCCGGCTGGACGGCCAGCGACCGGCTGGTCGCCCGCGGAGCCTCGGCCGGCGGCCTGTTGATGGGCGCGGTGGCCAACCTGGCACCTGACGCGTTCACCGGCATCGTCGCGCAGGTGCCGTTCGTGGACGCGCTCACGTCGATCCTCGACCCGTCGCTGCCGTTGACCGTCACCGAATGGGAGGAGTGGGGCAACCCGCTTGAGGACCCCGAGGTGTACGCGTACATGAAGTCCTACACGCCGTACGAGAACGTCACCGCGGTGGACTACCCGGCGATCCTCGCGGTGACCAGCCTCAACGACACCCGGGTGCTCTACTCGGAGCCGGCGAAGTGGATCGCCCGGCTGCGGGCGGTCGCCCCGGACGGCGACTACCTCCTCAAGACCGAGATGGGTGCCGGGCACGGCGGTCCGAGCGGCCGCTACGACTCCTGGCGCGAGGAGGCGTTCATCAACGCCTGGATCCTGGACCGCATCGGTCGCGCCTGACCCGCCGATCACACCGGTGCGGCCCGGTACGCACGATAAGCGCTCGATCGTGGAAGTAGTCCCCTCGGCGGCTCGGGGAGACCACTACTTCCGCGATCGAGCGCGATCAGGAATGGATCACGTGTCTGTGAACGCCGCGCGACCTGGCCTTTCCGCTCGGGGCGGATGTCGCGGCCTAGACTTCCGGGGTGACCGGGACCACGGATGGTGACGGCGGCCCTGCCGAGGACGTCCGCCGGCCGAGCTTCGCCGCGATGGCGCGGGACCGCCGGGTCTGGTTGATCCTCGCGGTGGTCGCCGGCCTCCTGGTCTGCTGCTGCTCGGCTGTGGTCGGCACGCTGATCGCACTCTCCTCTGGACTACTCACCGCCTGACCGCGCCAACCGCGCGGCAACTCAGGCCCCTTCCGCCTTCCGCCCGTTGATCATGGAGTTATCGCCACGACACGCCGCGCGGACGCGCAATAACCTCATGATCGACCGGGGTGGATGGGGCCGGCGGGGGGTGGGGTTACGGGGTGGGGGGCCAGGTGGGGGTGCGGCCGGTTTGGGTCAGGAGGCGGGCCAGGTCGGGGGGCGGGGCCTGGGCGGTGGCTGGGGTCGCGACCGGGGTGGGCGGTGGGTCGGCGAAGACGCCCATCTTGCGGGCCGTCGGGCCCAACTGCTCGACCAGTCCGTGCAGCTCGGCCACCGCCTCCGGGGCCGGCTGGTACGGCTGACCGGTGGCGACGGCGAGGTCCCAACCGTGCACGGTCAGGTCCAGCAGAGCCATACCGCCGATGACGGTCTGCGGCAGGCCCATGCCCGGCGACACACCCTCCAGGGTCGACGGGTCCGACCAGGCTCCGATCAACTTGTCGGTCTCCGTCTTGAACCGGTCCCGCCAGCCGTCGGTCAGGTGGTCGGGCTTGTCGGCCCATTCCACCTGCCGCTTGGTGGCCAGGTCCTGAAAGTTGACCACCACCTCGAACAGGTGGTTGAGGAGATCGCGGACCAGGTAGTCGCGGCACGGGGTGGGCAGATCGAACTGGTCGTCGGCGATGCCGCGCACCACCGCGACGGTTCGCGGCGCGGCAGCCGCCAGCAGGTCGCTAGTCTGAGTGGTCATAGGGCCAGCGTATGAGGGTGGTCTTGAATAAATGCGACACCGACCGCGTGGCGACAGCCGGGGGATCCTCGACCCCGGGCGCATGCTGCGCGAGGTGCGGTTCCGTCGACGCCTGCCGGTAGAGTCGCTCCGCCCCTGGGTGGAGCACTACTGGCTGATCGACTGGGCGTTGAGCGCACCGTTCGAGCAGCGTGTCGTGCCACATCCGGCGGTGAACGTGGTGTTCCGGCGGGACGATGAAACACCCGAGTGCGGCGAGGTGGCCGGGGTGGGCCGCGACCTGTTCCGGATCACGCTCACCGGCACCGGCCGGGTGTGCGGGGTGCAGTTCCGCCCGGGTGGGTTCCACCCGTTCTGGCGTCGGCCGGTCAGCGAACTGACCGGCCGCCGGGTGCCGCTGCCCGCTGGCCGGCTGGCGGTACCCCACGACGGGGTGTGCGCCGCCACCGACGACGAGCGCTGCCGCGCGTTGGACGCCCTGCTCACCGCCTGGGACCCGGAGCCGGACCCGATGGCCGAGGAGGCCGTCCGGCTGGCCGAGGCGATCCGCGCCGACCGGACCGTGCTGCGGGTCGGCGACTTCGCCGCGCGGCACGACCTTCCGGTTCGCCGGTTGCAGCGACTCTTCATGGAGCACGTAGGGGTCGGGCCGAAGTGGGTGATCCGCCGCTACCGACTCCAGGAGGCCGTCGAACAGGCCGTCGGCGGTCCGCTGAGCTGGGCGGATCTCGCCGCCGACCTCGGCTACAGCGATCAGGCTCACCTGGTCCGGGACTTCACCGCCGTGGCCGGGGTGTCCCCCGCCGCGTACGCCCGCTCGGTGCACTGAAGCCGGCACCGCCGGGCAGCCGGCACCGCCGGGAAGCCGGCCCGCGCGCAGGACAGCCAGCCCGCGCAGGCTCAGCGGCGGCGCAGGACGACCACGGCGACGTCGTCCTGGATCTCCGGTGGGGCCAACTCGACAAGCAGCCGGGCGCAGAACCGGTCCAGGTCGTCGTCGACGGTGGCGGCGACCGCGGCCAGCGCGGCCATCCCCTCGTCGATCGTGGCGTCCCGCCGCTCGATCAGCCCGTCGGTGTAGAACACCAGCGTGGCACCGGCCGGCAGCACGAATTCCAGGTCGGCCGGGCGAGGCGCGCGGACGCCGAGCAGCGGCGCGGAGTGCTGCACGAACTCGACCTTGCCCCCCATGTTGAGCACCGGCGGAAGATGCCCGGCGCTGGCCAGCCGGACCCGCCCGGTCGGCGGGTGCAGCAGCAGTACGCAGAGCGTGGCGATCTCGTTGGGCAGCAGTGTCCGCATCAGCTCGTTGACCCGGTGCAGGATCTCGCCGGGCTGGTGCCCCTCCACGGCGTACGCCCGCACCGCGTGTCGCAGCTCGGCCATGACGGTCGCCGCGTGCAGCGAGTGGCCGGCCACGTCGCCGATCGCCAGCAGCAGGTGCCCGTCGAGCATCACCAGTTCGTAGAAGTCGCCGCCCACCTCGGTCTGCGCGCTGGCCGGCTCGTAGCGCACGGCGAGGTCCAGGCCGGCGACCGTGGGCAGCCCGCGCGGGAGCAGGCTGCGTTGGAGGGTGACCGCGATCCGGTGCTCCTCGTCGAAGGAGCGCTGCCCCTCCACGGCCGCCGCCACCGCCTGGGCCAACTGCTTGAGCACCGGCGTCCGAGCGGTCTGGGTGGCGGTCGGGACCACCACGTACAGCGGGGCGCGGTCCTCGCGCAGTCGGGCGGCGGCGATCGTCACCGTGTCGTCCGCCGGCCAGTCGACAAGCGCCCAGTTCGCCGGGGGTTCCACCCGAACGGTGGCACCGGTCGGCACTCCGGTGTCGTCGACGACCCACGGCACCACCTCGGCTGAGGCGTCGGGACCGGCGCAGATCCCCGCGAGGCAGTCCCCGTCGAACGTCTCGGCGATCACCGCCGCCGGGCTCTTGAAGATCTGGGCGGCTCCCTCCGCGGCGGCCTCCAGCAGGCGTGCGAAGGTCGGCGCGGCGTGCACCGCAACTGTCGTGTCGGCCAGCCCGAGCAGGCGCTCGGCGAGCAGTTCGGCGCGCTGCCGGGCCTGGTAGTAGCGCAGCACCGCCCGTGTGGTGGCGATCAGCTCTTCCGGCTCGATCGGCTCGGTCAGGTACGCGTCCGCGCCCCGGGTCAGCCCCTGCGCTCGGTCGGCCACGTCGACGGCGTGCGCCGACACGTGGATGACCGGCATCGCCGGGTGCCGCGCCTTGATCTGTTCGCAGACCTCGTAGCCGCTCAGGTCGGGCAGCCGGACGTCGAGGACGACCAGGTCGATCCGGTCCACCTCGACCCGCGCCAACGCCTCGGCGCCGTTCTCGGCTTCGAGCACGGTGAAACCGGCCCGCGTCAGCCAGCTGACCAGCAGGTAACGCTTGGTACGACTGTCGTCGACGACCAGGATGGTTGCCGGCATGCCGTCCATGCTCTCACTCCCCGCCGATGGGCAGGGAGACGGTGAATGTGCTGCCCCGGCCCGGCACGCTGGCCAGCTCCAGCGTCCCGCCGAGCAGTGTCACCAACCGCCGGGCGTACGGCAGGCCGAGGCCGGTGCCGCCGACCCGGGTGGCGCCCGGCACCTGGTAGAACTCCTCGAAGATCCGGTCGTGCAGCTCGGCGGCGATGCCGGGGCCGGTGTCGCTGACCTCGAAGTTCCACCGGTCGCCGTGCTGGCGGGCCCGCAGTCGCACCTCGCCGCGCTCGGTGAACTTCAACCCGTTGTGCAGCAGGTTGCGCAGCACCTGGCCGAGCAGCACCTCGTCGGTGCGCAGCATGGCCGGCGCGGCCGGCTCCTCCACCACCAACTCCACCCCCGGGCGGGTGGCCAGGGCGCGCAGTGTGCCGCGCAGTTGACCGAAGACCGGACGCAGGTCGACGTCCGCCCAGTCCGGTTCGATCCGGCCGGACTCCGCCTTGGCGAGGTCCAACAACTCGTTGACCAGGTTGAGCAGGTCCGCCGCCGACGAGCGGATCAGGTCGACCTGGCGGCCCTGCTCGTCGGTGAGCGGGTCGGAGGCGGAGTCGGTGAGTAGCCGCCCCAATCCGATGATCGCGGTGACCGGGGCGCGCAGCTCGTGGCTGACGTTCGCCAGGAACCGGCTCTTCGACTCGCTCGCCGCACGCAGTTGCGCCGACTTCTCGTCCAGCTCGGCGTAGAGGGCGACGACGCCCCGGTTGGTCTCCTCCAACTCCTCGGTGAGCTGGTTGTAGAGCGCCAGCACACCCCGGTTGGTCTCGGCCAGCTCCTCGTTCAGCACGGCCAACTCGTCGCGCTGACTGCGCACCTCGTCGAGCGCGGCGATGAGCTGCCCGTTCTGCACGGTCAACTCGTCCAGCGCGCTGGCCGGCGCGGTACGGCCGAGCTCCGTGCGGAACTCGGCGAGCCGCTCCGGTGTGGGCGTCGGCGCGTTGGCCGGAACTCGTCGGGACATCCGTACGACCGTAACCCCCTCGACTGTCGACACGCTCAGTGTGTCGACCAGGCGGGACACCGCGCCGGACTGGGGCTGGTAGTCACCGTTCGGGAGCGCGGTCACCGGGGCCAGGTCGGCGCGCAGGTGGAACCGGCCGTCCGCGCCCTCGTCGACGTGGAAGGCGACGTCCGCACCGCCGGTCGTGCGCAGCAGATCCCGGGCCACCTCGCTGAGCGCGGTGGCGATCCGCACCTGGTCCTGACGTTCGAGGCCGACCACCGCGGCCACCTCACGGCCCCGCTGACGGATCACGAAGATGTCCTGCTCGACCCGCAGCGCCATCTGCAGCAAGGGCAGCGCCGGCTCGCCGGTCATGCCCAGGACCTCGCGACCAGTACGCAGGCGTCATCACGTCGTACACCAGCGTCGCGCAGGAGGGTCGCGGCCATCACCAGCGGGGACCGCTCCGCCAGACCTGGGTAGTCGGCCAACCGCCAGCGGTCGACCACTCCGTCGCTGTGCATCACCAGTCGGGCGCCCGGAGCGAACGGGTAGTCGTACTCCCGGATTGTCGGCCGCTGGTGGCCGGCGATGCCGGGCAGTGACACCAGCCCGCGGCGCTGACCGTCACCCTCGACGACCACGCCGGCGATGTTACCCAGCCCCGCGTAGCGCAGCATGCCGGCCGCCGGCTCCAGCTCGGCGACCGCGAGCGCGGCGCCCCGGGTGTGCGACATGCTGCGGTGCAGGTGACCCACCACCGCTGCCGGTGGCCCGGCCGGGGCGTTCCGGAACGCGGCGAGCGCCGCTTCGGTGGCGGCGGCGGCCAGCGGGCCGTGCCCCAGGCCGTCGCTGACCAGCACCTGATGCCGTCCGTCAACGATCCGGACGGCGTATCCGTCGCCGCTGACCGTCTCGCCGGTCAGCGGTCGGGTGAGGGCGCCGGTCCAGGACGGCAGCGCCGGCTCCGCCGGCCAGACCTGCACGGCGAGGACGGTGCCCCGGCCCGGCAACGAGTATCCGTCGAACCAGCTGGCCTGCCGGACGATGGCGCCCAGACCGATGCCGAGCGTGCCGGTGGTGGAGTGCCCGTCCTGCGAGGAGACGGTCAGGTCGGCCATGCCGGGGCCGGAGTCGATGGCGATCAACTCCACGCCGGCCTCCCCGGCCTCGCGTACCGGTCGGAGCAGCAGGACGCCGTCGTCGGCGTGTTTGACCAGGTTGCTGGTCAGCTCGGCGGCGACGATGGCCAGGTCGGCGATGCGTACCGCACTCATCTCCACCTGCGCGCCGAGGCGTTCGGCGGCGCGCCGCACGGCGCTCGCCGCGCTGCTGGCCTCCACCCGGAACCAGATGCCGCTGTCGGTGACCAGATCGGCGTTCACCGGGACCACTTGGTGACCGTGATCCGCGTGCCAGTCTCCGGGGACGTCTCGATCTCGAATTCGTCGACGAGTCGGCGGGACCCGCTGAGCCCGAGGCCCATGCCGCCGCCGGTGGTGTAGCCGTCGGTGAGGGCCATGTCCAGGTCCGGGATACCCGGCCCGGAATCGGCGAAGACGATCCGCACGCCCCTGCGCCGGCCGTTCTCCACCGTTGTCACCTCGACCGAGCCGCCGCCGCCGTACACCAGGGTGTTGCGGGCCAGCTCGCTCGCCGCGGTGACCACCTTGGTCTGGTCGACCAGGGACAGCTTGACGGCCACCGCCACGGCGCGGACCAACTGCCGGACGCGCACCACGTCCTCGTCGCTGCGGACCGCCTGTGCCTGCGGCTGGCCCAGGTCGATGCCCGCGGTCACGTCGTGGCCGTCTCGGCGTCCGAATCGTCGTCGAGCTGGTGGTCGAGCTCGTCGGCGTGAGCCGCCGCGATCAACTCCATGCCGCGCTCGACGTTCAGCGCGGTACGGATGCCGTTCAGCGACAGCCCCAGTTCGACAAGGGTGATGGCGACGGCGGGACGCATCCCGACCACCACCGTTTCCGCGTCGAGCACCTTGGAGATCGACGCGATGGTGGAGAGCATCCGCCCGACGAAGGAGTCGACGATGTCCAGCGCGGTGATGTCGATGATGACGCCGTGGCAGCCGGTGTCGACGATCCGCTCGGCGAGATCCTCCTGAAGCTGGACCGCCGTCTGGTCCGACATGTCCAGCTGGATGGAGACGAGCAGGATGTCGCCGATCTTGAGAATCGGCACCCGCTCCATCAGACGCCCCGGCGTGGCTGCTGACGGCGGGCGGTCTCCACCCCGTTGAGGCGCAGCACGTGACGCAGCGCGTCGGCGAGGCTCGCCTTGGTGGCGATGTCGCCGAACTCGATGCCGAGCGCCACGATGGTCTGCGCGATCTGCGGACGGATGCCGGAGATGATGCAGTCGGCGCCCATCAGCCGGGCGGCCACCACGGTCTTCAGGATGTGCTGGGCGACCTGGGTGTCCACCGCCGGGACGCCGGTGATGTCGATGATCGCGTACGGGGAGCCGGTGTCGACGAGCGTCTGCAACAGCCGCTCCATCACGACCTGGGCCCGGGCCGAGTCGAGGGTGCCGACCAGCGGGACGGCCACCACGCCCTCCCACAGCTTGACCACCGGCGTGGAGAGTTCGAGCAGTTGCTCGGCCTGATCGGCGATCAGGCTCTCCCGGGTGCGGACGAAGCTCTCGAAGGTGAACAGGCCCATCTCGTCGACAAGCCTCGAGAAGGCGACGTAGTCGTGCAGCGCGTTGGCGCCGCCGGCCTCCTGCACCAGCTCGGCCAGCACGTCCTTGAGCGCGAAGATGCTGACCGTGGTCTCGGTGGCGGAGAAGCCCTGCCGGGCCCGGCCACGGGACAACTCGGAGAGCGCGGCGCGCAACTCGGCGGCACTGTCGGCGGACAGGTCGAGGTCGCCCTGCTCGCCAGCGGCGACGAGGACGCGATGCAGGTCCTGGACCTGCCGACGCAACTCGGCCTGGCTCAGCCGTCCCCGCAACGAACTGGTGACGATCTCGGTCCACCGAGACGTGACCCGTTCGGCCTGCCCGCTGAGCAGCGCGGCGAGCCGACCACTTTCTTCGGTGCTCAACGCCATTTGGAACCCCCTTGACCTGGACCGGGCGGACTCTATCACCGGGGTCTGATCAACTACTTGCCCCTCAGCAACGGAATGACGTTGGCCATCGGGTGCCGGCTCCCGTTCTGCGTACGACCCCGGTCGTGGGATACCGTTCCCCCGATAACAGGAGGTCTGGCAAATGTCCTTGACGGTGCACACGGAACAGCGCGGCGACGTGGTCGTCGTGTCGGTCGCGGGCGAGCTGGACATGGCCACCGCACCGCAGTTGCAGGACCAGATCACCGACCTGCTCGACAAGGGTCGCAACCGGCTGGTGTTCGACCTGGCGGACGTCTCGTTCTGCGACTCGACGGGTCTGTCGGTCTTCGTCCGCGCCAAGAACAGCTGCGACGAGGCCGGCGGCGTGGTGCGTCTGGCCGCCCCGCAGCGGGGTGTGCTGCGCATCCTCGAGGTGAGCGGGCTGGTCGAGGTGCTGCACACCTACCCGACGGTGGACGAGGCAGTCGCCGGCGAACCGACGCCGGCCTCCTCCTGAGCTCTGCCGTTCGTCACTCGTCCTCGACGTAGCGGGGACGAGCGATCGCCATACCCGCCGCCGTCTGCACGGCGAGCGCGCCCAGCAGGAACCCGAGCGGCGCGGTCCAGCCGCCGGTGACCTCGTAGAGGATGCCGACCATCAGCGGGCCGAGGGCGGCGATCACGTACCCGGTGCTCTGCGCGAACGCGGAGAGCGCGACCGTCCCCTCGGCGGTGCGGGCGCGTAGACCGATGGCGGTCAGGATCATCGGGAACGCGCCCTGGCCGATCGCCAGGAGGGCGACCCAGAGCAGCGCGGCACCGCGCGGGGCGAACGCCAACCCGAGGTAGGCGAGCGCCGACGCGGTGGTCAGCCCGAGCACCAGCGGCCGCAGGCTGCCGAGTCGGCCGGCCAGGGTGGGCATCAGCAGCGCGATCGGCACACCGAGCGCGGTCACCCCGGCGAGCAGCAGTCCGGCCGACTCCGGCTGGTAGCCGGCGTCCCGGAACAACTGGGCCAGCCAGCCCATGATCGCGTACCCACTGAGCGACTGTGCCCCGAAGTAGACGGCCATCGCCCAGCCGAGCCGGGTCCGCGCCGGCCGGACCCGCACCGGCGCGGCGACGGCCGCCGCCGGGGTCGAGCGGCGCGCGCCCGCCCGGGTCCGCAGGGCGAGTGGCACCCACGGAAGTACGGCCACCGCGGCCATCGCGGCCCAGACGCCCAGCCCGGCCCGCCACGAGCCGAAGGCGTGCGCGATCGGCACCGCGGAGGCCGCGGCCACCGTCGTGCCGAGGGTCAACGCCATCGTGTACGCCCCGGTGACCAGCCCGGTCCGGTGCGGGAAGTGTTGCTTGACCAGCATCGGCAGCAGGATGTTGGCGACCGCGATGCCGGCCAGCGCCAGAGCGCTGGTGAGCACGAAGATCCAGGCCGAGTCGGTGGTGGCCCGGAGCACCTGACCGGCGGCGAGGGCGAACATGGCGACCACCAGCACCCGGGCCGGTGCCACCCGGCGGACCAGCCACGGGGTGAGCGCGCCGAGTCCGGCGAACGCGATGGTCGGCAGGGTGGTGACCAGACCAGCCATGGTGCCGGAGAGCCCCAGCCCGTCGCGGACCTCGTCGAGCAGGGCGCCGAGGCTGGTCACCACGGCGCGCAGGTTGAGCGCGACCAGCAGCATCCCGACCAGTACGAGTGCGCCACCGGTCGCCGGGTGCGTCCGTCGGCCCGCGCCGGGGTCACCCGTCGAGGGCGGGTCGACGAGGACGGGAGCGGGAGGCGCCGGAGCTGCGGTGGGTGGCGGGGTCATGACCGCTAACCTACAATCATGGGATGAATTATGGGCCGGTGCTGTAACCAGTGCCACCGTCTGGCGATTCCCCCTCCGCATCGCAGGTGCCGCCCCGCGACCAGCCCGCCGTGCCACCTCGCGGCCACCGGGTCCGGCAGACCATCGAGCAGCTCCGCGCCCGGATCCTCGGCGGCGAGTGGCCCGTCGGCGGGCGCATCCCCACCGAGCCGCAGCTCGTCGCCGCGCTGGGCGTGGGGCGCAACACCGTTCGGGAGGCCGTCCGAGCCCTGGTGCACGCCGGGGTGCTGGAGTGCCGGCAGGGCTCCGGCACCTACGTGGTGTCCACCGACGAGCTGGCGCCGGTGGTCGCCCGCCACCTCAGTGACGACCGGATGACCGAGGTCATCGAGGTGCGGCGCGCCTTCGAGGTGGAGGCCGCCCGGCTCGCCGCGCTGCGACGTACCCCGGAGGACCTGGCGGCGCTCGACGGCGTGCTCGCCGAACGCGAGGCCGCCTGGCACGGCGGCCGGGTCGACGCGTTCGTCGAGGCCGACGCGGCCCTGCACGTCGCGGTGGTCGCCGCCGCGCACAACGCCATGCTCGCCGAGCTGTACGCCTCGGTCGGCACCGCCCTGCGCAGCACGGTCGCCCAGGCGATGGGGGGCGCGCTCACGTCCGAGCGCTACGTCGACCACACCCGGTTGGTCGAGGCGATCCGGGCCGGCGATCCGGGCCGGGCGGCGATCGAAGCCGGCGCTTTTCTGGAACCCGCCGAACGGGCATAGGTTGTGCCCGACAGAAAAGCGGACACCTCGGGAGTACGAATGCTCAAGGGCTTCAAAGACTTCATCATGCGCGGCAACGTCGTCGACCTGGCGGTCGGCATCGTCATCGGCGCCGCGTTCACCGGCGTCGTCACCCAACTCACCAAGTCGTTCCTCGAACCACTGATCAAGGCAATCGGTGGGGGCAGCGGCCTCACCGCCGGCAAGTGGACGCTCAACGGACAGGTCTTCGACTGGGCGGCCTTCATCAACGCCCTGATCACGTTCGTGCTGACCGCTGCGGTGCTCTACTTCTTCGTGGTGTTCCCCATGAACAAGCTTGCCGAGCGTCGGCAGCGGGGCGAGGAGCCGCCGCCGGCGGCGCCGAGCGAGGAGGTCAAGCTGCTCACCGAGATCCGGGACGCACTGGTCTCCGCCGGCCACACCACCCCCGGCCAGCAGCGCGGGGCGCTGGACGACGTGCTGGGCCGCCGCCCGGAGCCGCCGACGCAGCGCTGACACCGAACGGATGCACATCGGCCCCTGCGGGATTCCCGCAGGGGCCGCACCTTCTCGTACGTGTGTTCGATAGAGTCCCGCCATGGAGCAGCGTAAGCACTGGTGGAACGGGAAATGGGGGCGGCTGGCCCGACGGGACGTCTTCCTCCGGGTGGACGCCGACCGGTGGCACGTCGAGCAGCGGGCCGGCGGGGCCGAGGGCATCTCCCGGTTCTACGAGTACGGCAGTGCGGACGAGGCAGAGGACACCGTCCGGGCGCTTCTCGACGGTCCGGACACCTGGCGGGAGCTGTCCCCCCGCCCGCCCGGCGGCTGGACCCTCCCGAACGGCTGAGCACCTCCGACCTGTCGCCTCTCGCCATCGGCGCCGGACCTGTCGTCTGCGAGCCGCTGCTCTGGGACAAGGGTGCCGGCCCACGCCGAGGTTGCGGCTGCGCGTCGGGTCGGCGGCGGGCGGGCCGACCGGCGCGCGCGGGGCGGGCAGCGGGCGGGTGACGGCGTTTAGCGGCGTACCGCCCCGGGAACCGCAATGGGATGGACCAGCAGGACGAGCAGCAGGCGACCATCGCGCGGATCACCACCGGGATGCCGGTGATCGACTCAGCCGGCACCGAGGTCGGGACCGTGGACCTCGTCCAGCGGGGTGACCCGAACGCGGTGACCGTCCAGACACCGAATGCCGACCCGGGCAGCAGCCTGGACGAGCTGATCGAGGCGACCGCGGTCGAGGAGCCGGATGTTCCCGCCGATCTGGCGGCGCGGCTGCTGCACAGCGGTTACCTGAAGGTCTCGACCGAGCTGACCCGCACGGGCGCGGTCTACGTACCGGCCGACCGGATCGGGTCGGTGGCCGACGGCCGGGTCCTCCTCGCCGTGGGCGTGGCCGACCTGCCGCCCGAGGAGTGACCCCACCGCTCTGATCGACTCGGGTTCACGGAAATCGGTGCGTCCGGAGCCTCCGGACCGCCCGACTTCAGGACACCCGAGTGGATCTTCCCGGCACGGCGGGGGCCGGCTGGTCCGACGCGCTGAGGGCCGGCTGGTCCGGCGCGGCGGGGGCCGGCTGGTCCGGCGCGGGCGGCGCGGGTGGGCGGCGGTGGAAGAGCAGCAGCATCAGACAGCCCGCGATCAGACCCCAGAACGCCCCGCCCACGCCGATCAGGGTGACCCCGGAGGCGGTCACCACGAAGGTGACCACGGCGGCCTCCCGGGTCGCCGGGTCGGTCACCGCCGCGGCGAGCGCGGTGGCGAGGGCACCCAGTAGGGCCAGCCCGGCGACCGCCTCGATGAGGATCGGCGGGGCGACCGCGACCAGCGCGGTCGCCACGCCAGCGCCCAGACCGAGCAGGGCCAGGCCGGCACCGGCGGTGACCGAGGCGACCCATCGTCGCTCCGGGTCCGGATGGGCGTCCGGGCCGGCGGCCAGCGCGGCGGTGATCGCCGCGAGGTTCACCGCGTGCCCGCCGGCCGGTGCGGCGAGCAGGCTGGCCAGGCCGGTGGCCCGCAGCGCGGCGCCGAACGGCGGCCGGTAGCCGTAGCCGACCAGCACCGCCATGCCGGGCACGTTCTGCGCGGCCATGGTGACCAGGAACAGCGGTAGGGCGAGGCCGACAAGCGCGGACGCGTCCCAGGCCGGCACGGTCACGGTGATCGACGGGGCCAGCGAGGCACCGGTCAGGCCGGTCGGCGGCGCGGTGAGCGCGATCGCGACCACCGCCACCAGCAACGCGCCGGGCACCGCCCAGCGGCGGGCGAACCGGTGCAGCAGCAGCCAGCCGACCACCACCGGACCCGCCACCACCGGCAGTTCCACGAGTGCGCGGACCGGGGCGGTGCACAACGGGAGCAGCACCCCGGCGAGCATCGCGCCGGCCACCGGCTTGGGGATGGCGGCCACCGCACGGCCGAGTGGCGGAAACAGCCCGGCCGCCACGACCAGCACACCGGAGACGAGGAAGGCGCCCACCGCGACCGGCCAACCGCCCGGCGGTGCTCCGGTGGCCACCAGCAGCGCCGCGCCCGGTGTGGACCAGGCCACGCTCATCGGTATCCGGTGCCGCCAGCCCAGCCAGGCGGCGGAGAGCCCGCACGCCACGCAGAGGGCGAGCAGGCCGGAGGCGGCCTGCGCGTCCGACGCGCCGGCCGCGCGGAGCCCGGCCAGCACGACGGTGAACGAGCTGGCGAAGCCGACCAGGGCGGTCACCACGCCGGCCAACACCGGTTGGACGCGTCCGGCCATGCCACCCTCCCGGGGTGTTCCGTTTACGGAACGACAGTGTGTAGCACGATAGCCGGGTGCCGCAGCCACCACCAGCCCGCCGTCCGGGCCTCGACGTGGATCCCGCCGTCGTCGGCCGCCGGGTCCGTGCCCTGCGCGAGGAGCGGGGAATCTCACTGTCCACACTGGCCCGGCTCGCCGGCGTCGGAAAGGCCACCCTCTCCGGCCTGGAGCGCGGCACCCGCAACCCGACCCTGGAGACGCTCTGGGCGGTCACCGCGCAACTCGGCGTACCGTTCACCGCCCTGCTGGCCGAGCCGACCGCCGGGGCCGGCCCCACCGCGCAGGGCACCGCGGTCACCGCCACCCTGCTGGAGGTGTTCGCGGACACCGACGCGACCTACGAGCTGTACCGGATGCGGGTCGCGCCCGGCCCGGCGCAACTCTCCCCCGCCCACCAGCCGGGGGTCACCGAGCACATCACCGTCTTCGCCGGGGTGCTGCGCGCCGGCCCGGCCGACGCGCCGCTGACCGCGCCGGCCGGCGGTCACCTCCGCTGGGTGTCCGACGTGCCACACAGCTACGCGGCGGTGGGTGACGAGGAGGTCGCCGCCAGCCTCCTGCTGCGCTACCCGCGGCACTGAGGCCCGGCCGACCGGTCACGCTCCGTCGGGTCCGTCGACGAAAATCGCAATCATTTCTCGACGCACGCAGGAGCCGTAGAGACGAAGGCGGGGTGTTCTTGGCAAGCTTGACCCATGACGCTGATCCTCCGCTCGGTCATCCTCAACGACATCGGCCTGGTCCGCACCAACAACGAGGACTCCGCCCTCGCCGGTGACCGCCTGATCGCCGTCGCCGACGGCATGGGCGGGCTGCCCGCGGGCGAGGTGGCGAGCGAGATCGTGATCCGGATCCTGGACGAGCTGGCCCCGCCCACAGATCCCGACGGTGCCGCCGACGCCCTGCGTGCCGTGGTCAGCACCGCCAACCAGCGCATCCACGCCGCCATCACCGTCGACCCGAGCCGCGACGGGATGGGCACCACGCTCACCGCGGCGCTGCTGGCCGGCGAGACGCTGGTCCTGGCCCAGGTCGGCGACTCCCGCTGCTACCTCTTGCGCGACGGCGAACTGACCCAGCTCACCCGGGACGACACGTTCGTCCAGGCCCTGGTCGACCAGGGCACCCTCGCCCCGGAGCAGGCCCGCCACCACCCACAGCGGTCCCTGGTGACCCGGGCCGTGCAGGGTGCCGACACCCCACCCGCGATCGGGGTGCTCACCGTGACCCCCGGCGACCGGCTGCTGCTGTGCAGCGATGGGCTCTCCGACTACGTCGAGGACGACGCCATCGCGGCGGCGCTGGGCATGTACGCCGACCGCCAGCAGTGTGGTGAGCAGTTGGTCAAGCTCGCCCACCACGCTGGCGCACCGGACAACGTGACGGTCGTGGTCTCCGACGTCGTCGCCCGCTGACCGGCACGGCTCCCCCGGCGGCTCGCCCGAACCAAGCGGTTCGGGTTCCGCCGGCCGCAGTAGGTGGTTGTGCCATCTAGGTTGCGCCGCTACTGTCCGACGCGTGGATTCCGACCGGCGCGGGCAGTGGCTGCGGGGGGTGCTCGACATCTGCGTGCTGGCCCTGCTGTCCGACCGCGAGTCCTACGGCTACCAGCTCGCCCAGGCGCTCGACGCCGCGGGCGTCGGGCCCATCCAGGGCGGCACGCTCTATCCCGTGCTGCTGCGCCTACAGAAGACCGGCCTGGTGACCGCCCAGTGGCGGGAGGGCAGCGCCGGGCCGGCCCGTAAGTACTACCGGCTCACCGACGACGGGTACGCGGCACTCCGCGCGGGCGGCAGCGCCTGGCTCACCTTCGTCCAGCCGGTGAACGACATCGTCACGAAGGGGGTCACCCGGTGAACGCCGACGATTGGCTGCGCACGCTCACCGCCGAGCTGCACCAGCGCCGGGTCGCGGCGGACGCCGCCCGGCACGTGGTCGCCGAGGCGGCCACGCACCTGCGCGAGGGTGGTGGCGACCCCTGGGTCGTCTTCGGTCCACCCCAGCAGTACGCGGGCGCGGTCGTGGAGAGCATCGGCACCGCGCCCGGACCGCGTCCCGGGCCGGTCCGGCTGCACGCGGAGGGCATCACCAAGCGGTACGGGCGGCGAACGGTGCTGCGCGACGCCACACTCACCGTCCGGGCCGGACAGATCGCCGCCGTCGTCGGCGCGAACGGCTGCGGCAAGAGCACCTTCCTGCGGATCTGCGCCGGGCTGATGTCACCCGACGCCGGTGCGGTGACCGTCTCCGGGCGGCTCGGCTACTGCCCACAGTCCGGCGGCACCGCCGACTTTCTGCTCGCCGACGAGCACTTCGTGCTGGTCGGCGCAGGTCAGGGCGTGGCCCGAGGGCCGGCCCGCCGGGCCGGTCGGGCGGCGGCTCGGCAGCTCGGTTGGGAGGCGGGCGGGGACGTGCAGGCCCGCCACCTGTCCGGCGGCACCCGGCAGAAGCTCAACCTGACCATGTCCACCCTCAGCGCCCCGGACGTGCTGCTGCTCGACGAGCCGTACCAGGGCTTCGACCAGGGCACCTACGTCAACTTCTGGGACCAGCTCAGCCGACTGCGCGACGCCGGCGCGGCGATCGTCGTGGTGACCCACCTGCTCAACCACCTCGACCGGGTGGACATCGTGCTCGACCTGACCCCGGCACAGGTGACCGGGTGGCAGGCGCCCACTGTCCAGGGAGGCCACCGGTGAACCGGCTCGTCGTCGTCGCCGAGATGACCCTGCGGGAGTTGCTGCGGCGTCGGGGCGTACTCCTGTTGTTGTTGTTGATGCCGTTGACCTTCTACCTGATCCGGCGGGACGCCTACCTCGGGCAGTCGGTCCGGTCGCTGCTTCTCGGCGTCGGTTGGGCGGTGAGCACCGCCGCGCTGTTCGCCACCACCGCGGCTCGGGAGCTGGAGCCGAGACTGCGACTGGCCGGTTACCGTCCACACCACCTCTACCTCGGCCGGGTGCTCGGCCTGTGGACGGTGGGGCTGATCATCTCCGTACCGTTCTTCCTGCTCCCCATGATCGACGGCGCGGACCTGCGGTACGGCGGCCTGGCCGCCGCGCTGCTCTGCTCCGTCGCGGTGGCGGCGCCGTTCGGGATGCTGATCGGCGCGCTGCTGCCCCGCGAGATGGAGGGGACGCTGCTGCTGCTCACCGTGGTCACGGTGCAGATGTTGATCGACCCGGCCGGCTCCGGGGCGAAGTTGACGCCGTTCTGGTCGACCCGGGAGATCGCCACCTGGGCGGTGGACCACACCGACCAGGGTTACCTCTCCCGTGGTGTGCTGCACGGGCTCGTCGTCACCGCCCTGCTGGTCGTCGGTGTGGCCGCCGTGGTCAGCGTCCGCCTGCGTCGCCGCCGACACCTGCGGCACCTCCCGGTCGGATGACCGGCGTGGATACCGCCAATCCGGTTGCTCCGACCAGCACGGCAGGTTGAGATGGGCGGATGACCATCCGCCGAGTGACCGCCGACGAGCGTCTCACCACCAGCTTCCCGCTGGCCGCGTACGCCTTCGAGTCGTCGCCGCTTGGTGCCGCCCGGACCGAGGAGTTCCGCGACTACCTGGCCTACAACCAGGGCAACCGGACTTTGATCACCGAGGAGGACGGCGTCACCCTGGCCGCCGCCTCGTCCATCCCGATGCGACAGAACCTGCGCGGGGCGGTGTTGCCGATGGCGGGCGTCGCCGGGGTCGCCACCCACCCGTTGGCCCGCCGGCAGGGGCACGTGCGGGCGCTGCTGCACCAACTCCTCGACGAGGTACGCGACGAGGGGCACTCCCTCAGCGCGCTCTACCCGTTCCGGCCCAGCTTCTACGCCCGGTTCGGCTACGTCGGGTTACCCAAGGCGCGCAGGGCCACCTTCGCCCCAGACCACCTGGGCTCGCTGCTGCGCGCGGACCTGCCCGGTGAGGTGAGTTGGGAACGCATCGGCGTCGGCTATCCGGCGTGGCGCGCGTTCACCGAGCGCTGCCTGCGGGAGCGGCACGGTTTCGCGCTCTTCCCGGACTACCGGGCGGACGGGATGCGCGACCGGGACGAGTACTGGCTGCTCACCGCCCGCGTCGACGGTGAGGTCACCGGCGCGGTGACCTACCGGATCGACGAGCACGGCGGCACACTGCACGGCAACGAGCTGCTGGTCAGCGATCCGCTCGCGCGCATGTTGCTGTTGCAGTTCTTCGCCCGGCACGTCGACCAGGTCGAGCGGATCACCGTCCAGGTTCCGCCGGACGAGCTGCCCGAGCTGTGGTTGACCGACCTGGACGTGCACGTCGAGGCACGGACAGCCGTGCCGGGTTCGTCCGCCCCGATGGCCCGGCTGTTGTCGCTTGACGCGTTGCGCGGGCTGCCGGCCGGCCCCGGTCGGGTGCGGGTCGAGCTGACCGGGGACCGCTGGCTGGCCGGCACCCATCTGCTGGACGGCACCAGCGGCGCCCTGGAGCTGACCGCCGACACCGCCGGCCGCGCGCCGTCCGCCACCCTCACGGCGGCCGGGCTCTCCGCCCTGGCGTACGGGGTGCTGGATCCTGCCGAGCTGCCGTTGCGGGACCTGGGTGTGGTGCCGGTGGACGCCGCCGCGGAGCTGCGCAGCATCTTCCCGCGCCGGGTGCCGTACGTCTTCGCCGACTTCTGAGCCTTCCTCACAACCGGGTTTGTCGCCCCGGCGAGCGTGGGTACCGTCCCGCGAATGCCGGAGTGGTTACAGGCGGGTGGGTGGGGGCTGCTGGCCGGATCGGCGCTGCTGGTCGGGGCGGCGGTCGGTTGGTTCGCCCGGGTGCCGCAGCGCGTCATCGCGTCGATCATGGCGTTCGGGGCGGGGGTGCTGCTCTCCGCCGTGTCGTTCGAGCTGATCGCCGAGGCACACGCGCAGGGCGGGCTGCTGCCCACCGCGCTCGGCGCGGGCGGCGGTGCGCTTGTCTACACCCTGGCCAACCTGGCCCTCGCCCGGCACGGCGCGCGGCACCGGAAGCGCTCCGGCGACCAGCAGCCCTCCGAGGGCGAGCAGCCCGGCTCGGGGTCGGCGATCGCGGTGGGCGCGCTGCTGGACGGCGTACCAGAATCCGTGGTGATCGGCGCGAGCCTGCTCGGCGGTGGCACGGTCAGCCTGGTCACGGTGGCGGCGGTCTTCCTCAGCAACGTTCCGGAGGGGCTGTCCAGCGCGGCCGGCATGCGCCAGGCCGGCCGGTCCCGGCGGTACGTCTTCCTCCTCTGGGTCGGGATCGCCCTGATCAGCGGGGTGGCCGCACTGCTCGGCAACACGTTGCTGGGCGGTGCGCCGCCGGAGGTGCTGGCCGGAATCACGGCGCTGGCGGCCGGGGCGATCCTCGCCATGATCACCGACACCATGGTCCCGGAGGCGTTCGAGAACGCCCACCTGCTTGTCGGTCTCATCACGGTCGCCGGTTTCCTGACCGCGTTCGCTCTCTCCCACGCCTGACCGCCGGCCCCGCCTTAACCAGGCATTAATCCCGCACGGTGGATTCGTCGCGACGCCGGTGCGACTCCTAGCATCACCTGGTGCGCATGATGTCGCTTGCCGCTCTGCTCGTCCTCGGTGTCGCCACCGCGACCCTGCCCGCCTGCGCGCCCACCGAGCCGGCCCCCGCCTTCGAACCCGGCGCGTCCGCCTCGCCGGTGGCCACGCCAACCACGGCCCCGACCCAGGCACCGCAGACCCGCGACGGTCTCGGCGGCCCAGGGGCCAGCGCGAGCCCGAAACCCGCCGCGAAGGTGCTCGCGGCCGGCAACCCGAACGGCAGGGCCACCGTGCCGGCCGAGGCACGGGCGGTGGACACCTCGAAGCCGACCCGGACCATCGGCACCGGCACCCCGGCGAGCTGCACCTCCGCGGCGGTCGTGAAGGCCGTCGCTGCCGGCGGTGTCATCACGTTCAACTGCGGACCCGCCCCGGTGACGATCAAGATGACCGCCACCGCGAAGGTCCGCAACGCCAACGGGCCGAAGATCGTGCTGGACGGCGGCGGCAAGGTCACCCTGAGCGGCCAGGGGCAACGCCGCATCCTCTATATGAACACCTGCGACGAGGCCCAGGGCTTCACCACCTCGCACTGCCAGAACCAGGACCACCCGCAGCTCACCGTGCAGAACCTCACCTTCGCCGACGGCAACTCCACAGGCGAGAAGGCCGAGGGCGGCGGCGGTGGGGCGATCTTCGTTCGCGGCGGGCGGTTCAAGGTGGTCAACTCGCGCTTCGTCCGCAACCGCTGCGACCGCACCGGCCCCGACCTGGGCGGCGCGGCCATCCGGGTGCTCAGCCAGTTCGAGAACAAGCCGGTGTACGTCGTGAGCAGCACCTTCGGCGGCGCGTCCGGCCAGGGTGGCTCCTGCTCGAACGGGGGCGCGTTGAGCAGCATCGGCGTCTCCTGGGTGGTGCTGAACAGCGTGCTCAGCCACAACGAGGCGATCGGCAGCGGCGCCAACCCGGCCAAGTCCGGCACGCCCGGCGGCGGCAGCGGCGGCGCGATCTACTGCGACGGCAACGAGTTCACCGTACGGATCGCCGGCACGATCATCGAGAACAACAAGGCCAACGAGGGCGGCGGCGCGGTCTTCTTCGTCAGCAACAACCGCACGGGCACGATGAGGATCGAAAGCTCGACCCTGCGCCGCAATCCCAGCGGACAGTTCGAGACCCGAGGCTTTCCCGGCATCTTCTTCCTGGGCGCCCAGAACCCCACGGTGACCAACTCCAAGCTCTCCTGACCGAGGGGGTCAGTAGGGGTTCCCCTCGCCGGGCGGGCGGGCGTGCAGGAGAGCGGCGGGGCGGCCGGGCAGGTCCCGTGCGCCGGACATCGGTGGGCTCGGCGTGTGGTCGCCGTCGGCCATCCCGGCGAAGAGTTCCTTGAGCGCCGTCAGCGCACTGATCTTGGGCTGCCAGCCCAGCTCGGTCTCCGCGCGCTCGCTGGACATCAGCGGGGCGTTCAGACCCAGCTCCACCCAGCCCGCGTCCACCGGTTGCAGGCGCGCCCGCCAGGTCAGCGCCGCCGCTGCCCGCAGCACCGGCGCGGCGACCGGCACCGTCCAACCGTGGAAGTGCCGGGCCACCAGCTCCGGGGTGAGCACCGGGTCCGCGGCGACGTTGAAAGCGCCGCGCACATCACTCATGACCGCCCGGGCGTACGCGTCGGCCACGTCGTCGGCGTGCACCGCCTGCATCCGCAACCGGCGGTTCGTCGGGACCAGCGGGATCCGGCCGAACCGCAACAGCCGCACCGGCGCCAGCGGGCCGAGAAAGTAGCGGGTGATCTCCGCACCGGCGGCCCGCTGGAAGATCAGCCCGGGTCGCATCCGCACCACCCGCAACGTCGGGTGATCACGCTCGATCCGGTTCAGCACCGCCTCCACCTCGGCCTTGTGCTCGCTGTACGACGAGCCGGGCACCCCGGTGGCCGGCCACCGCTCACTGATCGGGTGGTCCTTCGGACCCGGGGCGTAGGTGCCGACCGACGAGGCGTACACCAACGCCGGCACACCGGCCCGGATCACCGCGTCGAACACCGCCTGGCTGCCCTCGACGTTGGTCCGCCGCAGCACCCGCTGATCGTGGCTGGGCTGGATCTGCCAGGCCAGGTGCACCACCGCGTCCGCACCCGCGAACACCTCGGCGAGCTGCTCCGCCGCGCCCGGCGCACCAATGTCGCAGGAGTGCCATTGGACCTGGTCGTACGGCTCACCGGCATCCGGGCCGGGCAACCGCCGGACCACCCCGGCCAGTTCCACGTCCCGCTCCTGGCGCAGACGCCGCAGCACCGCCGTACCGACATTGCCGCTCGCACCCACCACCACGATCCGCATGCTCGACCCCGTACCCGCCCAGCGGCCGCTCAATCGCCCACGCCGCCCTCGCGGACGGCCGCGCGGGCGACGAGCTCCCGATCCGCGCCTCGCCGGCGGCCCCGCGGCTTGATCCACGGCCCCACGCGGTTTGATCCACGGCCCCACGCGGCTTGATCCACTCGGCTTCCGGAAAGTCGCGGTGTCACCGCGGGCAGGACAGCCCGGTTTCCGGCATCCCGAGTCGATCAAGGGCGAGCGCTACCCCGCCGACGCGTCGCTCGCCGCACTGGACCGGAAAGCACGCGAGGTGGCGCTGCTCTCCACGAGGATCAGACGAGCAGCTGCCGACCTACCTCCGGAGGACGCGCCGTCGCCACGCCGATCGAACCAACCGTCCGCACACACCCCAGGAGACGACGACGATGATTCCCGACGACGATCCCACCCGCTCGCTGACCGTGGCGAACCCCGACGATCCCGACACGACCTACATCTCCCTGGTGGGCAACACCTACGGCATGTTGATCACGGGCGAGCAGACCAACGGCGCGTACTGCCTGATCGACATGCGCATCCCCGACGGCGGCGGCCCGCCGCCGCACCGGCACGACTTCGAGGAGATGTTCACGATCCTCGAGGGCGAGATCGAGTTCACCTTCCGCGGCGAGAAGCACGTCGTGCGGGCCGGCTCCACGATCAACATCCCGGCCAACGCGCCGCACAACTTCCGCAACACCTCCGGCGCGCCGGCCCACATGCTCTGTATGTGCACCCCGGCCGGGCAGGACGAGTACTTCACCCGCATCGGCGACGTCGTCGCGGGCAAGGACGGACCGCCGCCGCAGCTCTCACCGGACGAACTCGCCGAACGCCGCCGCCGCTCCGTCGAGCTGGCCTCGGCCTACCGCAGCGAGTTCCTGTGACCAGCCAACCGCCGGCGCTCTGACGATATCGAGCCGGGAAGCAGCCGTCGTACTGACTGCGGAAGGGGTCCGAGCCGCCTGTGCGCGGCTGGGACCCCTCGCTGGACGGCCTGCGCCTTCCCCGTGGTAGGCCGCCTGGGACTCGAACCCAGAACCTAAGGATTAAAAGTCCTCAGCTCTGCCATTGAGCTAACGGCCCTCTGCGCCTCAGGCTACCCGACCACCTGCGCCCGGGTTGATGTCCGCCCCCGCCCTGACGAGCGATGCTGATCTACGCCCGCCACGACTCTTGAGCGGTGCTGACCGGCGGCTGAGGTTAGGCCTACTCGCTGCCGGACGCCAGCCAGGTGACGATGAACGGCGCGGCGGCAGCCACCAGACCGCCGACGAAGGCAACCACACTGGTGGCGACCCCGATCCGGCGTCGCCACGAGCGTCGGTCCGAAGTCCACCGCAGGTAGGCGAGCGCCGCAGCACCGAACAGAACTCCTCCGAGCATGAACCAGGGACCCCAGAACATCGCGTACCAGCGGAGTTCGGTGGTCATCGTCTCGCCCTTGATCAGGGCGCTCAGTCCGAAGCCGACGAACGTGCCGCCGTGCGCCAGCAGCAGAGCAGAGGCGCCCGAGCTGGGTACGAGCAGCAGCCAGTTCGGCACCCGCCGCTTCGCCACCACCGGCACCCACTGCGGAAACACCAGGCCGAACGGACGCACGAGCGCCAGACCCAGAACGACGCCGAACAGCTCCAGCACCACTGTCATCCACAGAGCCGCGAAGAGCATCCGGTCGCCCTGCGCGTGCAGGTCCTTGATCCCCTCGGAGAGGGTCGCGAGTCCGACGCTGCCGCCGAGGGCCCAGTAGATGCCGCGGATGGCGAACAGCAGTGCCCAGATCGCGGCGGCGTAACCCGCCCAGACCGGTCTACGGCGAGTAGGAGTCTCAGTGCCAGCCATCAACTGAGTCATCGACCAGGTACCGACCTTCCGTCCGCGCTTTCATCCTCGTGGCTCCGACAACGGGCAGCATGATCGATCACCGCAGATGCGCTCATCGTGATTCGATCACCGAGCATACGGAGAACGTCACTCATCGTGGTGCCGGTCGATCCGCTCCACCGCCAGCAGGGCGGCGACCTGTCGGACCGGTCTCTCATGACCGGTCGGCGGCCGGGGCCGAGGTCTCGGCAGCCCGCGTCTGCCGGGGCCAGATGGTGTGGCTTCCATCCACCGAGGTAGCTGGGCCGGGCCGGTTGGCGGCGTACGCCTTCCGGCCAGGAGTCACGCGCCGTCGGTGGCGGGCAGCACACTCGTCGCCGCGTCCCGTGCCGGGGCTGACGCAGTTATCCTCGTCAGGTGCTCGTCCGCGTGCGGCGCGTTGACACGAGTCCGGCATTTCGAAGGGACTATCGACATGCCCCGTGTGGTATCGGCGGTCATCCGCGCACTCGACATCCTCGAACTGTTCCTGGACCATCCCCAACTGTCGGCCCGCCAGGTGATGGAGCGGCTCGACCTGCCCCGCACCACCGTCCACGAACTGCTCGTCACGCTGGAGGCCCGCTCGTACCTGATCTCCGTCCCGGGCCAGCCGGTGCAGTATCGGCTCGGCATGCCGCTTTTTCAGCTCGGCGCGGCGTTCTCCGGCCGTCTTGACCTGGTCCGCGAGGCGCAGTGCGTCGCGCGGGACGTGGCCGCCGCGTGCGACGAGGCGGTCCACGTGGCCGTGCTCGACGGCGCCAATGTCATCTACCTCGTCAAGTTCGACAGCACGCACCCGGTCCGGATGGTCTCCGCGGTCGGGCGGCGGCTGCCGGCGCACTGCACCGCGGTCGGCAAGATCCTGCTGTCGGGCCTCGACCAGGCGGCTCTGGACGAAGTCCTGAAGGGTGACCTGCCGGGCATGACGCCGGACAGCATCACCGACCCGGACCGCCTGCGCGCCCACCTCGACCAGGTCCGGGCGGAGAGCGTCGCGGTCGACGTCGGCGAGTCGGACAGCGCCATGCGCTGCGTCGCCGCGGCCATCCGAGATCATTCCGGTACGACCATCGCCGGGATGAGCCTGTCCGCGCCGATCATCCGCTGGACGCCCCAGGCGCACGTGCGGTGGACCGGGCTGGTTCGTGAGGGTGCCGCCGCGCTGTCCGCCCGGATGGGCTACCGGGCTCAGCCTCGATAGCCAGCCTCGCGCTTTCGGTTCGAAACACCATCGAAACATTGACACTCGTCACAATCCTGCTCTAGCGTCGCGACCACTCGATGCGGTATCTCGAACTCAGTTCGAAATCTCGAACGGTGGTGGTCCCGTGGCCCGGCCGAACGTGAACGTCAGCGCCACCTCCTCGGCCCGGTCGCCGATCACCTCCACTTCGGCGCGTCACCCGGCGAGCGGCATGCGACATCTCTCCCGCGGTCGCCGACCAGAGACACACCTTGGAGCACGAGCATCGCACTGTTCGCCATGAGCTCCTTCGGCGTCCGGCGGTGCCGAAACGAAGGAGGCGAACGTCCATGCAGGACAACCCGGCGTGGTCCCGGCGCGGCTTTCTCGGGATGGGGGTGGGGGTGCTCGGCGCGGCCGGCCTGGCCGCCTGTGGAGGCACCTCCGAGTCACCAAGCAAGGTGCAGCCGGAAGTGCCGCAGGAGCTGATCGACGCCGCGGCGGCGATGAAGGGCTCCTCGATGGGGATGCTGTCGCAGAAGTTGTATTCGACGGCGGCGAACGAAGCTCTCGACAGCTCGATCAAGAAGTTCGCCGACAGCACCGGTACGAAGATCGAGAACAGTCTGGTCCAGGCCGACGCCGGCGACGTGGTGGCCAAGATCGATGCCGAGGTCAAGGGTGGAGTCGCCCGTGACCTGGCGTTCATGACCGACTCCCGGTTCGTCGCGCAGTTCCAGGCGCTGGGCGACCTGGAGGACGTGACGGACGTCGTCCAGGCGCTGACCGCGAAGTACGGCGAACCCTGCGCCGAGGCCAAGAACTTCTGCGTCTTCGACGGCAAGTGGTTCGCCATCCCGTACCACTTCATCGGGATCGGGTCGTTCCTGCGCAAGGACTGGATGCAGGACAAGGGCATCTCCCCCAAGGACATCTACAGCTGGGAGGAGCTGCGAGACCTGTGCCTGGAGATCTCCGATCCGGCCAAGCGCCGGTTCGGCTGGGGCATGACGGTGAACCGGTCCGGTGACGGCAACGGCATGATCGAGGCACTGATCAACGCCTACGGCGGGTCGATCGCCGCCAATGACGGCCGGAAGGTCACGTTCGACTCCCCCGAGACAGTGCAGGCAGTCACCTTCCTGGGCGACATCTACACCAATGCCAAGTACAAGCCGATGTTGCCGCCCGGGGTGGCCAGCTGGACCGACACCAGCAACAACGAGAACTGGCTCGCCGGGGTCCTCGGTTACACCCGCAACCAGTTCAGCGTCTACGCGGACTCCCGGACCAAGAAGAACCCGGTGCACGCGAACACCCACGTGTTCTCCGACTGCATCGGGCCGGCGACCGACAATCCGCTGCTGCTCGGCCAGTCGCAGGGCTTCGTCGTGTTCAAGGGTGCCAAGAATCCGGCGCTCGCCAAGCTCCTGGCGCAGTACCTGGTCAGCGCTCCCGCGCTGCTCGGGGTGGCGAAGGAAGCGCCCGGCCTGGTGATGCCCGCCTGGCAGAAGGTCTGGGATGCCGACCCGTTCTTCACGAGCGGCGACCCGGCGTTCCCCATGCTGCGCAGGATCACCGAACTGAAGCTGCCGCTGAACACGAAGAACGGCCTGGCCTTCCCGCAGAAGGCCAGCGCGGGCCAGCAGGCGGTGGGGTCGGCCTACGTCCTCACCGACATGATGCAGCAGGTCGTGCAGGGAGCGGCGCCGGCGCAGGCCGTGACGGCCGCCCACGCGAAGATGGTGCAGATCTTCAACCAGCAGGGGCTGCCGCAGTGAGGTCGGTCCGTCCTGCGCGGGTCCCGGCGGCGACGAATACCCGGCCGCCGGGATCCGGCTCTCTCACCGCGACCCAGCGGCGGCTGGGTCGTGACTGGCGGCTGGGTGCGCTGTTCCTGGCACCCATGGCCGTACTGGTCGGCGGTCTCGTTCTCGTGCCGATCGTCCGGTCGATCATCACCAGCACCACGGAACGGCACGGGCAGGACTCCGTGTTCGTCGGCCTGGACAACTACCTCGCCCTCGCCGGCGACGAGCAGTTCCACACCGGCGTGGTGAACTCGTTCGTCTTCACCGCGTATGCCGAGGTCTTCAAGGTCGTGCTGGGGTTGGCCGCGGCCCTGCTGCTGCACCATCGACGCCGCGGGCGGGCCGTGCTCGCCGGGCTGCTCCTGCTGCCGTGGGTGGTGCCGACGGTGGTGACGGCGTTCAGTTGGCGCGCGCTGCTCGACCCGATCTTCGGCAGCGTCAACATTCTGCTCACCGCCTCGGGGATCGGGCCGCTGCTGGCCAGCGCGCACCTGGTCGACAGCTGGCCGGCGGGCTGGTTGTCCGACCCGTCGCTGGCCATGCCGTCGGTCATCCTCGTCAACGTCTGGAAGGGGGTGCCGTTCTTCACCGTCTGTTTCCTGGCGGGGTTGAAGGCGATCCCGGCGGACCTGTACGAGGCGGCGACCATCGACGGCGCCTCGGCGTGGCAGCGGTTCCGAAACGTGACGCTGCCCGGACTGCGCCACGTGATCACGGTGACGGTGACCCTGTCGTCGATCTGGACGTTCAACAACTTCGACCTCGTCTGGTTGCTGACGCAGGGTGGCCCGGGCGACGTGACCGCGCCGTACGTGCTCGTCGCCTACTCGAAGGCGATCCTGCAACTCCAGTACGGCGCGGGTGCGGCGGTCACGCTCGTCATGCTGCCGATCATCGGCGGGCTGGTGTTCGTCCTGGTCCGGTTGCTGCGCCAGGACACCAACATCAAGCTGCCCCGCCGACGCCGGACAGCGCGGTGGATCGGGACACAACGGTGGGCTCCGACGGCGCGCAAGGCCCTGCCGTGGGTCGTCGCCGCGCTGGTCACCGGTCTGCTGGCCTGGGCGTCACCGAAGATCTTCTGGAAGGCGGCGGTGGTCCTCGGGGTGATCCTGCTGATCGCTGCGGCGGTCGGCCGGGTGGTCTCGACCCTCCAGTCCCGAGGCGGTCGCCGGTCGTCGTCAGTGGTGTCGGGCCTGGGTTCCTGGGTCGCGCTGGCCGGGTTGCTCTTCTTCGTGCTGGGTCCGCTGTACTGGATCGCCGTCACGGCCTTCAAGTCCGAGGGCCAGGTCGTCATGCGTACCGACGATTTGTGGCCGACGCCGTGGACGCTCGAGCAGTTCGGCGCCCTGTTCGACAACCAGCCGTTCGGCCGCTGGTACCTCAACACCCTGCTGGTGTCCGTGGCGTCCACCGCGGTGGCACTTGTCTGCGCCGCACTGGCGGGGTACGCGCTGGCTCGGCTGCGGTTCCGGGGGGCGCAGGGCTTCACCGTCACGGTGCTGCTCACCTATGTGATGCCGGGCGCGCTGCTGTTCATCCCGCTGTACCAGATGCTCATCGGCGTGCGGCTCACCGACTCGCTGTGGTCCCTGGTGCTGACGTACCCGACCTTCACGCTTCCGTTCGCCACCTGGCTGCTGGTGGGCTACTTCTCGTCGATCCCCATCGAGTTGGAGGAGGCCGCGCTCGTGGACGGCTGCACCCGCGTCCAGGCGTTCGGCCGGGTGGTGCTGCCGCTGGCCAAGCCAGGGTTGCTGGCGGTCGCGCTCTTCACCCTGACCAATGCCTGGAACGAGTTCCTCTTCGCCTTCGTGTTCATCACGAAGGACGAGTACAAGACGCTCCCCGTGGGGATGCAGTCGATGATCGCCGGAGACGTGGTGCCGCAAGGACAGCTCGCCGCCGCGTCGCTGCTCGTCAGCATCCCCGTGGTGATCATGTACGCCTTCGGGCAACGCTTCCTCACCGAAGGGCTCACCGCCGGCGCGGTGAAGGGCTGATCGAGCGGACCGACGGGCCGCTGGTGTCGATCGGGCACCAGCGGCCCGGCATCGGGAACCAACGACGTGCCCCGTCGGCATCGGGTCAGGCAGTGGCGTCGGCCGGTTCGACATCTGTCGCGATCATCGAGAAAACGGCCAGGTCATGCGCCTTCTCGCCATCCCAGTCGGCCAGCCGTAGGGTGCCCTCGCGCTGGTATCCGGCCTTCTCCGCGACCCGCAGGGACGCAGTGTTGTCGAGCCGGGCGCGCAACTGGACACGTCGCATGCCGCCGTCGGTGAGCGCCCATCGACCGACCACGCGGCCCGCCGTGGTCGCATGGCCTCGGCCGCGACGACTGGCCCGTACCCCGTAGCCGATTTCGCCGCGTCCGGCCTTCCAGTCGATGTCCCGCAGCCCAATGCTGCCGACGATCTCACCATCGGCCGCGTCCACGAGAGCCAGGAGCAGCCCCTCGCCGTCCATTCGTCGGCGCACCGTCCCGGTCAGCCACTCGTTCACATCCGTGACGGTTTGCGGTGAGCCTGGCGGCAGCGCCGTCCGGTCGCCGGCCGCCACGAGCGCCGCCACCTGGGCGGCGTCCTGCGGCCCGAACTCACGAATCTCCAGACCACCCGAGGTGATCGTCACTGGTGGGAACATGGTGCGGAGCGTAGAGCCCGGTCCCCGGGTCGTCGAAGACCTTTATCCCGCCCGGGGCCGCATGGCCGCCACTCACTGCCAGGCCATGTTGATGGCCCGTTCGAAGTTGACATAGCCGGCGCGGGTGAACGCGGCCGCCATGGGCACGTTGCCCAGGTCGGTGGCGGCGCGGATGCGGGGGACGTCCTCGGCGGCGAGGATTCGGGTGCCTTCGGCGAGGAGGCCGTCGACGTACCCGTGCCCCCGGTGTTCGGGTACGACGCCGAGATAGGCGATCACCGGGTGGTAGGCGTTGCGCGCCGGGATGACGAACCCGGCCGGCTCACCGTCCTCACCCACCGTGCCGATCCGCCACCATTCGCGAGGGCTGGAGTACGTGGCGAGTTCCTCCTCGTAGTGCTTGACGGCAGCCTCGTGCGGCGACATCCGCGCCAGGTCGGTACGGCTGTGCGCATCCAGGGTGCCGTCCAGGGCGCGGGTCATCAGGGCGATCAGCTCGTCGGTGTCGAGAGCCGAACGGAAGGCCAGACGCGGATCGGGCGCGGGCAGACCGCCGTCGGGCTGCCACTGAAGGCGCAGTCGTTCGACGGTCAGGCGTGCGCCGGTGCTCTCCAGGACGCTCATCCTCGTGCGCACCGCCCGGTACGCGTCCGGGTCCTCGCGCCAGTTCGCCGGGATGAAGCGGCCGTACTCCGGTGGGTTGGCACCCGCTGGCAGGACCTGCTTCGCGGCCGTCTCGTACAGCGTCCGTGCCACCTCGGTCAGGTCGTCGGCGCCGTCGTCGACGTCGAGGATGTCCAGGAGCAGCGGGCTGCCGTCGTCGCCGCGGCCCCACCAGGCCACCCTGGCGAGCAGGCGATCCCCGTCCAGCGCCACCCACATCCACTCCGGTCGGCGGCGGTGCGCGGCCAGGTCGTCGGCGAGTTCGTGGTTGATGGTGTACGGCAGACGGTTGAACAGCGCCACCTCGTCCGGCCCGGTGATGGGACGGATCGTGACGGTGGCGGGGGTTGTGCTCATGCGGACTCGTTTCCGGTCTGGGCGTGGGTGTAGGTGAGGAACAGCGCGCCGCTGTCCAGGACGGTGTGGTCGGTCAGACGCCAGGTACGCGGTGCGAAGACGGCGTCGCGACCGAAGAGCGGGATACCGGCGCCGATGGTCAACGGGGCCAGCTTGACGATCAACTGGTCGATCTCGGGGTAGAGGGCACCGGCCAGGGCGCCGCCGCCGATCACCCAGACGTCCTTGCCGTCGTGCCGCTTCAGCTCTCGTACCGTGGCGATGGGGTCGGTGGCCAGGACCTCGACGGCCGGGTCCGGGCTGTCGCCAAGCGTGCGGGAGAACACCAGGTGGCGCAGGTGCGGGTACGCGTCGGTCACGCCGGCCCGCAGACCCACCTCGTAGGAGTGCCGCCCCTCCAGGACGGTGTCGAACCGGCTGCCCTCGTCGGTGATGCCGAACGCCTGCCGGGCCGGGCCGGGCAGGGTCTCCGGATACTCGGCGACGAGGTGGTGCAGGTAGTCGTCCGGGACGGGCCAGAATCCGTCCGGTCCGGTGGGGTCGGCACCGTCGGGACCGGCGATGAAGCCGTCCAGGGTGGCGGCGATGTAGTAGACGAGCTTGCGCACGAGCATCTCCTTGGCTGAGGCGTGTTCCTCGCTCCGACGCAGATCAGCGTGCGCGTTGACCGGCCCGTCCACAAGATCACATCTGGTAACGTGCCATAACCCTTCACTAATTCACGAACGGGATCAGCGGTGGAGCTCCGGGACGTCGAAATCTTCCTCACCCTGGCGGAGGAGCTGCATTTCACCCGCACCGCGCAACGACTGCACGTGACCCAGGCCCGGGTCAGCCAGGCGATCAAGAAGCAGGAACGGCGAATCGGCGCCGCCCTGTTCGAGCGGAACAACCGACGCGTGGCGCTGACACCGATCGGGCAACGGCTCTTCGACGACATCCAGCCCATGTACCGGGGACTGTGCGAGGGGATGGACCGGGCCAGGCTCGCCGCCCGCGGCAAGACTGGGGTGCTGCGGGTCGGGTCGATCGCCGTCAACCTCCACGACTTCCGCGAGCTGTTCACCGCGTTCGCGCAGGGCCACCCCGAGTGCGAGGTGCAACTGCGGCACGTCGACTTCGGCGACCCCTTCGGTCAGCTGCGCGCCGGCGACATCGACGTACAGATCGTGTGGTTGCCCGTCAGGGAGCCGGACCTCACCGTCGGGCCGGTCATCTACACCGAACCCATCGTGCTGGCGGTCGGCGCGAGCCACCCGCTCGCCACGCGGGAGTCGGTCTGCTACGAGGACCTGGCAGACGTGACGGTGATGGGCGGTGCCCGGCCGGACTACTGGCGGGAGATCCTGGTGCCCCTGCGCACACCCAGCGGGCGTCTGATCCGCATCGGCCCGTCCGTCTCCAACTTCCAGGAGATGATCCCCATCCTCGTCACCGGCGAAGCCGTCTCGCCGGTCCATGCCCAGGCCGCCCGCTACTACGCGCGCCCGGACATCGCGTACGTGCCGATCCGTGACGCCCCGCCGGGCCGGTGGGGGCTGATCTGGCGCACCGACAATGAGACGGAACTCATCCGCTCGTTCGCCGACACCGCACAACGCCTCAGTTAGCTGAAGGCCAGCCACACCACGAAGCCGAGCCCGATGAGCAGGGCGGTCACCCAGCTCAAGCGGGACAGTGACAGGTCCCCCTCCACCTCGCGGGCCACCGTCGCCAACGTTCCGGGGAGTTCGGGAAGCGACGACGGCCGATACACCACAGCGGTGACCTGCCCCTCCGCGACCGAGAAGGAGCCGTCGACCTGCCGCCCGGACCGGCCGATGCGCAGCGGCAGCCAGGTCGCCACCTCGACGGTCCCGGCGAGGGCCACGATGTCGTACGGGTCCCAGCCGGGCAACCGATGCTCGACCTCGTCGACGACGACGACCGGGGTGGTGTCGTCGCCGTAGGCATCGGGGTCGAGCCACAACAGGGGCTTGACGGCGAGGATCCGCAGCACCCCGTGCCCGGCGGTGATCGGCACCGTGGCGGGCGCTTCCCGCATCGCCGTCAGCTCACGCTCGACCTCGGGAGTAATGGCCTTGTCGCGTACGAGGAACAGTTTTGCGAACAGGTCCGCGCCCAGCAGGGAGACGAGAAGGCAGAAGGCGCAGAGCATCACTCCGGCGTAGGCGACTTGGATCCCGATCAGGCGCAGGATGGCACCGAGAAGTATTACCCCGTCCAGATACGCGCCGAGAAACAGCAGGCCGAGGGACGACACCCCGCAGACAGCGGCGACGGCCAGAGCGGCGCCGAACCCCAGGGCACGATCTCGCCACTGACCGGGACCAGCCTCCTCTGCCACTCCTCCGACCGTAGCGATGCCCGGCAATGTCTTACGCCCTGTGGACGGGATGCCGCAGCGTCGCAATTGTCGGCGGCCGCCTGTTATTCGACGCTGGCGAGGATCGCCCCGCCGACGGTGTCCACATACCACCGCTGGTACTGCTCGATCTCCCATCCGCGTTGCCGGACGAGCCAGTCGAAGTTGCGGACGTCCTGGGCCAACCAGAGGATGTCGGCCACCTGATCGACGCCCAGGTCAGGGCGTACGCCTCCGGTGCCGACGAGTTCGGCGGCGAACATGGCCATGCCGCGGCGGCGGTCGTCGACGTTCTTGCGCCAGATCTCGGCGACGTCTGGGTCGGCCGTGGCCGCGCCGGCCAGCGCGAGCATCACCTGGGCCTGCCGGGCGTTGACCTCGGCCAGGTGGCGGGCGTAGCGGACGAGCTTGGCCCGGGGGTCGGCGAGTGCGCGGATCTCGGCGACGAAGGGCCGGTCCGGCAGGGCCACCGGTTCGTCGTCGCCGGCCAGGGTGACGTCGACCAACTGGGAGAGCAGGTGCCGCTTGCTGCCGAACACCGCGTACAGGGTCTGGACCGCGACGCCGGCTTCCACGGCGACAGCGGTCAGCGGTGTGGCCGCGTAGCCCGGGTCGACGAACAGCCGGCCGGCCGCTTCGAGGATCGCTCGCCGGGTCTGTCGGGCCTGCTCCTGTCGGCGAGAAGACTCGTAACGTCTCTTGACAACCACGCTTCGAGTGTAGTGCTCTATTGGATAGAGTCTCACTCTATCGAGAGGTGGTGGCCATGCCGTTCGGTGTGTTGCAAGAGATGCCCGGCGTCAGCGAGGCGGAATACCGGCAGGTGGAGCGACACCTTGGACCGGATCGACCGCCGGGTCTGCTCGCCCATGTCGCCGGGGCGACCGAGGACGGCTGGCGGATCATCAACGTCTGGCAGGACGAGGCGGCATTCCGTCGGTTCCAGTCCGAACGACTGGTCCGGGCTGCTGGCCTGGCGGCACAGGAGGACGGCTTCGACCCGACGAAGGCGGCGCACTTCCGCTCGATGAGCGTCGACGGCGCCGAGATGCCGTTCTGATGGCCGACACCGCCAGCCTGCGGGCCCGCAGCGCCGCTTTCTGGGCGGGAGCGGCGGCTGGCTGGATTCGGCACGCGGATCGGCAGGACGAGACCGGTCGACCGCTGGGAGCGGCGGCCCTGGATCGACTGGCCGCACGACCCGCCGAACGGATCCTCGATGTGGGCTGCGGCTGCGGCGGCACCACGGCCGAGATCGCCGCCGCGGTCGGCGCGGCCGGCGCGGCGACAGGTGTCGACATCGACGAGACGATGGTGACCGCCGCTCGACGCCGGTTCCCCACCGACCGGCACCCGGGCATCCAGTTCCACGTGGCCGACATCGAGACTCTCGATGTCGTGCCGGGTGCTCCGTTCGACGCGGCGTACTCACGAATGACCCTGATGCTGTTGGCGGACCCGGTGGCCGGCTGTCGCGCGATCCGGCGATCACTGCGCCCGGGAGGGCGCCTCGCCGCGACCGTCTTCCGCGACAGCGGCGTCAATCCGTGGCTGTCCGCGGCGATGCTCGGCGCCGCACCGCATCTCGGACCGTTGCCACCGCTCCCGGTCGGTGACGAGCCCGGTCCGTTCGCGTTCGCGGACCCGGCGCGGCTCGACCGGATCCTCACCGAGGCCGGCTTCACCGCCGTCACGATCACACCGTGCGACGTCGCCCTGGAAACTCCGGACGACGCCGACGCGGTGGCCGAATGGCTTGTCGAGGTCGGCCCGGCCGGTGCCGCGTACCGGGCGGCTCCGCCGGCTGGGCAGGCATCGGCTCGGGCGGGGGCCGCCCGGCTGCTCGACCGTTTCCGTGCGCCCGGCGGCGGCTACCGGCTGCCCGCCGGCCTCTGGCTCGTCGCCGCGAACTCCGTCGAGGACTGACAACCCATCCCGCAGTCGCTACCCACCAACAACCACGTCAGGACGAAACCCGATGAGAACGATCCGTTTGCTCGCGCCGGTCGTCTGCGTTGTCCTAGCCGCGACGGCGTGCACCGACACCGACACGCCCGGTCCCGGGGCTGCGGCGCCGAACAACCCCACCGCAACCGCCGCCGCGTCCAGCGCGGCCGGATCCGCTCCGCAGGGCGACTCCACGCCGGTGTCGGCGAAGGCGGTGTGCGCCTACCTGGACGGCCAGTTGCCGACCCTGAAGGGCATCGGGTCCGAGACGGGCGCGATGGCCAACCTCACCGTGAATCTCTATTCCTGGTACGAGTTGCAGGGTCCCGTGCCGACCGGCCGTCAGATCGACGACCAGACCCGGCAGGAGTGCCCGGCGACCCGTACCGAGGTGCTGAAACTCGCCGGCATGGAGAGCTTCGAGCGGCTGTAGTAGTCCCGATGCGGCCCTCACCGCTCCAACCGCTTGCCGAACCAGTGGTGGGCGTAGTGCTCGGTGTTGTACGGCTCGATCTCCACATAACCGGCCGCGCGGTACATGGCGATCGCCTCGGTGAGGTTGCGGTTGGTGTCCAGCCGGACGGCCGTCGCGCCACGCTCCGCGGCGTACCGCTCCAACTCGCCCAGCAGCCGCCAGCCGATGCCGAGCCCGCGCACGGCGTCGGCCACCCAGACGCGTTTGAGCTCGGCCTGGCCGTCCGGGAGGAGTTTGACCGCGCCGCAGCCGATCGGTTCGGCGTTGAGGGTGGCGAGCAGGAGCACACCGGCGGGCGGGACCAGCGCCTCGTCCGGGACCGGGTTGCTCAGCTCCGGGTCGAACCCGTCGTCGAACCGTCGCCCGATCTCCCGGGCGTACGCGCGCAGGCAGGCGCGGGCCCGCGGGTCGCTCGGCGGGCACGCCTCGATGACGACCATCGAGCCGATGAGCAGCCGTTCGACCTCCGCCATGGCCGCGACGAGTCGTTCCCGACGGTGCTCGGTGAGCGGTTCGAGGATCGAGGCGGCGAGGTCGTCCGACCGCTGGTCGAGATCGGCCCACGCCGTACGACCGGCGGCGGTGAGCGTGGCGGTGCGGACCCGGCCGTCGCCCCCGGCCTGATCGGCCGGTCCCACGGTGACCAGGCCGTCGTTCTCCAGAGCGCGCAGGAGCCGGCTGAGGTGGCCGGAGTCCAGGTTGAGCCGGGCCCGTAGCGCGGCGACCTCGGCGCCGGAGGGGCCGATCTCCCAGAGCACACGCGCCTGCCCGAGGGGTCGCCCCTGTGCCATGTACTCGTCGTCGAGCGCACCCACGCGCTGGGTGACCGTCCGGTTGAACCGCCGCACGGCGGCGATGAGCGCGGAGTCCATACGTCTGACTTTAGTCAGGGATTTTTGACGCGGCGATAGGAGCGGATGCCCGCGTGGTCCAGGACGACCACCGTGAGCACCACCCCGGTGGCGACCGCGCTGACCGCCAGCAGCGGCAGTCGCAGAACGGCCGCCGCACCGGACATCACGAACAGGGCGGCGACCCGGGGCCAGGAGAGTCGCCGGTGGATCGCCACCGAGAACAGGGTCCGTCCGAGGAGGAACAGCGTCGGACCTCCCAGGATGACGACGGCTGCGGTCAGGTCACTCGCCTTCGTGGGGTGGGCGATGCTCAGTTCGGCCCCGACGGCGGTGACCACCAACCCGGCGATCATCACGAGGTGCAGGTAGCCGATGATGACACCGAGCCGGCCTGGGTCGGCGCGCTCGATGGCCGGGCCGAGGCGCTGACCGGCGGGCGTCACGTAGAGCAGACCGATCAGCACGGCGGTGGCGAAGACCAGCAGGAAGGCAGCGGTCTGCGGAAGGTCCAGGTGGGTGCCGGCGTACGAGAGACCGGCGACCAGGACGAGTTCGCCGAGCGCGATGATCATGATCTGCTGGTACCGCTCGGCGAAGTGTTCGCTGGCGAGGCGTAGTTCCTGCCGGGACGTCCGTCCCAGCCGGGGAGTGGGCCAGCCGATTCGTGGACCGGTGAAGTCGATCGCGAGAGCGAACAGCCAGAGCGGCACCCGCCACTCCGGCAGGAACCCACCGACCAGCCACGGCACGGCGGACACGCTGAACCAACAGAGGATCCGCAGCGCCCTCCTCTGTCGAGGGTGACCGCGCAGCGCGAACGCGGTCACCGCGCCGCGGGCGATGTGGACCGCGACGTACGCGCCGGCGAAGAGCAGGCCCCGCCCGTCCAACGCCTGCGGAATCGCCACCCCGGCCAGCAGGCTGCCCAGCGCGGCAGCGACCAGCAGCCACCGGACCCACGGGCTGTCCGGGTCGTACCAGTCGGCGAACCAGGTGGTGGTCACCCAGATCCACCACACGCCGGCCAACAGCAGGGCGGTACGCAGTGCCCCGGGCAGAGTGAGGTCGTGCAGCAGGTGCCCCGCGAGTTGACTGAGGGCGAGCACGAACGCCAGGTCGAAGAAGAGCTCCAGGAACGAGGCGCTCAGCGGTGCGTCATCGCCCCGCAGCAGCCGTTCGGGCCTGCTCGCCATCGGCGCTCCTCCCGGTGGCCCGCACGTCAGGCCTCCGTCGTACCACCCGGGGCCGGCCACCGGAGGCGGAAACGGGTCAACGGCCGACCCCCTCGACGACGACCCGTCGACCCCTCGAGTCGTTGATCCGGCAGCGCCGAAGGTCGTCGGTGACCACGGTGGGGGCACCGACTCAACGAGAGGGGACGACGATGACCGCTCAGCGGGAGACCGTGCCTGTCGACCACGACCTGTTCCGCGCCGTGTACGACTCGCCCGCGGCACTGCCCGGCCGACACCGCTGGACCACCCCGGAGGCGGACGTCCGGCGGCTGGAGAAGCTGCTCGGCATGCCGGCGCGCAGCATCGGCGCCCCGCTCTGGGTCAGCGGCGACGAACCCGACTGCCCGAAGTGTGGCCGACGCGTCACCTGGTACGACATCGTGTCGTCGGCACTCTCCGGCGTGCACGACAAGGCCATGATCGCCACCGTCATCCTCGGCGAGCGCAAGTACGTCAACACCGGGATTCCGGCAGCCATCGCCGGTGTGCGCTGCGCCGACTGCCACACCGCGATCGACGGCCTGCGCAGCTTCAAATGCCACAACTGGGCGTACGCCTTCGAGGCGCTGGAGGCCGTCCGCGAGCGCATGGCCGGCCGCCCCGGACCGACCTGAGCCGTGCCGCGCGAACCGCGGGCTGGCTGCCCGTGGCTCAGTCGGCCGAGCGGCGGGCGGGGCGGCGGCCGGGCGGGGAGTGCGGCTCCGGCCCGGGGTCGGGCACCGCCGGCATCGGCCGGGTGACCGGTTCGGCCTCCGTGATCCGCAGCGACTCACCGTGGTGCCACAGCTCGACCTCGGCGTCCGGGCCGGCGCCGGGCAACTCGTAGCGGGCCTCGGTCGGAGTCACCGTGACGCGCAGCCGGTGGCCACGCCAGTGCAGGCTGAACGCCAGCCGGTCGATCCGGCGCGGCAGCCGGGGGTCGAAGGAGAGCACACCCCGGTCGTCGCGCAGCCCGCCGAAGCCCTGCACCAGCGCCAACCACGCACCGGCCAGTGACGCCAGGTGCAGCCCGTCGGCGGTCTTGTCCCCCAGGTCCGCCAGATCCTGCAGGACCGACTCGGCGAACAGGTCGTACGCCAGATCCAGGTGCCCGACCTCGGCGGCCAGCACCCCCTGCGGGGCCGCCGACAGCGACGAGTCACGGACGGTGCGAGCCTCGTAGTAGGCCAGGTTGCGGGCCTTCTCGGCGGCGGTGAACTCGCCGGGGCAGAGCTGCATGGCGAGCACCAGGTCGGCCTGCTTCACCACCTGCTTGCGGTACAACTCCAGGTAGGGGAAGTGCAGGAGCAGGGGATAGTCGTCGTCGCCCGTGTTCGCGAAGTCCCACTCGGGCTGCTCGGTGAACCCGGCGGCCTGCTGGTGCACACCGCGCTCGTGGTCGTACGGGACGACCATCGCGTCGGCCGCGGCCCGCCAGCCGGCCACCTCGTCGTGCTCCACGCCGAGCCGACCGGCCACGTCGGGGTGGCGCTCGGCGGCGTCCGCCGCTCCCCGCAGGTTGCGCCGGGCCATCAGGTTGGTGAAGACGTTGTCATCGACAAGGGCGGCGTACTCGTCCGGGCCGGTCACCCCGTGCAGGTGGAAGGCATCCTCGCCGGACCAGTGCCCGAAGCCGTGCCAGAGCCGGGCCGTCTCCACGAGCAACTCCAGCCCCGCCTCGGCGAGGAACCGCTCGTCGTCCGTGGCGGCCAGGTAGCGCAGCACCGCGTCGGCGATGTCGGCGTTGACGTGCAACGCGGCGGTGCCGGCCGGCCAGTAGCCGGAGCACTCCCGGCCGCCGATGGTGCGCCACGGGAACGCCGCGCCGGTCAGCCGCAGTTCCGTGGCCCGCTCGCGGGCCTCGGGCAGGTGGGTGTGCCGCCACCTGAGCGCCGAACGGGCCACCGCCGGGGCCAGGTAGGTGAGCACCGGCAGAACGTAGGTCTCGGTGTCCCACAGGACGTGCCCGTCGTAGCCGTTGCCGGTCAGCCCCTTCGCCGCGATGGTCCGGTCGGAGTCCGGGCGGCCGGCCTGGATCAGGTGGAACATCGCGAACCGGATCGCCTGTTGCAGCTCCGGGTCACCGTCGAGCTGCACGTCGGCGACCTGCCAGGCCGCGTCCAGGGCGGCCCGCTGGTCGGTGAGCAGGGCGTCGAAACCGTCCGCGCGCGCCGCGTCCGCCTCGGCGGTGACCAGGGCCGCCAACTCGTCGACCGCCGTGCCGTCGATCATCGCCCATTCGTAGGCCGCGAACTTCGTCAGCCGCAGCCGCTCCCCGAGGTGCAGCCGATCCGCCACGGTCAGCCGTACCCGGTCCGGGGTGCAGTCACCGGTGACCGTGACCGTGTCCGGCCCGTCCACCAGGTGACTGACCGCGACCGCGACACGCTGACCGCTGCGTTCGGTGCGGTGTACCAGCACCCCGTCGAGGTCAGCCGCGCGGTACGCCTCGGCGGTCAGCGGGTTGTCGGGCACCGAGGCGGCCCGGGGGTCGTCCGAGCGCTCCGGCACCGTCTCGTTGGCCAGCAGATCCGAGCAGACCCGCACCTCCACGGGGGCGTCCAGCGGCTCGACCTCGTACTGGACGGCGGCCACCGGACGGCGCGGCAGGGACACCAACCGGGTGCTGCGGATGCGCACTCCCCGCCCGCCCGGCGAGATCCACTCGGTTTCCCGGCGCAGCACGCCGGCGCGCAGGTCGAGCACCTGTTCGTGGCCGCGTAGCGTCCCGGTGCGGATGTCCAGCGGCTCGTCGTCGACCCAGAGCCGGATCAGCGCGGCGTTCGGCGCGCTGATGACGGTGTCGCTGGCCTGCGGAAACGCGTACCCCTCCTCGGGGTAGCTCAGCTCGCGCCGCTCGTGGAAGCCATTGACGTAGCTGCCGGGCATCCCGCACGGCGCACCCTCGTCGAGCACGCCACGCCAACCGACCCACCCGTTGCCCACCGCGAAGATCGACTCGGTCTCGCCGAGCCGGTCCAGGTCGGCCTTCGTACGCCGGATCCGCCAGGCCTCGTCGTCCACCGTCCCGCTGGCGGGCGGCGGTTGGTCGGTGGCCGAACTGGTCTGCACAAAGCCTCCCGTGAATGCCGACGTCCTCGACCAGCCAAGCAGAGCCGCCTGAACGAATCCTGGACGAAGGTCAGGGTGCCCGACCGACCTTCGACTGCTCCGCTACCCGCTGCGGCGTTCCTAGGGTGTCCCCCAGGTGAACAGGGTATGAACGAGAGGTGAGGTGATGCATGGCCGCCAACGGCAGCGTGGACGTTCCGGAGATCAGTGCTGAGTGGTATCGCGATGTCGTCGACGCCGCTGCCAGCAGTCCGGAGCCGGTGCAGTGGTTCGTCGGGCACGCCACCGAGGGGGTGATCCTGCTGCTCGGCGCGCTGCTGGTGCTGGCCGCGCTGACCCGATGGTCCGGTGGTCCGCACGACCGGGCCCTCGCCCTGGTCGCGCCGCTACCGGCCATCCTCGCGTACGTCGGCAGCGAATGGTTCAAGACAGTGGTGGACGAGGACCGCCCCTGTCGGACGGTCGGCCGGGCGATCATCGCGGGCACCTGCCCACCCCCGGGCGACTGGTCGTTCCCCAGCAACCACGCCACGATCGCCGGCGCGCTGGCGGTGACCACGCTCCTGCTCTCCCGTCGACTCGGCCTGGTCGCGCTGCCGCTTGCCGCACTGGGTGCCTTCTCCCGGGTCTTCGTGGGCGTGCACTACCCGCACGACGTGATCGCGGGCGTGCTGTTCGGTGCGCTGGTCGCCGTGGTGGCAGCCCCACTGCTGGCCCGCCCGGCCGCCGAGGCGCTCCGCCGTCGAGGCAACCGCGCCGATCCCCCGGTCCCGAAGCTGGCGAGCCGCACCCGCCAGTGACCTCCGCGTCGGAGAAGATCACGCTCGATCCTGGTTGTAGTGGTCTGCCAGCCCGCGCGATGCCACCAGATCCAGGATCGAGCACGATCTTGGCGAGGGGCGGGCACGGGCGGCGGGCAGCGGCGGCGGGCGGCGTCAGCCGGCCAGCAGGAGCGCGCCGACCGTGCCGAGCAGCAGGAACGGGCCGAACGGCAGGTGTGTGCTCCAGTTGACTCGGCGCGCGGCCAGCAGGCCCACACTCACCAGCGCGGACAACCCGAAGGCGAGCAGCAGCCCGAGCAGCAGCACCGGCCAGCCGTACCAGCCGAGCAGCGCTCCCACACCGAGCGCCAGCTTGGCGTCTCCCAGCCCGAAGCCGCGGTTGCCCAGCAGCAACGTGGTGGTGGCGAAGAACAGCGCCAGCCCCGTGCCGCCGACGGCAGCCCGCAGCCACGGCCCCGGCTCGCCGGCAAGGGCGGCGGCGACGCCGAGCAGCAACCACGTCCCGGCCGCCGCCGGCAGGGTGAGCCGATCCGGCAGGCGGTGCACGGCCAGGTCGACGAAGACCGCCGGGATCGTCCAGCCGAACCACCAGGCCAGCGCCGGCAGCGCCCCGCCCGATGGGCCGACCAGGGCCAGCAGCAGCACCGCGGCGAGCCCGGCCAGCTCGACCGTTCCCGGCGGTGGGCCGACACGTGCGCGGCAGCGACCGCACCGGGCCGCCGGACCCAGCGCGGGCCAGGGCCGGGTCAGGCCGACCGCCGCGCCGCAGGCGTCGCAGCCGGTCCGGTTCGGCAGACCCGGGGGTACGGCGTAGCGCAGCGCGGCCATCCGCATCAGCGGGCCGACCGTGAGGAACGCGAGCACGGTCGGGACCCGGACGTGAGCCACGGCTGCGCGTGCCGTCGAAGGGGTCCGACGCCCCGGGGACGAGGAGGTCGTGTGCGCCGAGCCGCCGGATGTCGTCGTGCTTTTCCCGGGTGCGGCTGCCGGCGGGCGGGCGGGTGCGGTCGGGCCACCGGACGACCGGGGCGCCGGGCTCCGATCGGGTGGGTTTCCCCGACCAGGGAGGGCGGCAGGGGGGCCGGTCAGTGCCATGTCACCGCCAAGGAGCCCCGATGCACCGCCGGGACGGCGCACACGGATAGTGACTGGACGATCGCTACGGTGTGGCGGATGGCGCAGAAAGCGACCTCCCCCGCCGACCATCGGCGGGTGCCTCCGGCGAGATCGGGGCCGGGCGCTCCGCCGGACGCGGCGGATCGTCGACCGGTCGACAACTCCGCCCGGATGCCGGGATGAGGCCGCGATGTCCCACTCCCGGGACCGCCGACGAGACGCCGCTGGCCCCAGGCGGTCCGCCGACGCCGGGTCATGGACGACCTTCCGCCGGGCCATTGCGCGGGACGCGGCACGGACACCCGCCACCACCACCCTTCATCACTCAGAGTATTCGCTTGAATTGCCTCTGTTGCATCGGCGAACGTCAGCCTATGCTCGCCCCTTGGGTGTGACGCAAGCCTCACCTTAACCACCCGACGGCATGGGACCTGCATTTGTAGAAGATCCGTAACGGTGAATGCAGAGGCGCAATGATCGTTCCGGGATGTGCTGATCCGGGCGCGCTTCCGCATGCCCTGCGGCGGTGATCCTTCACCCCGCCGGGCGACCACGAGGAGGCTCGACGGTGCGCGGACGGCAGCTCAGACGAGCGGCGATCTGCCTGCTGGCGGTCGTGGCGGCGGTGCCGGTCACCGCCTGCGCCAGTGGGCGGGAGGCCGCCGAATGGCCGGCGGCAGCCCAGGACGACGGGCAACCGGTGGCTCCCGACGTCGACCGACGCGCTGCGGAAAAGGCGGCGCTTGACGCGTACTCCGGTTATTTGGCGGCCTCGCGGACGGCGAGTGGACGCAGTGATCCGCGTGCGCCGGAACTGTCCCGTTTTCTCGCTGATCCACTTCTGACCCGGGTGCAATTGTCCATTCGAGACGCTAAGGAGCACGGTGCTGTGCGTACCGGGACGTTGAAGTCGGACCCGACCGTGACCGCCGTCAGTCTGGACGCGAACCCGGCCACCGTCGAGATCCAGGACTGCCTGGACCTGACCGGCTACCGGCTGGTCTACGCCAAGGACAAGCGCGTCGTCCCGGGCAGCGGCGGCGGCCGGCACCTCTCCACCGCCACCGCGACGCGGTATCCCGACGGCCGTTGGCTGATCAACTCCGGCACGCTGCACCGGGACCAGCCATGCTGACCCGGGCCGGAGCGGACGCTCCGACGCGTACTCCCGGGGTCTCGGCGGCTCGGCGGACCCTCGCCGGGATCGGGCTCGCGCTCCTCCTGGTGGCCGGCACGACCCTGCCGGCAGCCGCAGCTCGGCGCGCCGGTCCGGGGGCCAGTTGCCCGCCCGACCAGCCCGACTGCAGCGTCTGGGACGACGAACCCGGCAAGCCGGGCGGCGGCGGCAACAACGGCGGCGGCGATGACGAAGACGACGGTGGCGGTGACGGTGACGGCGTCTGCAAGTGGGACGGGCGGACCGTGCCCTGCTACGACGATCTCAAAGGCTGGTTCAACAGCGGCGACGGCTGCTACTACGAGCTGGCCGAGCCGCAGAACGAGGCACCCGAGGGCCAGCACTGGTACGTGCAGACCTGCAACGACGGCACGGACGTCGGCAACGTCACCGTGGTGTTGCGGGAGGCGCCGCCCGGCTTCGGCGCGCCCCCGAACCCGGCGGAGTTGGCCCGACGCGCCCTGGCGAAGATCACGCTGAAGCGGGCGCCGCTGGCTGTCGCACCCCGCAAGGACAACGGCCCCGGCCTGGTCGGCCTGCCGGTCTGGATGTGGTCCGACAACAAGGACCCCGGCCACTTCGGCCCGCTCCACGCCGACGAGACCGATCGGGACGTGACCGTCGAAATCACGGCGGAGGTTAGCGAGATCGTCTGGGACATGGGCAACGGCGATCGCGTGTCCTGCCCCGACGCCGCCACCCCGTACGTCGCAACGGACAAGAACCTTGCCGGCCGCACCTCCCCGACCTGCGGCTACGACAAGGGCTACCAGAAGGCCGGTAAATACGACGTCACCGCCACCACGCACTGGAAGGTGACCTGGAACGGCGGTGGGCAGAGCGGAGAGATCCGGGTGACCCGGAACAGCGGCGTCGTGCAGATCCAGATCAACGAACTCCAGGTGGTGACCCGATGAGTCTCGCGACGCACAACGGAACGGGGTCGGTCGACGCACCGGTCAGCCCGCCCAAGGTGGTCCGGCAGCGTCGGGTCCGCCCGGGGTTGCTCGGTCTCGCCGTACTCCTGATCGCCCTGGGTGGGCTGGGCGCGGCGTTCGCGGTCACCTCGGTCCGGGCCACCGGCAGCTATCTCGCGGTCGCCCGGCCGGTGGAGGTGGGTCGGGAGGTCAGCGCCGCCGACCTGATCACCGTGCAGGTAGCTGGCGGTCAGGGGTTGCGTCCGGTGCCCGCCGGCCGGCTCGACGAGGTGGTCGGCAAACGGGCCGCGGTGAAGCTGGTCCCGGGCACCCTGCTCACCCTGGGGCACGTCACCGACGATCCGCTGCTCGGTCCCGACCAGCAGCAGATCGCGCTCGGCCTGAAGACCGCCCAGGTGCCGGCCCGGCAACTGCACCCCGGGGACAAGGTGCTGCTGATCAGCACCCCGGACCGCGGCGCCAACGGGGACCCGGCCGCCGCCGGCACCAGGTTCCCGGCCATCGTGATCGACATGGTCAGTCCGGCCAACAACGACAAGGTGCTGTACCTGGCGCTGCCCACCCGGGACGTGCCCGCGGTGGTGGCTCTCACCGCGCAGTCGCGCGTCGCCGTCGTGCTGACCGAAGCGGCCTGAGCATGGCGATCATCGCGCTGGTGTCCGCGAAGGGTTCGCCCGGCGTCACGACGTCCGCGCTGGCCTGCACACTGGCGTGGCACCGACGGCTGGTCCTCGCCGAGTGCGACCCGGCTGGCGGGTCGATCCTCGCCGGCTATCTCGGCGGCCAGTTGGACGGCCCTCGCGGCATCGGCGAACTGGCCGTCGGGGAACTGCGCGACGGCAACCTGGAGACCGCGTTCTGGTCGCAACTGGTCGACCTGGACGCACCCCACCGGGAGCGACTGCTGCTGCCCGGCCTCGTCGACCCGGCCCAGGGCGGCAGCGTCACCCCGCTCTGGCAGCGGTTCGCCGACTACTTCAACGCCCTCGATCGCGGCATCCCCGGCTACGACGTGCTCGTCGACTGCGGCCGGCTGCACGTGGCCGCACCCCCGTGGCCGGTGCTGCGGGCGGCCTCGGTGGTGCTGCTGGTGACCCGGGCGCACCTGCCGGACCTCTCCGGCACCCGGGCGGTGGTCACCGCGATCGAACGGGACTTCGCCGAGCACCGGGTTCCACCCGGCACCCTGCGGCTGCTGCTGGTCGGCGGCGGACACGGGCGAGCCGAGATCAGCCGAGCCCTGAAACTGCCGGTCGTCGCGCGGCTGCCCCACGATCCGCGTACCGCCGGGGTGCTCACCCTGGGCGGGACCGTGCGGACCGGACGGCCGCTGATGCGCGCGGCCGCCGCGTTGGAGGTGCCGATCGGCGCGCTCCTGGAGCGGCGGCAGGCCCGGCTGGCGTGGCCCGTGCAGCAGGGGGTTCCAGATGCGGTTTGAGCCGGTCTCCGCGGATCCTCGTCAACAGCCGCCGGGCGTGACCTCCACCGAGCCGCCGCTGGCCGGGCCGAACGGCCGGCACCAACAGTCCGCGCCGACGCCGCAGCCGGTGCCCACGGCCGCAGCGCCAACGGCATCGACGCCGCGACCCCGGATGGACTTCCAGGTGGTCCGGGAGTTGCGCCGGGAACTCACCGAACGGCTCACCCTGTGGCAGCGCGGCCGGGAGTTCACCGCCGACGAGGAGGACACCGAACGGGCCCGGCTGGCCGTCACGGTGGTCGCCCAGTACGCGGACTTCGTCCGCCGGGCCGGCACCCCGATGGCTGCCGGCGAGGAGCGCCTGCTGCTCGACCAGGTGACCGCCGAACTGGTGGGGCTCGGTCGGCTACAGACGCTGCTGGTCGACGACACCATCGAGGAGGTGCACATCCTCGGCTGCGACCAGGTGCGCATCACCAGGCACGGCGGTGGGGTGGACTGGGCCGAGCCGATCGCCGACAGCGACGCCGAACTCGTGGAGATCCTCCAAGCGGCGGCCCGCCGGGCGGGCGCGACCGAGCGGTCGCTGTCCACCGTGAAGCCCACCCTCGACCTGCAACTGCCCGACGGCAGCCGGCTGGCGGCGGTGTTCCTGGTCAGCCACCGCCCGTACGCGGTGATCCGCAAGCACAACACACTGGACGTGAGCCTCGACGACATCGCGGGCACCCGTGGCGACCTCGACGAGATGATCGACCCGCTGCTGCGCGACTTCCTGCGCGCGGCGATGCGCGCCGGGTTGAACATCATGGTCGCCGGGTTGGCCGGTGCCGGTAAGACCACGATCATCCGGGCGTTGATGAACGAGATCCCGCCGGACGAGCCGTACGTGCTGCTGGAGGAGAGCCGCGAACTGCTGCCGGCCCGCCGCCGGGAGCGGCACCGGGCGGTGATGAGCTTCGAGGCCCGGGAGGGGCACGGCGAGCGCGGCTTCGACGGCCGTCCGGCCGGTGAGGTGACGATCGCCGACCTGATCCCCCTGTCGCTGCGGATGGGCGTGCTGCGGATCATCGTCGGTGAGGTGCGGTCCCGGGAGATCGTGCCGATGCTCCAGGCGATGACCACCAGCCGGGGCTCGATGTGCACCATCCACGCCCGTACGGCCGCCGGGGTGGGCGAACGGATCGTCGAGCTGGCGTTGGCACACGGCCGCGAGATGACAGTCGACCAGGCCCGCCGGATGGCCGGCAACGCCCTCGACCTGATCGTCTACGTCACCATCGAGGACGAGACCGCCATCGGCGGACGGAAACACCGGTTCGTCTCCCATGTGGAGGAGGTGATCGGGGCCGGCGAAGCCGGTCGGATCACCACCACCACGGTGTTCGGTCCCGGCCCGGACGGTCGGGCGGTCCCCCGGCACCTGCCGGAACGGGTCCGCGACCAGTTGCTGCGGGTGGGTTACGACGCGCGGTTGCTGACCCGGTGGGTCGAGGCCGGCGCCGGTGCCTGGCGACGGCCCCGGCAGACCCGACTGGCCCGGCGGTGACCTGATGCTGGCCAGCGTCGAGTTGATCGCCGTGGTCTCCGGGGCGGCCTGTGTGGCCGGGCTGCTGTTGGCCGTGGTCGCGCTCGTCGGCACCCGCCGGCCACCCGGACCTCGTCCGGGAGCCGGGCCGGGTCTGTCTCGACTGTGGCGCGGACCGGGCGCCACGCCGACCGAGCAGCGGGCCTACCAGGCGCTGCTGGTCGCCGCGCTGGGTGCCGGCGCACTGGCGTTCCTGCTGACCGGGCTGCCGGTGGTGGGCCTGCTGGTGGCGGTGGCGGTGCCCGGCACCCCGTGGCTGTTCGGGGTGGGCAGGGCCGAGCAGAGGGCGATCGCCCGGATCGAGGCGGTGGGCGAGTGGACCCGTCGACTCAAGGACGTCTCCGGCACCGGGCAGGGCCTCCAACAGTCGATCATCGGCACGATCGGCAGCGTGCCACCCGGCATCGAGGAAGAGGTACGGCTGCTCGCCGCCCGCCTACAGGCCGGCTGGCTGGCCCGATCGGCGTTGCTGGCGTTCGCCGACGAGATCGCCGACCCGGTCGGTGACCAGGTGGTCGCGGCGCTGATCCTGCACCTGTCGGACCGGGGCGAACGGCTGGGTGACGTGCTGGGCTCCATCGCCGGCGCGGCATCCGCGGAGGTGGCCACCCGCCGAGAGATCGAGGCCAAGCGGACCCAACCCCGGTTCGCGGTCCGCTTCCTCACCGCCATGACCCTGGCCACCCTGGCGTACGGGCTGCTCAACGCCGAGTACATCAAGCCGTACGGCACACCGGTGGGTCAGGTGGTGATGGCCGCCCTGGGCGCCGCCTTCGTCGGCCTGTTGGCGTGGGTGCGGTCGATGAGCCAGCCACAGCGGCCGTCCCGGTTCCTGCCGGCGCCCGACCCCGCCGAGGTGATCGCATGATGCTGAACTGGCAGCTCACCATGGCCGTCTGCGGTGGTGCCGGCGTCGGGTTGGGCGTGTTCCTGGTGGTCCGGGAGTTGGTGCCGGCGACCCCGGCGCTGGGGCCGGCGCTGCGTCGGCTGCACCAGCCACCGGGCACCGGCCGGCTCGCCACACCCGCCTCCCGGCGACTGGACTCGTTGACCGGCTTGGCCCGCTGGCTGCGACCGCCGCACCGGCAGCTCGCCCTGATCGGCCAGACCCCCGAGCAGTACGCGCTGTCGGTGCTGCTCTCCGCACTTGTCGGGCTGGCCACGCCGACCCTGCTCGGGGTGGCGCTGCTGGTGCTCGGCGTCTCGTTTCCGCTCGTCGTACCGGTGCTCGGCAGCCTCGGCCTGGCACTGATCGGCGGGCTGCTGGCGCACCGGGCCGTACTGACCAAGGCCGAGGCCGCGCGGGCCGAGTTCCGCGCCGCCGTCTGCACCTACCTCGACCTGGTGGCGTTGCAGCTCTCCGCCGCGCACGGGCCGGTGCAGTCGTTGGAGCGCGCCGCGGCGGTCTGCGACGGCTGGGTGTTCGACCGGCTCCAGGAGTCGCTGCGGATCGCCCAGATGCAGATGCACGCGCCCTGGGACGAGTTGCGCGACCTCGCCGACAAGATCGGCATTCCGGAGCTGGGTGACGTCGGCGCGATCATGCGCTCCTCCGGCAGCGAGGGCGCACAGGTGCACGAGACCCTGCGCAGCCGGGCCGACTCGCTCCGCGACCAGATCCGCACCGACAACCTCGCGCACGCCGAGGGGGTGACCAGCCGACTCGACATCCCGGGCGCGCTGCTCGTCTTCGTGTTGCTCGGCTTCGTCCTCTACCCGTTCGTCGCCCGTCTCTGAAGCCCTCCCCCTGAAGGAGTTCCGCCATGTCCATCCTCAGCTACCTGCACGTCGTGCTGACGACGCGCCTGGCCGAGCTGCGCCGCCACGGTGAGCGCGGTGACAGCCCGGTGCCCACTGCGGTGATCATCGCCGGCCTGGTCGCCGTCGCCATCGCCGTCACCGCGTTGGCCCTGACCAAGGCCGAAAACTGGATGAACGACATCCCGGAACCCCCGGGCGCAGGCACCGGCGGCGAAGGCGAGTAGCCGGGATGCGCCGAGCCCTGTTTCCCAGGTGGCGCCGGGCGGTCAGCGCCACCCGGCGCCGCCTCGCCGGCGGCGACCGGGAGCGGGGCGCGAATCCGGTGGAGCTGGCCGTGATGATGCCGCTGATCCTGGTGTTGCTCTTCGCCTCGGTCCAGATCGCGGCCGTCTTCCTCGCCCGTTCGACCGCCTTGCACGCCGCACAGAGCGGTGTCAACGCGCAACGGCCGTACCAGGCGCCCAACGGTGCCGGCGTGGACAGCGCGACCCGCTTCCTCGAGGCCGCCGGCGGCTGGCTGGTGGGCTGGGACAGCACCGACCTGACCTGCGTGATCGTCGACGAGGCCGAGGTCACCTGCACGGTGAGCGGCCGGTCCCTGTCGGTGGTGCCGGGCGTGGACTTCGCGGTGCGGCAGAGCGCCCACGGAACGGTGGAGAGGTTGACCGAGCCATGAGCCGCACCGCCGAGCGGGGCTCGGTCTCCATCGAGGTGGCGGTGCTCGCCCCCGCGTTCATCGCGCTGATGGTGCTGGCCGGCGTCGCCGGACGTACGGCGGTGGCGGCGGAGGCGATCGAGGCCGCGGCCCACGATGCCGCCCGGGCCGCCTCGATCTCCCGGGACTCGACCACGGCCCGAGCAGCGGCGCTGAAGGCCGTCCAGGATCAGCTGGACTGGCGCGGGTTGGCCTGCGCCAACGAACTGAACCCGGAACTCACCGCCACGGTGGCTGGCCAATCGAGAAACTTCGACGATGCCTTCAGCAGCACGGCCGGTACGGACGCGACGGTGACGGTGACGGTGGTCTGCCTGGTGTCGCTCCGGGACATCTCACTCGATGTCCTGCCCGGAATGCCGGGCGAGAAGCAGGTCAGCGCGACGTTCACCTCGCCACTTGACCGCTACCGGAGTCGGGAATGACCGCGGACGTCCGCCGCCCCCTCGCCGGCGACCACGGCCGGGTGAGCATCTTCCTGGCGGTGGCGATGATCGGCGTACTGGCCATCGTGGGTCTCTCCTTCGACGGCGCCGGCCAGCTACGCAGCCTGCAACGTGCCGAGAACCTGGCCGCCGAGGCCGCCCGCGCCGGCGGTCAGGCCATCGACCGGGGGGCCGCGATCGACGGCCGGCCGACGCGGATCGACAGGGAGGCGGCGCTCGTGGCGGTCACCAACTACCTGGAGGCCGCCGAGGGCACCAGCGGCCACACCGTGAGCTTCCCCGAGGTCGCCGGGGAGACCCTGATCCGGGTCACCGTCACGATCACCTACGACCGCACGATGATCGGGCCCTTCGTCCAGGACAAGACGGTCACCGTCACCGGCGATGCGACCGCGCGCGCCATCACCGCAGCAGCACCGTAGGAAGGAAGGCAGCCATGCCCGTATCGGCTGGGTCCGTCGCACGGCGGACCGGACGCGTCCTCACCGGCCTCGGCGCACTGGCCGTGCTGTGTGCGCTGCTGGTTGGCGCGCCGATCGCACTGCTGGCCTTCGCCGGCAATCCCCTGCCTGATCACCTTCCCACCGTCGCCGAGATCGGCACCGCGCTGACCAGCAGGGACGACGGCCAACTCTTCCTGCGGGCACTGGCGGTGGCCGGCTGGTTCGGCTGGGCCACGTTCGCCTTCTCCGTCCTCGTGGAGTTGGGGGCGCAGACCCTGCGCCGCCCGGCGCCGAAGCTGCCCGGGATGAGTCGCCAGCAGAAGGCCGCCGCCGCGCTTGTCGGCTCGGTCGCGCTGATCCTCGCGGCCAGTCCGGCCGCCGCCAGCGCCGCGGCGGTCTACGGCGCTCCGGCGTACGCGAGCACCAACGCACCGGCCGCCGCCACCCTGGCCGCCCCGACCCGGGTGGGCGCGACGCCCGACACGGCGGCCCCGCTGGCGCAGGGCGGGCTGGCGGGCCGGGCCGCCGCTCCCGGTGGCACGAGCGTCAACCACGAGGCCGCGCCCGTGTACCGGGTCGCGCGGGGCGACTACCTCGGCGAGGTGGCTGACCGTTACCTGGACGAGTTCGGCGACTACCGACAGCTCGCCAAGCTGAACAAGCTCGACGACCCGGACCGCATCCGCCCTGGTCAGCTGCTCCGGCTGCCCGCGGAGGCCGCCGACCAGGGCAACCGGAAGCACGCCACCGGACGGCTCGTCGACCGGCCGGCGGCACCGAAGCCGCCCGCGCCCCGGCCGGCGCCCGAACGGGCCGCACCGGAGCAGCCGGCCCCGCCACCATCCAGCGGTACGGAGTCGGCGGGCCAGCCACCCGCGATGACTGTCGGGGCAGCCCGAGCCGGCACCGAGGACCGGGTGAACCGACCTCTCGCCGTCTCGGCCGTACTGGCGGTGGCCAGCATTGTCGGCGCACAGATCGGCGCGGTCCTGGGGCTGCGCCGCCGCCCGGCCGCCGCCGGAGCGGCCCCCCGTCTGGCCGCGGCCCGCACGCCCCGGGGCGGTACGGCCCGGAGCATCGGCGGGAGCACGAGCAGCAGCGCGGGACGGACCGGTGGTGGGGCGGCGGGAAGTGGTGCCGCCTGGGCCGCCAGCCGGGCGGCGGCGGCCCTCGAAGCGCCAGCCACACGCGACGGCGGCACGGCGCCGACCGGTGGTGGTGGCATGGCGTCTCGCGGCGGCGGTACCGCGCCGTACGGCAGCGGGATCGCACCTCCGGGCAGCGGAACGGCGCACACCGGTGCGTCCGCCTGGGGTGGCGACGACGGTTGGGCTGGCGACGGGGCTGACGGCGGGTTGTTCGACGGTGGGCACGGCCTGGACTCGATGCCGGAGGGGCCGTCGGTCGGTCGACACCGACGCAGCTGACGTCCCGGCGGGCGGGTCTGGAGACGCGGTCAGGGCAGGCGGGTCTGGAGCACGCCGTTCTGGATCCGGGTGGGCAGGATCTGCTGGTCGTTGCCGGAGGGACCCTGCATGACCTCGCCACCGTTGAGCCGGAACGCGCTGCCGTGCCACGGGCAGACCACGCAGGCGTGGCCGTCGATCTCCTGCACCTCGCCCTCGCCGAGCGGCCCGCTCTGGTGCGGGCAACGCTCCAACATCACGGTCACCTCGTCACCGTGCCGGTAGAGGATCACCGAGATGTCGTCGTCCACCTCTCGGGTGATCAGGGTGCGCTGCGGCAACGTCGCCATGTCGGCGAGCGAGTGCCAGCCGTCGGTCATCCGATGCAGCTCGGAGACGCTCTGGTTGACCTGCGCCCCCTGCTTGTACGCGAGGTGACCCCCGATGTACGCCCCGAGGCTCACGGTCGAGAGCCCGAGGAAACCGAGCGCGCGGCCGATGCCGTGCCGACCGGACAGCCGCGCGGCCAGCGAGCCGGCGTACAGCGTCAGGCCGACGGTGTTGGCGGCGGCGTGCACGAGGCCGACCCGGCGCTGGTCCCGGGCGAGTGCCGCCCAGTCGTTCAGTCCGGCGACCGCCGCCGGCACCGCGCTGACCGTGCCCAGGCCGACGAGCACGGTGGCGGGTCGACGTTGTCCGGGCATGAGGTCCAGCACGGCGGCGCTGATCCACGCGCCGACCGGCACCTGCACCATCGCCGGGTGCAGTGGATGCCCGAGCGTCACCCCGTGCAGCAGGTCCCGCAGCCGCCGCGGACGCAGCGTTCCCAGGACGACCTTCTGCAACCGGTCACCCGCGCGGTCCAGCCGGGATTCCTGCTCAACTTTCGTCAAAAGTGCTCGCACGAGTACCGACTTCCCGGCGATCGCCGTCGCAAACCGGTCGGCGACGACAAACCTGCCGCCCCGCCCACGCCGCCGATCTTGCACTTTCTGCCCCGACAACTCGGGACACAGGCCGCGAACCGGCGACCGAAAGTGCAAGATCGACGGGGATTGTGGGGTGGGGGTGGGGCGGGCATGCTGGCGGGATGGGTGTGCGGGTGACGCGGGTTGGGGCGGTTTGCACTGTGGTGCTGGATCGCCCGGACGTTCGGAACGCCGTCGACGGTCCTACGGCTCGGGCGCTCGCCGACGCGTTCCGGGCCTTCGACGCCGATCCGGACGCGTCGGTGGCTGTGCTCTGGGGGGCCGGTGGCACGTTCTGCGCCGGCGCCGACCTGAAGGCCCTCGGCACGCCGAGCGGCAACCGGGTCGAGCCGGAGGGGGACGGCCCGATGGGTCCGACGCGGATGACGCTCAGCAAACCGGTGATCGCGGCGATCTCCGGGTACGCGGTGGCGGGTGGGCTCGAGTTGGCGCTCTGGTGCGACCTGCGGGTCGCCGAGTCCGACGCGACGCTCGGGGTGTTCTGCCGCCGCTGGGGGGTGCCGTTGATCGACGGTGGCACCGTGCGGTTGCCCCGGTTGATCGGCGAGAGCCGGGCCATGGATCTGATCCTCACCGGCCGCCCGGTGCCGGCGGATGAGGCGTACTCGATGGGGTTGGTCAACCGGTTGGTGCCACCCGGCCAGGCGCGGGCCGCGGCCGAGGAGCTGGCGGCGGCGATCGCCCGGCACCCGCAGACCTGCCTGCGCAACGACCGGGCGGCGGTCCTGGCCGGTGCCGGACGGCCCGAGCCGGAGGCGCTGGCGACCGAGCTGGCGTACGGGATGGATTCGCTGGCCACGGACGCGGCCAGCGGCGCGGCCCGGTTCGCGGCCGGCGAGGGTCGGCACGGCACGATGCCGCCGGGAGGGGTGAACCTCCCGGCGGCATCCGGTGCCGGCTGGATCAGTTGCGGTTGATGGTGAAGGTCGTCGTGGGGTTCTGGATGTCCACCGCGTTGTTGCTCAGCCGCAGGTTGTTGAAGGTGACCGACCCGACGGCCGGCCCCTGCCCGGCCTCCGGCATCGGGTTGGCCCAGATGGCGAAGCCGGACTTGGCGTCGTAGGCGTCACCACTCTTGCGCGCCCCGCTGATCGAGACGTTCGTGAAGACCGTGTCGGTGATCGGGTTCTGCGGCTGCCCGCCGACGTAGTTGGTCTGGAACATGATGCCGCTGTAGGTCGGATCGACGATGTCGACATCGCTGACCCGGATGCCCTGGAACACCTTCGAGGCGGAGAAGACCCAGATGGCCGGGAAGGTCTGCGAGCCCCAGAAGTGCCCGCCGGCCCGCACGATCGAGATGTTCTCGAACCGGGTCGGCGGGCTGGCACCGAAGCCGTTCATCGGGTAGCCGAAGTCGAGCGAGCTGATGGTGATGCCGGAGTAGACCAACGTGTCCGCGATGTAGATGTTGCGGAACGTGTTGCCGTAGCCGCCGTAGACGGCCACACCGGCGGCCCGCCAGGTGAGGGTCGAGGTCAGGTTCTCGTAGACGTTGTCCCTCATGTCGGCGCCGCCCGCGTCGATCGCCGAGAACAGCGCGAAGCTGTCGTCACCGGTGGCCCGGGCGTCGTTGTTGCTGACCAGGTTGTTGGTGCTCCCGTTGGTCATGTTGATGCCGTCGGCGAACATGTTGCGGATCCGGGAGTTCTTGATCGTCATGTAGTCGGTGTTCGCGCCCCAGTAGAGGCACACCATGTGCTCGTTCCAGATGTTGTCGATCACGATGTTCGACACGTTGGAGAAGTCGAACACCTTGCCCGGACCGTCGATCCGCGAGGTGTAGTTGCCGAAGTAGGCGAAGTTCTTGAAGGACGAGTTCGCCGCCGAGTTCTCGGCCCGGAAGCCGATGTCGGTGTTGTCCTGGCCCGACGGGGCGTTGAACCGGGTGTACCAGGGGCCGGCACCGGTCACCTGGACCGCCTTGCCGTACACCTGGAACTTCGACGAGGTGGAGTAGTTACCGGCCGGCAGGTACACCCCGATCAGGTTGCCGGTGGTGTCCATCCGCACCCGGTCCAGGGCGTTCTGCACGTCCTGGTGGGTGAAGCCGCCCGGCGTGGTGTAGCGGGTCGGGTCCGGGTTGGCGATCGGCGACACCTGCTCGGTGTTGATGAAGTCGATCGCGTAGTTGGTGGTGTTGGCCGAGTCCTTCTGGAGGCGGATCTTGCTGCCGGCCGGGACCGTCGAGTTGAGCATGACGTTGGCTTCGTCGTAGATGTGCCGCGGCCCGCCCGCGCTCGGCGAGTTGCCCGGGCTGGTCTCGTTGCCGTAGAGCCAGGCGTACCGGGACGTCAGGTCGATGGCCTTGTGGAACGTGCCGTTGACGTAGACGTTCAGCGTGGAGTTGATCCCACCGCCGCCCGGGGCGTCCGGGATGGAGAAGCGGGTGACAAGCGTGTTGGTGCTGGCCCGGGTGGTGAACTCGACGTAGCTGCCGGTCGAGTTGAGGGTCACCGCACGCCGACCGGACGCCTCGCCGGCCAGGTCGCCGACCTCCCGGTTCGGCCCGACGACGCTGGCGCCGCCGCCGACCGCACCGTCCTCGGCCTCGTACATGTCGTACGGCATGTTGGCGCCGCGACCGACGAAGAGCGGACGGTCGCTGGTGTTGTTGGCCTGCTTGACCGGCAGCTCGTTGCCGTCGGCCGCGAGCACCACCCGGACGGTGTACTTGCCGTTCGCGGCGGTCCAGGTGCCCAGGTTGACCGGGCCGACCGTGGCGCCGGCGTTGATCACACCGGAGTACGAGCCGGTCAGGGTACGGACCACGGTGCCGGACTCGTTGAGCACGGTGAGCGTGATGCCGTGCGAGCCGGACGCGGACGCCACAGTGCCGGCGTTGCGCACCGACACCGAGAAGGTGACCGTGTTGCCGGCCGACGGGTTGCCCGGCGACCAGGCCACCGACGAGGCGACCAGGTCCGACGTGGCGACCGCGCTGACCACCAGCGGGCTGGGGTTTGAGTAACTGTTGTTGGTGTCGTCGGACTCGACGACGGTGTTCGACTCGTCGACCTTCGCGCTGAGCGGGTAGCTGCCCGCGTCCCGGGTGCCGATGCTGGCGCTGACCGTGGTCGAGGCGCCGGCCGCGAGGCTACCGACCGACGCGGTGCCGACCCGGGTGGAGCCCAGGTAGAAGTTGACTCCTGTCGCGCCGGAGGCCGCCGAGCCCGCGTTGCGCACGGTCGCGGAGAGCGTGATGGTGCTGGTCTCCACGGGTGCCGACGGGCTGAACGACATGCCGGTCACGGTCAGGTCGGGGTTCGGCGCGGGGGTGCCGAAGACCTGGAACTCGGCGACCTGTCCGGCCGGGGCGCCGGTGTTCGAGGCGATCGAGAGCCGGACGTCGGCCGCCGCACCGGAGACCGGGATGGTCACCGTGTTGCCGCTGCCCGGGTTGAAGCTGTAGTTCGCCGCACCGGCCAGAGTGGTGAAGGACGACGAGCCCTGGTCCCGACCGAGCACCGCGATGTTCTGCGTACGGGCACCCCAGGCCGAGTCCGGGTTCAGTTTCACCACGACCTGGCTGAGGCTGGCGTTCGCGCCGAGCTGCACGGTCAACGTGCTCGGGTTGCCGTTGCCCTCCCAGTAGGTCGCCACGTTGTTGTCGTTGGCGTTGGTGGCCACGAACGTGTGCACGTACCCGGAGGCGGAGATCGGCTTGCCGATCGCCAGGTTGCTCCCGGTCGGCGGGTTGCCGGTGCCGGTCCGGGTCACCGTGTTGCTGTTCGACGACTGGTTGCCGGCGGCGTCCTTGGCCCGCACGTAGTACGAGACGGTGGCGCTGTCGGACTGGCTGTCGGTGTAGGTGAGCGTCGAGCCGTTGACGCTGCCGCGCAGCGCGCCGCCCGCGTACACGTCGTAGCCGGTCACCCCGACGTTGTCGGAGGACGCCGACCAGGTGAGCCGGATCTGCCCGCTGGCGGGCTGGGTGTACGCCAGGTTGCCGGGGGCGCTGGGAGCCTGGGTGTCGGTGCTGCCGGTGGCGCCGTACACCTCGACCTCGGAGAGCTGCGCGGCCGGCCAGCCGGTGTTGCCGGTGACCTGCACCCGTATGTAGCGGGTGCTGGCGGCGGTGAAGCTGACGGTCGCGGTGTTGCCGCTGCTCGGGTTGAAGGTGTAGCCGGCGGACGCCTTCAGGGTGGTGAAGGACGAGCCGTTCGTGGAGCCGAGCACCGACAGCGTCTGGGTGCGGGTCTGCCAGTCCGACGCGGGCGGCAGCTTGAGCACCACCCGGTCGACGCTGACCGTGGCGCCCAGGTCCGCCTGGATCCACTGCGGGAACGCGTTGTTGTTGCTCTCCCAGTAGGTCGAGGCGTTGCCGTCGTTGGCGTTGCCCGCCACGTAGTTCTGGTTGTAGCTGCTGGCGGTCATGGTGGCCGAGAGCCCGGCGAGCATCGCCATGCGCGCGGCGGCCGCGGACGGGTCGGCCGCCGGTGCCGCGGTCGCTGCGGGGGTGACGACCGGGGCGGTGGCGAGGAGCATCCCGGCGAGTGCGCCGGCGAGGAGCCGCCGGCTGCGGGCGGTGCGGGGGACGGGATTGGGCGCGCCGCTCGGCGGCGTGCCTCGTCTGGTGCCGTTACTGGACATGGGGTCGCTACACCTCTTTCGGGGGTGGGTGCGGGTGCGTTGCCCGGCGACGGGTGCAGGGGTACGCCCGTCGTTCCGCGACAGGTGGGGGACGGTGCGGGTGGGACGGGGTCGGCGGGCCGGGGCCGCGTCGCCCCGGAGCGCCGGATCGGGTGGCCCCCGCCCGGATCGGACGGGGGCACCCGGGCTAGCTGGAATAGACCTCGAACTCACTGAGCTGACCCGCTGGCCAGCCGGTGTTGCCGGTGACGGTCAGCCGCAGGTACCGCTGGCTGGTCGCCGTGAAGGTCACGGTGACCGTGTTGCCGCTGGCCGGGTTGAAGGTGTAGCCGGCGGACGCCTTCAGGGTGCTGAAGGACGAGCCGTTCGTGGAGCCGAGCACCGACAGCGTCTGCGTACGCGTCTGCCAGGCCGACGACGGTGGGAGTTTCAGCACGACCCGGGACACCGTCCGGTTGGTGCCCAGGTCCACCGTCAGCGACTGCGGGAAGGCGTTGTTGGCGCTCTCCCAGTAGGTGTTCGGGTTGCCGTCCACGGTGTTGGCGGCGGCGTACACGTCGGAGTGGCTGGTCTCGGTGACCGACCTCCCGGCCGCCAGGTTGCCGCTGGGCGGCGGCGTGGTCGGTGGGGCCGTGGTCGGTGGGGCCGTGGTGGGCGGGGCCGTGGTGGGCGGCGGGGTGGTCTGGGTGCCGCCGTACACCTCGACCTCGGAGAGTTGCGCGGCCGGCCAGCCGGTGTTGCCGGTGACCGTCACCCGGAGGTAGCGGCGGTCACCGGAGGGCAGACCGATCGACACGGCGTTACCCGAGCCGGGGGCGAACACCCGACCGGCGGACGACGCCAGGGTGGCGTACGACGAGCCGTCGGTGGAGCCGAGCACCGACAGCGTCTCGGTGCGTTGCTCCCAACCGCTGGGTAGCTTGAGCACCACCCGGTCGACCGATCGGGCCGAGCCCAGGTCGACGGTGACCGACTGCGGGAAGGCGTTGTTGGCGCTCTCCCAGTAGCTGGCCGCGTTGCCGTCCACCACGTTGGTCGCCGTGTAGCTCTGGTTGGTGCTGGTCGCGGTCGCCGACCGGTTCAGCGCCAGGTTCCCCCCGCTGGTGGGCGGCGGCGTGGTGGGCGGCGGCGGCGTGGTCGGCGCCGGGGTGGTGGGTGCCGGGGTGGTGGGCCCCGGGGTGGTCGGCGGCGGCGTGGTCGGCGCCGGGGTGGTGGGTGCCGGGGTGGTGGGCCCCGGGGTGGTCGGCGGCGGCGTGGTGGGTCCGCCGCCCCACTGCGGGTTCGGCCACGGGCCGCAGTACGGAGTCGACGTGTACCAGCCGGAGTTGCCGCTGCCCTGGGTGATCTGGAAGCCACCGCCCACGCAGTTGTGCATCGGGTTGCTCTGCGCGATGTTGGTGGCCCGCACGTTCGTGAAGGACACCTGGCTGGGTGCCTGCACCTGGAGCGCGTACGTGCCGGCGCCGTCGATCCGCACGTTGCTCAGGTTGATGCCGCTGGTCTGGCCCTCGATCCAGTGCAGCGCCGCGTACGAGCTGTCCAGGATGTCGGTGTCGGTGATGTTGATGGTGGCCTGCTGGAACGACTCGTTCAGTGCGGAGAACCAGATCGCCCCGACGCCGAAGTTCCAGTTGTAGTCCGAGTTGCCGTTGCGGATCAACGTGTTCCGGGCGACCGTCCAGGTGCCCCGGACCGCGGTGTCGCCCTGCACACCCGGATAGCGGTTCGCGACGTGGATGCCGCCGCCGTTGGTGAGCGAGTCGGCAGTCACGTTGTCGGTGATCTTGATGTCCCGACCGCCGTAGCTGACCAGGTGGTTCGCCAGCAGGGTCACGCCGATGGTGTTGTGCGTGAAGGAGTTGTTGACGTTCGGCACGCTCTGCGCCCACATCGCCAACGCGTCGTCCCCGGTGTTCCGGACGAAGGTGTTGGTCACCGTCGAGTTGGTCACGCCGGTGTGGAAGTTCACCCCGTCCGCGGTCTGGTCCAGGATGCGACTGTTGCGGATCGTGAAGTTGTCCATCGGGCCGTCCATCCACGCCCCGACCTTGGTGTTCTCCAGCCACAGGTTGTCGACCACCGAGTTGGTCATCGCCCCACCCAGGGCGTTGACCTGGTCGTCGTCGATCCGCTCGCGGATGTCGCCGATGATGGCGAAGTCCCGCAGCGTCACGTTGCGGCTCGGCCCGTTCGCCTCGTGCGAGCGGACCGGGCCGGTGTAGCCGCCACCGGGGACGTACTTGCCGTAGATGCCGACGGACCGGTTCCGGTCCGTGGGATGCCGGCCGCCGAGCACCGAGTACCAGGGGCCGGCGCCGCGCAGGGTCACCCCGTCGACCACCACGTGGTCCCAGAGGGTGAAGGTGCCGGTCGGAATCCAGACCGCCCGGCCCTGGGCCTTACCGGCGTCGACAGCCGCCTGGAACTTCGCGGTCGAGTCGGTCGCGCCGCTCGGGTCCGCGCCGAAGTCGGTGACCACGTCGAGCACACCGGAGGGTTTGGTGATCGCCGGGGCGACCAGCTCGAAGTCGGCCAGGTCGATGGTGAACGAGGGCGACTGGGCGGTCGAGGAGACCTGGAACCGGATCTTCGTGCCGGCCGGCTGGGTGCTGCCGAACATCGCCCGGGTCTCGTCGTAGAAGTGGTGCGGGTTGGTGTCACCCGGGTTGTTGTTGAACGGGTATCCGCCGTAGTACCAGCCGTACCTGGACGTCACCGGGACCGACTTCAGCAGCGACCCGTTGGCCCGCAGATCGATGGCGGCGTCCCGGCCGGTGCCGGACGGGCTGTCCGGCAGGCTGTACCGGAAGGTGACCGCGTTGGCCGGCGCGGTGAGGGTGAACTCGACGTACTCACCGACGGCGTCGAGGGTGACCGCCTCCCGGCCGGACGCCTCGGACGGCAGCGTGCCGTAGCGCCGGTCCGGGCCGATCTTCGAGCCGTTGTGGGCGGCCTCCTCCGCCTCCTGCTCGAGAAACGGGACGGTGGCGCCCCGGCCGGAGATGTCGAAGGGGGACAACCCGGCCGCCGAGGCCGGAGTCGCGGTGCCGGTGACCGCGAGGGCGGTCACCGTTGTGGCGGCGAGCAGGGTGGCGGCGATGGCGGCCAACCCTGCCCGGGCCGGGTGTCGAAGGTGGTGCGGGGTGCCGGTGGTGTGGTTGGCCATGAGCTGCGCTCTCCCTTTCGTCAGGCAGGCCAGATCCCCCCGTGTCGGTGCGGTGTCGCGCGTCTCCCTCGTACCTCCTTCCTGGTGGCGTGGTGCCGGCGGCCGGGACGGGCCGCCGGCACCACGGCGAGCGGAGTCAGGTCAGGCCGGGCCGTCCGCCCCGCGCGGCCCGTCGGTGGATTCGGCGGTACGCAGCCAGACCGCGGTGTCGGACGGCAGCAACCCGTCGTCGAGCGGTCCGCTGGCCAGCAGCAACTCCCCCTGCACTGGCATCGACACCGCCTCGGCGGACAGGTTGACCACACAGCTGAAGCCACGGCCGCGGCTGAAGGCGAGCACCCCGTCCGGGGCGGGCAGCCAGGTCAGCTCGCCGTCACCGAGCGCCGGTTCGGCCCTGCGGGCCTGGATCGCCGCCCGGTACAGCTCCAGCATCGAGGTCGAGTCGCCGGTCTGGGCGCTGGCCGTCCGGTCCTTCCAGTCGGCCGGCTGGGGCAGCCAGGGCGTCGCGGCACCGGCGGGGCTGAACTCGAACGGCGGCTGGTCACCGGCCCACGGCAGCGGTACGCGGCAGCCGTCCCGGCCCGGGTCGATCCGGCCGGACCGTTCCCACATCGGGTCCTGCCGCAGCGCGTACGGGATGTCCTCGACCTCGTAGAGGCCCAGTTCCTCGCCCTGGTAGACGTAGGCGGCACCGGGCAGCGACAGCGAGAGCAGTGCGGCGGCGCGCGCCCGACGGGTGCCCAGCTCCAGGTCGGTGGGGGTCCCCTCGCGCTTGGCGGCGAAACTGAACCGGGTGTCGGCCCGACCGTAGCGGGTGACGTGTCGGGTGACGTCGTGGTTGGAGAGCACCCAGGTGGCCGGTGCGCCGACCGGCGCGTGTGCGCTCAGCGTCCCGTCGATGCTCTCGCGAAGCGCCGAGGCGTCCCACGCGCAGCCGAGGAAGTCGAAGTTGAACGCGGCGTGCAGCTCGTCCGGGCGCAGGTAGTTGGCGAACCGCTGCCGGTCCGGCAGCCACACCTCACCGATCAGCGCCCGCTCACCCGGGTAGGAGTCGGCGACCCGCCGCCAGCCCCGGTAGATGTCGTGCACCCCGTCGAGATCGTGGAACGGGTGCGGGTGGTCGGGTCGGACCTCGGGCAGCTCCCCGTCCTTGACCAGGAGCCCGGCCGAGTCGATCCGGATGCCGTCCACGCCCCGGTCGAACCAGAACCGCAGGATGTCCTCGAACTCCGCCCGTACCCGGGGGTGGTCCCAGTTGAAGTCCGGCTGCTGCGGGGCGAACAGGTGCAGGTACCAGTCGCCGGGGGTGCCGTCCGGGTTGGTGGTGCGGGTCCAGGTCTCGCCGCCGAACTCGCCGATCCAGTCGGTGGGCCGCTGGTCACCGTTGGGACCCCGGCCGGGCCGGAACCAGAACAGGTCGCGCTCCGGCGCGCCGGGTCCACCGGCGAGGGCCGCCTGGAACCAGGGGTGCGCGTCGGAGCAGTGGTTCGGCACCACGTCGACGATGGTCCGGATGCCCAGCTCGTGTGCCTCGGCGATCAACGCCTCCGCCTCGGCCAGGCTGCCGAAGACCGGGTCGATGTCGCGGTAGTCGGACACGTCGTAGCCGGCGTCGGCCATCGGGGAGGGATACCAGGGGCTGAACCAGATCGCGTCGACGCCGAGCGCGGACAGGTGGTTCAGCCGGGACCGGATGCCGGCGATGTCACCGATGCCGTCGCCGTTACCGTCGGCGAAGCTCCGGGGATACACCTGGTAGATCACGGCTCCACGCCACCACGGACTTCTGTCAGCTGTGGACACGAGCACCTGCTTTCTGCGTCAGTACGTCGGCGGGTCAGCCGGACCTGGATATGTGGCGGGCGAACGGTCGTTGTTCGCCGCGCGGGAGGATGCGGTGGTGGCTATCCCTTGATGCTGCCCGTGGTCAGACCGGACATGATGTTCCGTTGGAAGATCAGGAAGATGATGACAGTCGGGATCGCGGCGATGACCGACGCGGCGATCACCACGTTCATCGGCGTGCCACCGGCGAAGGTGTAGATGCCCACGCTGACCGTCCGGGTCTCCGGCGACGGCATGACCAGTTTCGGCCAGAGGAAGTCCTTCCACACCGCCGTCACGGCGAAGATCGAGACGACGCCGAGGATGGGACGCGACAGCGGCAGGATGATCGACCAGAGGGTGCGCAGTGACGACGCCCCGTCCATCAGGGCCGCCGCCATCAACTCCTCGGGAATCGAGTCGAAGAAGCGCTTCAACAGGAAGATGTTGAACGCGTTCGCGACCATCGGCAGCCAGATGGCGAACGGCGAGTCGAGCAGGTTGATGTGCAGGATCGGCAGGTCCAGCACCGTCACGTACTGCGGGACGATGAGGACCATCGCCGGGATCATCAGCGTCCCCAGCATCAGCGCGAGGATCACGTTGCCGAAGATCGGCCTCAGCTTGGACAACGAGTACGCGGCAGCCGCGTCGAAGACGAGTTGGAACAGCACCGCGCCGATCGCGTAGTAGAACGTGTTGAACAGCAGCTTGGCGAGGGCCAGGTTGTTCCACGCGTCGATGTAGTTCTGCGGCTGCGGATCCTTCGGAAACAGCGTCGGTGGGGTCTGGGCGATCTCCTGGCCGGACTTGAGCGCGCCGGTGACCATCCAGTAGAGCGGTCCGAGGAAGACGAGCGTGAACCCCGCCACCACGACGACCAGCAGCGTCCAGTAGATGACCTTGCCGCGCCCCCGGCTGAGCTGGGAGTGGGAGATGAGGGTCCGGGTTCCGGAATCCTGTGCCATTCCTCGCCGTCCTAGTCCTGTTTCGCAGTCAGCCGCACGTACACGGCGGAGAAGCCGGCCAGCACCACGAGCATGATCACGCCCAGGGCAGCGGCGCCGTTGAGGTCGTTCTGGAAGAACCCGTGCTGGTAGATGAGGTACGCCACCGAGGTCGCGGAGTCCTCCGCGCCCGCGCCGTTGGCGAGGATCAGTGGCTCGATGAAGAGCTGCATCGTGGCGACGATCTGCAACATCGCCAGGAGCGCGAGGATCAGCCGGGTCTGCGGGATCGTCACGTGGACGATGCGCTTCCAGATCCCGGCGCCGTCGAGTTCGGCTGCCTCGTACAGCTCCCCGGGGATGTTCTGCAACGACGCCAGGTAGATGAGCACCGCGCCGCCCATGTTCATCCAGGTCGACGCGACCACCATGGCCGGCATCGTCATCTCCGGCGACTGCATCCACTGCGAGGTGGGCAGGTGCAGCGCCTTGAGGATCGCGTTGAAGAGCCCGGCCTCGCTGGGGTCGTACGCGTAGAACTTGAACAGGAACAGCGCCGAGGCGGGCGGCAGCATCACCGGCAGGTAGACCAGGATCCGCAGGTAACCCTTGGCGTGCCGGAACTCGTTGAGCAGGATCGCCACGAAGAACGGCACCGCGTACCCGACGACGAGCGCGAGCACCGTGAAGTAGAAGGTGTTCTGCCAGGCCGTCCAGAAGCTGGGGTCGGCGATGATGCGGGTGTAGTTGTCCCAGCCCACCCAGGTCGTCTCGCCACGCCGGGTGCGCTGGAAGCTCATCACGACGCCGCGGACCATCGGGTACCAGGAGAAGACGACGAAACAGAGCACCGCGCCGATCAGGAACGCGTGACCGGTGAGGTTGTCCCGTACCTTTCGGCCGAGGCTGGTGCGCTGCGGCCTCGCCGAGTACGGCGACGGCGGGCGGCCCGGTTTCCTCGGGGTCTCCGGGACGGTGGTGATCGCCAAGGCAACTCCTGGTTGAGTCGGTGACGTCGACGAGGTGCGGCGGATGGTGTGGGGGCCGGGTCGGCGTCCCGGCCCCCACACGATCGGTCAGCTCTCTGCGGCGAGGAGCTGGTTGACCTTCTGCTCGGCGGTCTTGAGCAGCGCGTCGATGTTCGCGTTCGGGTTGGTCAGCACGCCGGACATCGCAGCGTCGAGCACCGCGTAGACCGCCTGTGCGTTACGCGGCTCACCCTTGATCGGCACCGGGGTGGCCTCGAAGAGCGCGAAGTTCGCCGTGTCGACGTTCGCGTTCGCCTTGCGCAGTTCCAGCTCCTGCTTCTGCGCCTCACTGCCGTTGGCGAAGAGCAGCGGCTGGGGCAGGCCCACCGGGTAGTTCTGCGGCTTGGCCCGGACGTAGTCGAACTGACCCTTGCCCGGCGTGAGCTTCTGGTACGCGATCCACTTCATGCCGGCCTTGACCTGCTCGGGGGTCAGGTCCTTCTTGAAGAAGTAGCCCTCGCCGCCACCGAGCGTCCCCTTCGCCGGGCCGTCCTGGCCGGGCAGCGGGCTCATCGCCCAGTCCTGGAACTTGCCCTGGAACTGGCTGACGATCGCCTGGGTGGCGTCCGGTGCGCCGATGAACATGCCGACCTTGCCCGCGCCGGCGTTCGTCAGCAGGTCACCCCACTGCAGCAACTGGCGGGCGCCCATGCTGTTGTCGCCGTAGCGCATGTCCTTGATGTTCTGCAGGACCTGCTTGCCCTGGGCGTTGTTGAAGTCGGCCTTCTTGCCGTCCTCGGTCAGCATGCGGCCGCCCTGCGAGTAGAGCAGGGAGGTGAAGTGCCAGCCGCCGGTGTTGCCGGCGCTGTACTCCGAGTAGCCCGCGATGCCGTTGCCGAGTGCCGAGATCTTCTTGGCGGCGGCCCGGACGTCGGCCCAGGTCTTCGGCGGGTTGTTGGCGTCGAGCCCGGCCTGCTGGAACAGGGCCTTGTTGTAGACCAGACCCATCGAGTAGTTCTTGACCGGCACGGCGTAGAGCTTGCCGCCGTCGGTGAAGACCTCCTTGAGCGCCGGGTCGACGCTGTCCCAGGTGGAGATGTTGTCCTTGTTGGCGTACTGGGTGATGTCCATCGCCTGACCCGAGTCCAGCACCTGCTGGAGGTCGGTCATGTAGCCGTAGAACACGTCGGTCACGGTGCCGCCGGCGAGGCGGGCGGTGAAGTCCGGCGGGTTGTTGCACTGCTCCCCGACGCTGACGCTCTTGACGACGATGTCCGGGTTCTGCCGCTGGAACTCGGCGACGTCGTCGTTCCAGTTCTTCAACAGCTCTTTCTGGGCGCCGACCGGCTGGCAGTCGACCGTGATGGTGACCTTGCCGCCGGCGGTCGTGTCCTTGTCGTCGCTCTTCGTGGAGCACGCCGTGAGGCTGAGCCCCAGGCCGGCCACGAGCGCAACCGCCGCAGCCTTTCGGTATTGCGGTACGGACATCTGTCCATCCCTTCGGGAACGGGTGACTCCAATGACCTTCGCTGATCTGCGGTGATACGACCTGACGCCCAGTAGCTGCGTCGGAGCCAGGTGTGAGTGGAGTCACTGTAGCGAGGGGGACTCATTTCGGCAAGGTATCGACCCTGTTCCGAAAGGACACGACGTGATTACGGCAGATGTTGGCAAACTCGTGAAAGCAGCCGGATATGGCGGCCTTTGACCCGTTATGAAGGGCCATTCGGACAGGTCGATGCTGCGCGACGTTCGCAGCGACGAAAACGGCCGCCGACCGCCGGGAGCGGTCGACGGCCGAAGCGTCGGGTGGAGTGGTCGCTAGCGACCGGGCGCGGGAGCGGTCGAGCCGCGGACCACCAGCTCGGGCTCGAACAGCAACTCGTCGTGCAGCACGCCGGCACCCTCGATCTGGGTGACCAGCAGGTCCACGGCAGCCTGCCCCATCGTCTCGATCGGCTGCCGCACCGTGGTCAGCGGCGGGTCGGTGCACGTCATGAACGCGGAGTCGTCGAAGCCCACCACCGACACGTCGGCCGGCACCGAACGCCCCAACCGCCGGGCCGCACGGATCGTGCCCAACGCCAGTACGTCGCTGGCGCAGATGATGCCGGTCACGCCGCGCTCGACCAGTTTCGTCGCGGCGACCCGCGCACCCTCCATCGAGAAGCTGGACCGCTCGACACACTCGGCGTCGGCCTCGTCCCAGCCCGCGGCCTGGATCATCGCGTCCAGCTTGCGGCGGGACGGCACGTGCCCCTCCGGGCCGAGGACCATCCCGATCCGTTCGTGCCCGAGCGAACGCAGGTGCCCGTACGCCTGCTCGACCGCGACCGCGTCGTCGGTGGAGACCCGGGGGAACCCCAGCTCGTCCACGCCCGCGTTGACGAGCACGACGGGAAGGCCCCGGTCGGTCAGTCGACGGTAGTGGTCGTGTCGAGCGTCGGCGAGCGCGTACGAGCCACCGGCGAAGATCACCCCGGACACCTGGTGGTCGAGGAGCATCTCCACGTAGTCCATCTCGGACACCCCGCCGATGGTCCGGGCGCAGAGAGCCGGGGTGTAGCCCCGCTGGGCGAGGGTCCCGGTGACGACCTCGGCCAACGCCGGGAAGATCGGGTTCTGCAATTCGGGCAGCACCAGCCCGACCAGCCGGGCGCGTTCGCCACGCAGCTTGGTCGGCCGCTCGTAACCGAGTACGTCGAGCGCTGTCAGCACGGCGGTCCGGGTCGCCTCGGAAACCCCGTCACGGCCGTTGAGCACCCGACTGACGGTGGCCTCGCTGACGCCCGCCTTCTTGGCAACTTCAGTCAACCGCTTGGTCACGGTCGCAATCGTACGTCACCGCGATGAAAGAAATGAACAGCAAAATGCCCGACGTTTGCTGTCCGGCTGCCGCAATCTTCCGTTCGTCGTACGGGGGGCATCGGCCGACGAGGCCCGCAAGCTGGTCGTACGCCAGATGCCACCGAGCGCGCCACGAGCAGCGGCCCCACAAGTGAAGACCCGACGCCGCCCTCCCCTACTGGGGTGTTGGTAAGAACCGAGACACCAGGGGCCAATTAGTTGATCTTCGTGGGCGGCCGGCGGGGGTTGAGCTGGTGTCCCGGTAGGGGACCGCTCACCGGGCATCGGTCGAGGTAGTCGGCGTGGTCGCTCCACCGGCTTTGCAGGGTCGGGGCAGGCGACTGATGGTGCTCCACTGTGTGAGTCGGGGTGCCTGCGCCATCCCAGCCCAGGGCTTTGTCAACGCCCGGGATGACCGCGGGCCCGTTACCCCCGGCACCGGGGGTAACGGGCTCATCTGCGAGCTGGTCTACCCGAGACAGATGGCGACGGCCGTAAGGTTTTGAGCCGTCGTTCCCCGGTTGGAGCCTCGTACCGCCCAGCCGTTGCCTGACGCGAACGAGTCAGTGAGGAAGATGTCGAACCCGGATGTCTGTCCGCCTCCTCCGGTGATGATCGTGCCAGCGGGGCAGGTAGCGAAGGAGATGTTGTTCGCGCCGGCCAGCACTGTTACGGAAGTCCCTGTCGTTTGAGACAGTGCAGTCATCCCGGACGGCTTCTTACTCGAGGCGGGACTGGTGTCAGCCGCGTTCGCCCCGCTCAGAGGAACGACCAGCAGAAGACCACTGATCGATATTGCCGCTGCGCTGCTGATGAACAACTTCTTCTTCTGCACGCCTGGTTCTCCCATCGATTGCTGAACAAGAGAGACATTCGACCGGACGGTCCGCAGCAGACTACTAACAGCCAGTGATCAGTCACATCGTCAGATGCAGATCTAAAGATGGGCCAAAGTTCGACGCATGACCCCGGCAGGCAACAAGGACGTGACAGGCCTAGACCTTCCACCCACTCACCGACTTTGGCACCGGGGCCGGATCCGGCGCCAGCAACAGATCCACCCCGCCGCAGCGGAAGCCCGAGAGTCGATGTGCGACCCCGGCGTCCAGGTAAGGCTCCCAACTCCACGACCCGCACGCGCCCGGGTACACCCCCGCATCAACTGCGCCACTCCGGGCTGACCCATCTGGCTGCCAAGGCCGGCGCCCAAGATTCGCAGCAACATCAGGGATGTTGCTGCCTCACGCAGGCCGGAGGCAGCAACATCCGGGAAGTTGCTCGGATCTTGGGCGAACGGCGCGAGGCGCACGGCGCACGGCGCACGGCGGGCGTCAGGACAGGTCGTGTAGCGCGGACTCGATGGCCCGGTGGAAGGTCGGGTATGCGTAGATCATGTGGCGGAGCTGACTCAGCGGCACCGCCGCGTGCACCGCCACGACCAGCGCGGAGAGCACCTCGCCGCCGGCCGGACCGACCGACGTCGCCCCGATCAGCACCCCCTGGTCGGCGTCCGCGACGAGCTTGATGAAACCGTCGTCGCCGACCCGGTGGATCCACCCCCGGGTCGAGCTGCCGAGCTTCGTGAAACCGACCTGCACGTTGATGCCCCGCTCGCGGGCCTGCCGCTCGGTGAGCCCGACCGCGCCCACCTCGGGATCGGTGAAGGTCACCCGGGGCAGCGCACGGTAGTCGGCTCGCGGAACGGTGCCGGCCGACCCGCTCGACCCGCTGGCGGCCAGCGCGCTGGACGCCCCCATCGCGCCGCCGACCACGCTTGAGGTGCCGCTGGCGTCCGCCCCCGCCGCTGTCTGTCGAGCGCGGGCGAGGATGTCGGCGATCACGATCCCCGCCTGGTACATGGCGATGTGGGTGAAGGCGCCCTCGCCGGTCAGGTCGCCGACCGCCCAGACCTCATCGGTGACGTGCAGACGGTCGTCGACCGGCAGGTACCGCTGGCTGGCGTCCACACCGATCGCGTCCAACCCGAGTTCTTCCAGGTGCGCCTTGCGCCCGGTGACCACCAGCAGCCGGTCGGCGGTGAACTCCGTGCCGCCGCCACCGCGCAGGGTGAACCGGGTGCCGTCGTGCTCGACCCGCTCGGCGCGTACCCCGGTGTGGATCTCCACGCCGTCGGCGCGCAGCGCCGCGGCGGCGACGTCGGACGCCTCCGGCTCCTCGACGGCCAGCACCCGGTCGAGTGCCTCCACCACGGTGACCCGCACCCCGAAGCGGGCGAAGACCTGCGCCAGCTCCAAGCCGATCGCGCCGCCGCCGAGCACCAGCAGCGACTCCGGCAGTTGGTCGGCCTCGATCGCCTGGTGGTTGGTCCAGTACGGGGTGTCGGCGAGGCCGTCGATCGGCGGCACCGAGGGCCGGGTGCCGGTGCCCAACACGATCCCGTGCCGGGCCTGGAACACCTGGTCACCGACGCGGACCCGACCGGGACCGTCGAACCGGCCGCTGCCGCGTACGAGCCGGCCGCCCTTGCCGACGAACCGCTCGGCCGCGACCGTGTCGTCCCAGGTGTCGGTGGCCTCCTCCCGGATGCGCTTCGCCACCGGCGCCCAGTCCGGCTGGACCTGCGCCGTTCCGGCGAGCCCGTCGACCCGGCGCGCCTCGGCGAGCGCGTTGGCTGCCCTGATCATCATCTTGCTCGGGATGCAGCCCCAGTACGGGCACTCCCCACCGACCAGGTCCCGCTCGATGCCGACGACACTCAGGCCGGCCTCGGCGAGTCGCCCGGCGACCTCCTCGCCACCGACCCCGAGCCCCACCACGACCACATCCACCAGCTCCGGCTCCGCCACCGGAACAGCATCCCCCAGCGACACCACCGCGACCACCGGGGTAGGCGAAAAGTCGGCACACTCACCGGTCCGGGGCGCCTACGGTGTCGGGATGCACGCACGCTTCGCTCCGGTCCGGGACTGTTTCCACGACCTGTTCACCACCGGTCGGGAGACCGGTGCCGGCCTGACCATCTGGTACGACGGACAGCCGGTCGTCGACCTGGTCGGCGGTTTCCGCACCGGCGCCGGACCCGACGGTGAACAGTGGCGGACGGACACGCTGGCCAACGTCTACTCCGTTGGCAAGCCGGTGGCCGCGCTCTGTCTGCTGATGCTCGTCGACCGGGAGCGGGTCGACCTCGACTCGCCCGTCGAGCGGTACTGGCCGGAGTTCCGTACCCCCGCCACCGTGCGTCAGGTGCTGTCGCACACCGCCGGGCTGCCGACCTTTCCGGTGCCCCGGCCCGCTGCCGCGATCGCCGACTGGGCGCTGCTCGCCGGCGACCTGGCCGCCGCCGACCCCGAGTGGCCGCCGGGCTCGGTGGCCGGCGAGCACGCCTGGACGTACGGGCACCTGGTGGGCGAGCTGGTTCGCCGCGTCGACGGGCGGTCGGTGGGCCGGTTCCTGGCCGAGGAGATCGCTGGCGCGTGGCGGCTCGACCTTGGTTTCGGGCTGGCCGAGACGGACCAGCGGCGCTGCGCCGAGATGCGCTACGGCGACCCGGGGTGGCCGGGTCGGAAGCTCGGCGAGCCGGGCTCGCTACGGGCGCGGGCGCTGGGCAACCCGGCCGGTGGACTGGACGTGGCCGTGCTGAACAGCCCGCTGTGGCGTAGCGCCGAGATGCCCGCGGTCAACCTGCACGCCACCGCGGCCGGCCTGGCCCGGCTCTACGCCGGCCTGCTGGCCGGCGGCGTCCTGGACGGCGTCCGCCTGTTCAGCCCGGAACTGGTGGCGGAGGCGACCGGGGTGCAGTACGACGGGCCGGACCTGGTGCTGGACCGCCAGGCCCACTGGACCCTCGGCATGCAGTGGGAGCCGGACGGCAGTTGGGGCATGGGCGGCATCGGCGGCAGCAGCGCGTGGGCCGACCCGCAGCGCGGTTACGTCCTCGCGTACGCCACGGCGCACCTCGCCGAGCACGACCGGGTCGACGAACTGGCCGAGGTGTTGCACTCCTGCCTCTGATCAGCGCAGCCAGACCGGGTCGGTGCCCGGCACCGAGAGCGGCGGCGGATAGTCGAGCGTCTGGCGCAGCGCCTCGGGCAGGCGCCACGGTTGGTGGATGGCCTTGCCCTGCACCGTCGCCAGCTCCGGCACCCACCGGCGCACGTAGTCGCCGTCCGGGTCGTACCGCTCGGCCTGCCGGACGGGGTTGAACCCCCGGTAGGGCTTGGTGTCGTTGCCGGTGCCGGCGACCCACTGCCAGTTGCCGGAGTTGTTTGCCACGTCCCCGTCCAGCAGCCAGCGGAAGAACACCCTCACCCCCGCACGCCAGTCCTGCCCGAGGTGCTTGGTCAGGTAGCCGGCGGTGATCAACCGGGCCCGGTTGTGCATCCAGCCCTGCGCGCGCATCTGCCGCATTCCGGCGTCGACGATCGGCATCCCGGTCCGTCCCTCGGTCCAGGCCGCCAACGCGTCGTCGTCGTAGCGCCACTGCTCGGTGGCACCCCGCCGGTACGCCGCGGTCGAGATCTCCGGAAAGGCGGCGGTGACCTGGTAGTAGAAGTCCCGCCAGCAGATCTGCCGAACGAACGGCCCGGACCGGTCCCCGGCGCGGTTAGCCACCGCCAGCGGGGACACGCAGCCGAAGCGCAGGTACGGGCTGAGTCGGGAGGTGTCGTCGCCGGCCATGTCGTCGTGCTGGTCGCCGTACCGGTCCAGGTCCGGCAGCCAGTCGGTGAGCCGTGCCTGGGCGACCCGCTCGCCGCCGACCGCCGCGTCCGGCGAGTCACCGGCCGGCAGCGCCGGCAGTCGGCCCACGCTCACTCGGTCGGGCAGGGCGATCCGGCGCGGCGCGGCCAACTCCTCGCGCCACCGGCTGGCCGCCCAGGCGCGGTGGTAGGGGCTGAACACCCGGTAGTGGTCGCCGCCACCACCGGGCCGTAGGGCGCCCGGCTCGACCACGGTCAGTCCGGGAAACAGTCGGAGGTGCAGCCGGTGCCGCTCGCACTCCGCGCGCAGTCGCCGCTCCCGGCGTCGGGCGTGGTGGCTGACGTCGGCGGAGAGCGCGACGGCCGAGGCATCGACCTCACGGGCCAGCCGGATCGTCTCGGCGACCGGGTCACCGTGGCGTACCACCAGGTCGCCGCCGCGCTCGCGCAGCTCGGCGCGCAGGTCGGCGAGGGCCTGGTGCAGGAACCGGGTGCGGTTGGCCGACAGGTCGGCCAACTCCGGGTCGAGCACGTACAGCGGCACCACCCGGTCGAAGGCCGCGCAGGTGGTGGCCAGCGCCGGGTGGTCGTGCACCCGCAGGTCGCGGGTGAGGAGCACGATCGCGGTGCCGACGGTCACCGGGCCTCCGGGTGGACCGTCGGCCCGGGGATGGTGACCGGCGTACCGGTCGCGGTGAGCAGTGCGCGCGCGGCCACCGCCATCCGTCGCCGTTGCGGCACCAGGGCGCGCCCGGCGAAGACGTCGTAGTCCAGCGCGGCGACCTCGTCGAGGATGCCGCCGTACAGGGCGTACGCGGTGCGCATGCAGGCCTGCGAGGCCGGCTCCAGCATGGTGATGCCCGGCGCGGCGGCCGCGTAGTGCGCCTGGGCGCGGGTCACCTCGTACTCGATCAGCTCACGGGTCCGGGGCGTGCCGCGGCCCCGGGCCCGGGCCTCGGCCAGCTCGTCGCGGGTGACGCCGAACTTCGCCAGGTCCTCGTCCGGCAGGTAGGTGCGCCCCCGGTCGAGGTCCTCCGCGACGTCCCGGATGAAGTTGGTGAGTTGGAAGGCGAAGCCGAGCTGTCGCGCCGGCTCCCGTGCCGCCACCGGGTCGGAGGTGCCCAGGATCGGCAGCATCATGGTGCCGATCACCGCCGCCGAGCCCTCCATGTAGTCGAGCAGGTGGTCGTAGGTCGGGTACGCGGTGACGGTCAGATCCATCGCCATGCTCTTCAGAAACGACGCAAAGTCGTCCCGGTCGAGATCGAAGACGGCGATCGTGTGCAGCACGGCCGGCAACAGCGGGTCGTCGACGGCGGCGCCACGCAGGCCAGCCATGAACTGGCTGGCCCAGTCGTCCAGGCGGGCGGCCCGCTCGGCCGGCGGCAGGTCCTCGGTGCGATCGACGATCTCGTCGGCGTAGCGGGTGAACCCGTAGAGGGCGTGCACATGTCGCCGTTTCCATGCGGGCAGCAGTCGGGTGGCGAGATAGTAGGTGCGGCCGTGACGTCTGTGCAGCTCACGACACCGGTCATAGGCAGCGGTGAGATCTGTTTCCACCGGCCCTCCCTCATTTATCGACGCACCAATCGACGCAACTCGTAGCCTAGGGTACGCTCAGCCGCATGGCCAACGACGCAGTTGCGGGCAATGCGACTCGTGTGGCGGCGGCAGAGCCGGTCGACCGGGACGACCCGGTCCAGGCCGTTCTGGCCGCGTACACCCATGAGCTGGTCACGGCCGTCGAGGAGACCCTGACGGCCTTCCTCGCCACCGAGGTCGACTCCCTGAGCGAGATCGACGCCTCGATGGGCGCCTTCGCCGCCTCCGCGCGAGAGGCCGTCCTGGTGGGCGGCAAGCGGATCCGGCCCACGTTCGCCTACTGGGGCTGGCGCGGGGCGGTCGGCGGCGACGAGGCCCTGTCACCCGTGCTGCCCGCGCTGGCCGCGCTGGAGTTGCTGCACACCTTCGCCCTGGTGCACGACGACGTGATGGACGCCTCCACCACCCGTCGCGGCCGGCCCACCGCACACGTCGCCCTCGCCGACCAGCACGTCCAGGCCGGCCACCGCGGTGATCCCGGGCGGTTCGGCGAGGCCGTCGCCGTGCTCATCGGCGACCTCTGCATGGTCTGGGCCGACCAGTTGCTGGCCCACGCCACCGTGCCACCGGCCCGACTGTTCGAGGTGCGCCGCTGCTACGACCAGATGCGGGTGGAGACGGTCGCCGGGCAATACCTCGACGTGCTCGGCGAGAACGATCCGGCCAGCTGGTCGGTCGATCGGGCGCTGCGGGTGGCTCGTTACAAGACCGCCAGCTACACCGTCCAGCGCCCACTGCTCTTCGGTGCCTGCCTGGCCGGGGTGCCCGCGAACGACCCACTGGTCTCCGCGTACACCCGCTACGGCCTCGCCGTCGGCGAGGCGTTCCAGCTCCGCGACGACCTGCTCGGCGTCTACGGCGATCCGGCCGCCACCGGTAAGCCGGCCGGTGACGACCTGCGCACCGGTAAGCCGACCGCGCTGCTCATGCTGGCTCGGGAGTTGGCCACGCCGGCCCAGCTGAGCGCGTTGGAGCGGGCTGGCGACGAACCGGTCGACCGGCTCGCCGAACTGGTGGCCGAGACCGGCGCGGTGGCGCGGGTGGAGCGGATGATCGCCGAGCGGGTGAGCGACGCGCTGGCCACGCTCGACGCCGCACCCGTGGACCGGACGGCGCGGACCGCGCTGACCGGTCTGGCCACCGCCGCCGCCAACCGGCGGGCCTGATGAGCGACTTGAGCAAGGAGGTGGTCACGTGCGGACGGTGACAGGACGGACGGACCGGGTGGTGGTCGTCGGCGCCGGGCTGGGCGGGCTCGCCTGCGCGCTGCACCTGGCCGGCAGCGGTCGACAGGTGACCGTGCTGGAGCGTGAGCCGGTGCCCGGCGGGCGGGCCGGACGCCTCGGCGTGGACGGCTACGAGTTCGACACCGGCCCGACCGTGCTCACCATGCCCGACCTGATCGCCGAGGCGCTCGGCGCGGTCGGCGAGGAGTTGCACGACTGGCTCGACCTGACCCCGCTCGACCCTGCCTACCGGGCGTACTACCCGGACGGCTCGACCCTGGACGTACTCACCGACACCACCCGGATGGCCGCCGAGATCTCCCGGGTCTGCGGGCCGCGCGAGGCCGACGGTTATCTGCGCTTCGTCGAGTACGCCCGCGAGCTGTGGCGGCTGGAGCGGACCGACTTCATCGAGCGCAACCTGGACGCGCCGACCGACCTGATCACCGGCAACCTGCTCAAACTGCTCGGCGGCGGGGCCTTCCGGCGACTTCAGACGAAGATCAACCAGTTCTTCCGGGACCCGCGTACCCAGCGGATCTTCTCCTTCCAGGCCATGTACGCCGGCCTCGCACCGCACGACGCGCTCGCCATCTACGCGGTCATCGCGTACCTCGACTCGGTGGCGGGGGTCTACTTCCCACGCGGCGGCATCCACGCGGTCTCCAAAGCCATGGCGGGCGCCGCCGAGAAGCACGGCGTGCAGATCCGGTACGACACCACGGTGACCCGGGTGGAGACCGCGAACGGCCGTGCCACGGGTGTGCTCACCGCCGACGGCGAGCTGGTGCGGGCGGACGTGGTGGTGCTCAACCCCGACCTGCCGGTCGCCTACCGGGACCTGCTCCCCGCCGCGCCACGGCGCCGGCTCACCTACTCGCCGTCCTGCGTGGTTCTGCACGTCGGCTCCCGGCAGGGCTATGCGAAGATCGCCCATCACAACATCCATTTTGGACGCGCGTGGAAGGGCACCTTCGATGAGGTCATCCGGCGGGGCGAGCTGATGACCGACCCGTCGCTGTTGGTGACCAACCCGAGTCGGACCGACCCGTCGGTGGCCCCACCGGACCGGCACACCTACTACGTGCTCGCCCCGGTGCCCAACCTGCACCGGGCCCCGTTCGACTGGCGCGGCGACCTGACCCAGCGCTACAGCGACCAACTGATCGGCACCCTGGAGGAACGCGGTTACGTCGGTTTCGGTGCCGGCGTCGAGGTGCTGCGGGCCATCACCCCCGCCGAGTGGGAGGAGCAGGGGATGGCCGCGGGCACCCCGTTCGCCGCCGCGCACACCCTCTTCCAGACCGGCCCGTTCCGCCCGTCGAACCTGCACCGCGACCTGCCGAACGTGGTCTTCGTCGGCTCCGGCACCCAGCCCGGGGTGGGCGTACCGATGGTGCTCATCTCCGGCAAGCTCGCCGCCGGCCGAATCAGTGGGGAGATTCGATGAAGAGTCGAGAGGAACACCTGGTCGAGCTCGTCGACGAGACCGGCAAGGCCCACGGCGAGTTGACCGTCGCAGCCGCACACCAGCCCCCGGGGCAACTACACCGGGCCTTCTCGGTGCTGTTGGTGGACCCGGACGGTCAGGTGCTGCTCCAACGCCGGGCTGCCGTCAAGACCCGTTTCCCGCTGCGCTGGGCCAACTCCTGCTGCGGCCACCCCCAGCCGGGCGAGTCACTCGCCGAGGCGGCCAATCGGCGCCTGCGCGAGGAGTTGGGCGCGGGCCCGGTCGAGTTGACCGAGGTCGGCGTCTACGTCTACTACGCCGAGGACCCCGCCACCGGTCGGGTCGAATTCGAGTACGACCACGTGCTGCGGGGCGATTTCCTGCCCGCGGCCCCCCTACTGCCGGACCCGGACGAGGTTGCCGAGCTGCGGTGGGCCGACCCCGCCGCCCTCGAAGCCGACCTGGATCGCGACCCCCGGTCGTACGCGCCCTGGCTGGGCGGGGTGGTGAGCCGGCTACTGCGCCCCTCGGGCGCACCCGCTCCGGTCGTGCCCCCGCCCGGATCGTCGGCGGATGACACGGCGGAGCGGTCGGGTGGTCGATGAGGCGCTGAGCGCGGGCGCGGTCGCACGCCGGCTGGGGGTGGCGGTGACCACCCTGCGCACCTGGCATCAGCGCTACGGGCTCGGGCCCAGCGAGCACATCCCCGGCCACCACCGCCGGTACACGCCCACCGACCTGGCCCGCCTCGAGATCATGCGACGGCTCACCGCCGAGGGGGTGAGCCCCGCCGAGGCGGCCCGCTGGGCTCGCCAGGCACCGGAACCGGTGCCCACCGACACCGTCGCCCCAAGCCGGATCCATCGAGCGGGCCGGGACGGCGGCGGAACCATCCCGGTGGGCCGCGCCGGCCCGGCAGCCCGTGGGTTGGCCCGCGCCGCCATGCGGCTGGACGCGGCGGCGATCAGCGAGACGATCGCGCACGCCCTGGCGGCTGGCGGTGTCGTCGCCACCTGGGACGGCCTGCTGCGCCCGGTCCTCGCCGGCATCGGCGAACGCCACGCCGCCAACGCCGGCCTCATCGAGGTGGAACACCTGCTGTCCCGCTGCATCTCGGAGTCGTTCGCGGCGGCCAGTCGGGCCAAGGTTCCCACCGGACCGGCCCGCATCCTGCTCTCCTGCGCGGACGAGGAGCAGCACACCCTGCCGCTGGAGGCGTTGGCCGCCGCTCTCGCCGAGGCCGGGGCCAGCTACCGGACGCTGGGCGCCCGGGTGCCGGTCGCCGCCCTCCTGGAGGCGGTCAACCGGACCGGGCCGGCCGCTGTGGTGCTCTGGTCGCACACCCGGGCCACCGCCGACCCGGGTCAGCTCAGCGCGCTGCTGGCGGCACCGCGCCGCCCGTTGCTGGTGCTCGCCGCCGGGCCCGGTTGGCGAGCCGACACGGTGCCGGCGGGGGTGGTGCGGCCCATCGACCTGGCCGAGGCCGTCTCGCTCGCCGTCGCGGTTCGGGACTCGCTGGACCAGTCAAGGCGTGACTGACCGCACTGTCGCCCATATCGCGGCGTGAACTACCGTCGGGGGTCCGCCCACCCCGACCCCCGGGAGCGAGCAGATGCAAGCCCGCGCCGTTCTGGCGTCCGTCCTCGCCATGGCGCTGGTCTTGTCCGGATGCGCCCAGCCGGACCGCACCATCGCAGCCGCCGGCGCACCGCAGCCGGTGACATCGCCCACGCCCCCGGCGTCGCCGCACCCGACCGTCGCCAAGCCGCCCAAGCCCCCGTTGCGACCGTTGCCGGCCAAGCTCCCCGCCGGCCTGCGGCGCAACACCGGCGCGCGCCCGGTGGTCCTGACCTTCGATGACGGACCCAGCCCGGCCTGGACACCCAAGGTGCTCGACCAACTGAAGGCCTCCGGCGTGACGGCCACCTTCTGCGTCGTCGGTCGTGAGGTGCAGCGTCACCCGGAGTTGGTCCGTCGGATCGTCCGCGAGGGACACCAACTCTGCAACCACAGTTGGCGGCACGACCTCGACCTGGCTCGGCGACCGGTCGCCGAGATGAAGGCCGACCTGGAACGCACGAACAACGCCATCCGTGCCGCGGTTCCCGGGGCGAAGGTGCCCTTCTACCGGCAACCGGGCGGCAGGTGGACGGCGGAGGTGCTCGGGGCGGCGAAGGATCTCGGCATGCGCCCCCTGCACTGGTCGGTCGACCCCCAGGACTGGGACAAGCCGAACGCCGCCACGATCGGCAAGCGCGTCCACGCCGCCGCCCGCCCCGGCGCCATCGTGCTGCTGCACGACGGGGGCGGCAATCGGGCTGCGACGCTCGCCGCCTGCCCCCACCTGATCGCGGACCTGAAGCAGCGCTTCGGCATCGCCCGACTCCGCTAGACCACCTTTGACCTGCTGTTATGGCCCGATCCGAACCCCTGCCGATACCGATTTTGTTCACCGACCAGGCATCACGTATGCTTTCCAAGCCTCCGGCGGGGCCGGATGGGAGCAAGTCCGCTTGAAGTTGCAAATGTGCAATGATGGCGGGGCCGCCCTCATCGTCTAGCGGCCCAGGACGCCGCCCTTTCAAGGCGGTAGCACGGGTTCGAATCCCGTTGGGGGCACGACCGGCGCAAGCCGGAGCAACACAAGCTAGGTCCTGTGGAGCAGTTGGAGTGCTCGCCGCCCTGTCAAGGCGGAGGTCGCGGGTTCAAGTCCCGTCAGGACCGCAGCGCTGACGCCGCGCCTCGCGCGGCGTTCTGCGTATCGGAGCATGTCTCCCTACCGCCGGTTCGTCCGGTTGTTGGGTAACATGGTCCGAGCGACACGGCCAGGTAGCTCAGTTGGTACGAGCGTCCGACTGAAAATCGGAAGGTCGGCGGTTCGACCCCGCCCCTGGCCACATAGCCTTTCGCCGGGCTACAGAGGTCCCCACCAGCGGAAACGCAGGTGGGGATCTTGCTGTTCCGGCACCTTTTCTCGGCGGCCCGCCGGATGTGATCCACTCGACTTCCGGGAAATCGGGGCATCCGAGTCCGCAGAAAACCGCGAGATTGCCAAAATCGAGTCGATCACGGCTCGGTGGCGGGGGCGGAGCACACCGCCGTCAGCCGTCTCGGCCCTGCTGGCGGTGCTGCGCCACACCGGTCTGGATCGCCTCCCACACGCTGCGCCCGGCCTGTCGCAGCGTCTCCCCCGCCTGCTCGGCGAGCTGCGCAGCGCTCTGCGCCGCGGCCTGCGCCCCACCCAGAGGACCACCACCGCCGTCACCGGCTCCGGACGGTCTCGGGCCGGCGGCGTGCGACTGACCGGGTCGGTTGCGCGCCTGCCCGGTCGACGACTCCGCCTCGGTGCCCCGACCCGCCCCGGACGGTCGCTTCCCGTCATCCGAACCTGCCGGCCGCTGCCCTTCCGGGTGGTGCCGCTCCCCGTGTCGCCGGCCGATCGGGTAGTGGCCCGGCATTCCGCCGGACTCCGGTCGTACGTGATCCCCGGGCCGAGGGCCACCGGTTGGGGACCCGGGTCCCCCAGCGCGGGGTCCCGGACCACCAGCGTGCGGCTCAGGGTTCCCCGCAGGTGCTCCCGAGCCCGGCCGACCCGCGTCCGGCCGGTCGCCGTGCACTCGGTCGCCGCCCGACTGATCGGCGTCCACCCGACCGGCGCCCTCCCGGACCGGGCCGACGACGGTGCCGGCAGTGCCCCCCTGCTGGCCCGGCCCGCCGAGTACGCCGTCGGAGCGGCGCACCGACGTCTCGACCGCCCCGGCCCCGTGCGCTGCCTGCTGTGCGGCGCGGTCCACGCCGTCGAGGGTGGTGCCAGCCGTCCGAGCGAGCGCCTCGATGATCTGCGGGTTGTGATCGAGGGTGTCGAGTGCTCGTCCGAGAATCGTGGTCAACTGCTCCAACCGCACCCGCAGCTGCGCCTCGGCGTGCACCCCGTTGATGTCCAGTTCACCGCTGTTCAGGCGCACACGTACGCCGGCGTCGACCTGGATCAGGTTGGCCACCCGGGCCCGCAGCGACAGGTCGGCGTCCAGGCCGTCGACCGCCACCCGGATCGAGTCGACGGAGACCTTCGGAATGTCGAGCAGGACGTCCGGGTCGACCCGGTCCGGCTCCCGCTGCTGCGCGCTCTCGCCCATGCTCTCCCGCCCGCCTGCACACCGGCCCGGTCGTCCGGGCCGTTCGGCGCGGTTACCCGCTTTCCGGCCGGGCATCCCGTCCGTGGGGCATCGACCGACGACATGTCCGGAACCGGGCATCGCACGAAGCTGCACACGCGGGCATCAGCCGGTATGGTCCGGGCCTATGGGACAGGAAATGACTGATCCGGCCGACATCCGGCATGACGTCGACCAGTTCTCCTTACGGTGCCGCCTGCATGTCCCGAGTTCCGCCGAGCGCGCGTTCGCGGTCTTCGCCGACGAGCTGACCGACTGGTGGGTCACCGAATACACCTGGTCCGGCCCGGACGCGCTGGCCGAGCTGGGCATGGAGCCGCGGGCTGGCGGCATGCTCTACGAGATCGGCCCGTACGGCTTCCGCTCCGACTGGGGTCGGGTGCTCACCTGGGACCCGCCGCGCCGGTTGGTCTTCGTCTGGCAGATCGGCCCCGACCGGGCGCCGGTGCCGGACCCGGCCCGCGCGAGCGAGGTCGAGGTGCTGTTCCACAGCGAGGGGCCGGAGCGCACCCGGGTCGAGCTGGAGCACCGACACTTCGACCGGCATGGCGAGGCTGCCGAGGGATATCGCGAGGCGCTCACGGCCGGCTGGCACGAGTTGCTCACCCGCTACGTCGCGACGGTGTCACGCCACCAGCCCACCACCCCCGCCTGACCGTCCGCGCCACCAGCCCACCACCCCCACGGCCATCGGGGACCGAGCCTTCACACGGCCTTCAGTGGCCGAGTTGCCGGGCCGGCGTGGTGGCGCCGCCGAGGTCCCGACCACCCAGGTCCGCGTGGCGACCGGCCTCCGCCCCCGACCCGAAGCCGGTGCCGCCCAACCTGCGTGGCGGTGCGGTGCGCAGTCGCGGGTACTGCTCGGCGAGCCGCCGCTGCACCCGGTCGGAGCGGTCGGCCAGCACCAGCGCCACCGACGGGACCCCCGACTCGCTGGCCGCCGCCGTTTCCGCCGCCCAGAGCCGGCCTCCGATCACCTCCGCGAAACCGGCCAGCCAGGATCGGCGGAAGGCGGCGGGATGATCGTCGGCCGGCACCGCGGTGGCGGCCAGGCCGTGCGCCGCCTGCACGAGCAGTGAGGTGAAGAGCAGGTCCACCCGTTCCAGATCACTGGCGAAGCCGAACAGGTGCAGCGCGAAGCCGTTGCCCTGCCGGCGTCGTACGCAGCGGCAGCGCAGTGGTTCGGCGACCGCGGCGAGCAGGCCGACCTTGTCGCGGGCGTAGGGGGCGACGATGTCCAGGACCCGGTCGCCGACCGGGTCGGTGGTCGGGTCACGGGCGGCGAGCAGCGCTCGGTCCACGCCGTAGCGGGCGATCAGCTCGGTCGCCTTGGCGGTGAACGCCTCCGCCTCGGCGGGTGTGCAGGCCGGGTCCTCGGCCTGGGCGAGCAGCTTACGCACCTTGCTCAGCATGGCCTCGGACATGACTAAGAGCTATCACACGAGTCGGATGCCACCGGGGCCGCGCCACGATCAATCGATCGTTATCATCGTCACTGATCGATGATCAGTCCAATACGGACGGTCAGTCAACCGTTTCCGGAGGAACGCATGCCATCCCCAACCGCTCGACTGTTCGCCGTCGCCACGGCCACCGCACTGCTCTTCGCCAGCGCGCCCGCACAGGCCGAACCGACCGGATCGGTCGCACCTGTCACCGCCGGGCCGAACGCCTTCGCCCCGCTCGCCACCTGTTACGGCGGGGCGGTCCGGTCCTTCTTCCAGACCGGCCGCTACGGCGGCCAGGCCGGCCAGTTCCGCACCACGACCCGCTGTCGCGACATCAACGTCCGCAACGCGAGCGTGTACGCCACCGAGGCGTGCGTGATCTTCGTCGACAAGACCAGTGGCTGCAACTACTGGACCTACCTCCCGGCCAACTCGGACTGGACCACGGTGGCGACGAACGTCCGGGACGGGGTCAACTTCCAGGTCCGCTTCGAGAACCTGCGGTACGAGTACGAGCCGCTGATCGCCTACCACGCGTTCTGAGCGACCGTGCGGGCGCGGCGTCCGTTCCGCCGGACGTCGCGACCCCACGGCGGTCACCCGGCGCGGCTGCGCAGGGTGGCGATCGTCGAGCCGGCCAGGGTGAGCAGGCAGTCCGGGAGCAGCCCGTCGGCCGCCGCCGCACCGAACAGCGCCTCTCCGGTCGGTTCGTCCCGATTGGCGTACGCGCTGACGAAGCGGGCCACCCAGCGGGTGTCGTAGTCAGCCTGATCGATTCCCGGGAAGTCGAGCGCCGCCCCGCTGGCGGCTGGCGCGTCGCCGACCATCGTCGCGGCCAGGCACCAGGCCACCCCGTACGCGCCGCTCAGGCCGGCCCGGTCGACGACCGCGTCGAATGCTCCCACCACCGCGTCTCCATCTCCGGTCAGCGCCGAGCGGAGCACGGCGGTCGCGTCGTCGAACGTCTGCTGTGGTAGGTCCGTCACGCAGCGCACAGTAGGACTGGCGGTCAAGTGATCCCGACGACCGTCACTGTCCGTGTTCAACGCGAGCTACCTGCGCTTTACGCCACCTCCACGGTCCCGCCGATGGCCTCGGCACGCTAATGTGCGCAGCGGACCTTCGCCGGAGGAAGGACGACCATGTTCGTATCACGCCGCTCGCGGGTAGCCTCACTGGCTGCCTGCGCGACGATCCTGCTCGCCACAAGCGCTTGCGGGGATGACAAGGCCAAGGAGTCAAGCGCCCAACAGGTGCGCCTCTACGGCACGGACGGCAACATGCTCAACTCCTACCCAGCGGAGTTGAAGGAACGAGCGAGTCTGGTCGACGGAATGAAGGGCACCACGCCACTCGTACCGCTGCCCGAGGACTTCAAGAGTCGGCTGAAGACCGTCAATCCGGCGCTGACGGACTATGTGTACTCCGCCGAGACGTACGACGCGGTGGTCGTCGCCGTACTCGCCGCTCAGCTGGCCGGAAGCACCGACCCGGCTGCCATCGCGAAGCAGATCGTCGCCGTGACCAACGACGGGCAGCGCTGCGAGGACCCGGCGACGTGCCTCGCCATGGCCCGTAACGGGCAGGACGTCGAGTACCGCGGTGTCTCGCTGACGCGGGCGGGCTTCACCGACAAGGGTGAGCCGGCCACCGCGAGCTACGCGACCCTGACCTTCGACGGGCAGCAGATCAACGACGGCAAGACCGAGTTCGTCGGCGCGGGTATCGAATCGGCGGCGAGCACCAAGACGCCGCCGAAGCCGAAGAAGCAGCGGCCGACCGTGGACCCCGACCAGCAGCCGCTGATCCTGGGCGGCCTGCTGCCGAAGACCGGTGACCTGTCGATCGCCTACCCGCCGATGGCGGCCGGCGCCGCGCTGGCGATCCGCGAGATCAACGCCGCAGGTGGCGCACTGGGCAAGCCGGTGACGTGGGTGGACGGCGACGACGGCACCAACCCGGCGGTGGCCAAGGCGACTGTGGCCAGGCACGTGACCGAGGGCGTCAGCGTGATCATCGGCGCGGGCGGTTCGGGCATCTCCCGGGCGGTGCTGCCGGACGTGGTGCAGGCCGGGAAGATCCTCTTCTCCCCCTCCAACACCGACAGCAGCCTGACCGACGTGGACGACGGGGGCCTCTACTTCCGCACGGCGCCGCCGGACAGCCTCCAGGGTCGGGCGCTGGCCGACGTCATCCTCCGCGACGGATCGCAGAAGATCGTCATCGTCGCCCGCAAGGACTCCTACGGTGAGGGCCTGCAGGGCACCGTGCGTGACGAGCTGGACAAGGCCGGCATCACCAGCGACCGCCTCAAGCTGCTCACCTACGAGCCGCCCGCCGACGCCAAGGCTCCCCCGGTGGACTTCTCCGGCGGCGCCAAGGAGATCAAGGACTTCGGCGCGGACGCCGTACTGATCATCGGCTTCGGTGAGTCGGCCTCGGTGATCCGTTCGCTGGCCGACAGCGGAGTGCAGATCCGGCAGTAACACCACCACAGGCGAGAACGGCCGCACCGATGCGAGCGTCGGTGCGGCCGTTTCGTTTGCGGGAATCACCGCGGCCGACGGCGCTCCAGGAACTCGGTCATCCGCCGGTGCTTCTCCTCGTCCTCGAAGAGCACCGCCTGACTGACCAGGTCGAGGTGAGGGTGCGCGGCGGCCGGCGCGTCCACCGCCAGCTTGGTCAGCCGCAGCGCCAGCGGGGAGCCCAGGGCGATCTCGTCCAGCACCGCGTGCGCCACCGTGAGCAGCTCGTCGGGCTCGTCCACCACCTGGTTCACCAGGCCGATGCGCAGCGCCTCCGCGGCGTCCACCCGCCGGCCGGTGAAGAGCAGCTCCTTGGCCCGGCCCTCACCGATCAACGCCGGCAGCCGGTGAGTCGCGCCCGCGCCGGCCAGGATCCCCAACCGCACCTCCGGCTGACCGAAGACCGCGCGCGCCGTGCACACCCGCAGATCGCAGGCGTACGCCAGTTCGGCGCCACCGCCCAGCGCCGGGCCGTCGACGGCGGCCACCGTGGGCATCGGCAACGCCCGGATCCGCGCGAAGGCGGCGGAATTGATCGCGGCCAGGGCGTCCGTGCGACCCCGCTCCCGGAGCTGGGCGATGTCGGCGCCACCGGCGAAGATGCCCGCCGTCCCACCGGTGAGCAGCAGCAGCCGGGGCCGCGCTTCCAACTCGGCGCAGACCTGGTGCAGCTCGGCGATCAGGTCAGCGTCGATGGCGTTGCGCTTCTCCGGCCGATCCAGGGTCACCACCAGCCGGTCCGGCCGCTCCTCGATTCGCAGCCCGCTCGTCGCGCTCACTGCTTGACCCCGCCGTTCCACTCGTAGAAGCCGTGCCCCGACTTCTTGCCCAGCCGCCCCTCGTCCACCATCTCCACGAGCAGTGGCGGCGGCGCGAAGCGGTCCCCGTACGCGGCCTGGAGGGTGCGGGCGATGTCCAGCCGTACGTCGAGGCCGACCAGGTCGGTGAGCTCCAACGGGCCGATCGGGTGCCGGTAGCCGAGCACCATCGCCTTGTCGATGTCGGCGGGGCTGGCCACCCCGTCGGCGACCATCCGGATCGCCTCCAGCCCGAGGGTGACCCCGAGTCGGGAGGTGGCGAAGCCGGGCAGGTCGCGTACGACGACGGGGTCCTTGCCCAACCGGCCGGCGAGCGCGACGGCCGCGGCGGTGGTCTCCTCGGCGGTGGCCGGGCCGACCACGATCTCCAGGAGGGCCATGGCCCAGACCGGGTTGAAGAAGTGCAGGCCGAGGAAGCGCTCGGGCGCGTCCAACCCGGCGGCCAGGTCACCGATGGCGATGCTTGAGGTGTTGCTGGCCAGCAGCGCCGGGCGCAGCGCCGCGGCGTCGCGCAGCACCGCCCGCTTCAGGTCCAGCCGCTCCGGCACCGCCTCCACGATCACCTCGGGGGCCGGGGCGACCTCGGCGAGCGCCGGCCGCAGCGTGACCCGCTGCCGGTGCGTGGCGGCCTCGTCGGCGCTCAGCTTTCCGCGTTGCACGGCCCGTTCCCACAGCTCGGCGAGCCGGTTCTGCGCGGCCCTGCCCCGCTCCGGGTCCACCTCGACCAGTTCGACCGTGTGCCCGGCCCCGGCCGCCACGTACGCGATGCCGAGCCCCATCGTGCCGGCACCGACGACCACGAAACGTCCGCTCATCACGCCTCCCTGTCCCGCCGGCCGGCGCGCGGGGTCCCCGCCACACCGAGCTGGGTGTTTCGCCTGCTCCGCTCGCTCATGTTGCGACCCTAGACAGCTCGACGATCCGGCCCATGCTTGGGGGAGCGCGGGATCGGGTAATGACGGCCCGTCAATCGAGGGAAGGACCAGTCGACATGAGCCAGGCACCGGAGAGCGTCACCGACTCCGCGATCGTGGAGACCCGGGGCGACGAGCGGGTCGAGCTGCTGCGCGCGGACACCAACAACGACGGCAAGACCGATGTGTGGGTGGTGGACACCGACGGCGACGGCAAGGCCGACCTGTTCCAGTTCGACACCGACGGTGACGGCAAGGTGGACATCACCATGGTCGACATCGACGAGGACGGCCAACCGGACGAGGTGGTCGACGGCGACGGCGGCCTCCCGCCCGAGCAGCTCCCCCCGACCGTCCAGGTCTGAGCGGTACGACGGCCCCTGCGCCCGCCGGCGCAGGGGCCGTCGCTCATTCGGCGAGGCGCAGGGTGGCCAGGTAGTAGGGGGCGTCCCGATCATCCACGTCGGTCAGCCGCCAGCCGGTGCCGTGCACCAGCGCGGCGAACTCGTCGGCCGAACAAACCAGGTAGTCGAACCATTCGGTGCTCAGCTCGCGGTAGCGCAGCCGGAGCCGGAGTTGACCGCCGAGCCGGCCCCGCCGGCGGTTGCGCTCGTGGTAGCTGGTGTGCAGCGGGTCGCGGGTGCCGTACGGGTCGGTGCCGTGCGCGATGATCTGCGCACCCGGTCGGGCCAGCGCGGCGAGCGCGGCCAGGAACTTGGGAGCGTGCTCCCGCCCCTCGAACAGCCCGAGGTTGTTGCCGAGCAGCAGGAACGTGTCGTACCGCCGTCCGTCGGCGACGTGGGTGTCGACGGTGCCGTGCACCAGCCGTCGGACGCCACGACGCCGGCTGACCGCCAGCGCACCCGCGGAGGTGTCCAGCCCGGTGACCGGTACCCCGCGCTCCTGGAGCAGTAGCGCGATCCGGCCGGCGCCGGTGCCGATGTCGAGCGTCTCGCCGCGTACCCGGTCCACGGCCCGGTGGTCGTACGGCTGCCACTCCTGCGGCCCGTCCAGGTAGTGCGCGGCCGGGGCGCCGTTGATCAGACCGTCGTCCCGCTCGATGATCTCGATGACCGGCCGGGGTAGTCGGCCGCCGACAAGCGGTCGCGGACCCACCCCGGTGGCCACGGCAAGCGTGTCCCGCAGCAGTTCGCCGATCACGTCACCGATTTGAGGCTCGCCCGTCACGGCGTTCACGCTATCTGTCCACTCGGCGGCCGGTGGCGGCCGTATCCTGGCGGCGTGACGACGCTGGACCGGCTGTCCGCCGAGAAGTATCTGCTGCTCACGACCTTCCGCAAGGATGGTCGGGCGGTGCCGACCCCGGTCTGGGCGGTCCGCGACGGTGAGGCGCTGGCGGTCTGGACCGGGGCCGACTCGGGCAAGGTCAAACGGATCCGCAACAACGGCAAGGTGACCGTGGCGCCCTGTGACGTGCGGGGGCGTCCACACGGGGCGGAGGTGTCAGCTCACGCCACGATCTACGGCGGCGGTGACACCGGTCGGGTTCGTGATCTGCTCAAGCACAAGTACCGGCTGATCGGCCGGCTGAGCCTGCTGGGCAGCCGCTTGCGCCGCGGCGAGGGCGGCACGGTCGGCATCCGCCTGACGCTGACCGAGGACCCGCGCCGAGGGTGACGCCGGCCTCGGGCGGCGCTGAGGTCGGTCATACCTGGCCCCGGCCATGGAAAGGGGCGGTGGATCGAGATCCACCGCCCCTGACCGGAAAAACTGGAGCCGCTCAGTCGCCCTGCCGTTGCTGCGGGATCTGACCCTGCAGCAACGCCCTGACCTCCGACTCGCGGTATCGACGGTGGCCACCCAGAGTGCGGATGGCGCTGAGCTTGCCCGCCTTGGCCCACCGGGTCACCGTCTTCGGGTCGACACGGAACATCGACGCCACCTCGGCCGGCGTGAGTAGCGGCTCTGGTTCGTGCGTTCGCGATGCCATCGGTCACTCCTCCACATGTATAGACATCGGCCGGGGTCCCGCCGGCCGACGCGTCTCCCATGGTCCGGCTAGTCCCCGATGTCCGACATGGGCCGAACGGATGAAGGTCCCTAGACGGACGGATGAACCATGCCCGATTTTTACGACTTTTACACGGCAGAATCTATCTTAATGGGACTCATGATCACGGTTCGTGATGCGTCGACTACGAGCACACTTCACCTTGGGAGCGCTCCTACGGGCATTTGCCCTAGTTGCACCGCTCCAGCAGCTGCACCGCACGCCACCGGGCCACCAGTTTGTCGTACGCGGCGGACGCCTCCTCCGCCTCACCCCGCGACAGCCCCGCCAGGCCCTCGGCGACCAGCTCGGGCGAGTCGTCCGCCGCGAGAGTCTCGTCGGGAAGCAGGTCGACCAGGCCGCCGTAGTCCAGTTCGACCACCGACCGAGGATGGAACTCCTCCAGCCAACGAGCCGCCTCCTCCACCGCCTCGGTGATCGGCGCCTCGCCCACCGACTTGCGCAGGACGGACAGCGCCCGGGACGACCGACGGCGGGCCTTGGAGATCTCCGTGCGGTAGCGCAGCGCCCGGCGACCGGGCTGGGTGACCAGGTCCCGCTCGGCCGGCTCGAAGAGCACGAACCAGCGCAGCGGCACGCCCCACGTGGCGATCTGCTCGTGCACCCGGGGCACCCCGTGCTCCAGCACCCGGGCACCACTGCGCCAGTCGTCGATCACCGCCCTGGCCTGCCCGGCCAGCACCGGCGGCACGAAGGCGTCGGCGAGCACCGGGGGCACCCCGTCCCGGGCGCTGAGCGCCGCCTCAGCGACCCGGATCCGCAGGTTCCAGGGGCAGACCAGCAGACTGTCGTCCGTCTCCAGGACGTACGCCTCCTCCGGCAGGTCCGGCAGTCGGGTCCAGCCAGCGCCCAGCGCCTCGATCACCGCCGTCCGCTGCCGGCCGGGACCCTCGACCGGAGCCACCGCCCGCCCCTCGGAGACATAGCGACGCCAGTAGCTCTGCCGGTCTCGGTCGAAGGCGGTCAGCGGTTCGTACACGCGCAGGTAAGAAGCGAAGAGCGACGGCACGGCGCGATCCTCCCACGAACCGCACCCGTACGCGGTCAGCAGCCGGACCACGCGCGCCGCAACGTGGGACGGCGGCGGCGCGTCGAGCGCTCGCAGGGCGGCCGATACTAGGCTCGATCACACCGGCAGCATCCCGCCGGCGTCCACCCGGTCCGCGTCCCACAAGGGCGCACACCACTCCAGGAGCCAACAATGGGTGTATTCGCGAGCACCGACGACCCGGTATCGACAGGTCACGAACAGGTCGTGTTCTGCCAGGACAAGCAGAGCGGCCTGAAGGCGATCATCGGGATCTACTCCACCGCGCTGGGGCCGGCGCTCGGCGGCACCCGCTTCTACCCGTACGACAGCGAGGACGACGCCCTCGCCGACGTGCTCGACCTGTCGCGCGGGATGGCGTACAAGAACGCGCTCGCCGGGCTGGACCTGGGCGGCGGCAAGGCCGTCATCTGGGGTGACCCGGAGCAGATCAAGAGCGAGGCGCTGCTGCGCGCGTACGGACGCTTCGTGGAGTCGCTGGGCGGTCGCTACTACACCGCCTGTGACGTCGGCACGTACGTGGCGGACATGGACGTCGTGGCCCGGGAGACCCGCTACGTGACCGGGCGCAGCGTGGAGCACGGTGGTGCCGGCGACTCGTCGATCCTCACTGCCTGGGGTGTCTTCCAGGGCATGCGGGCGGCCGCCGAGCACGTCTGGGGCACTCCGAGCCTGCGGGGCCGGCGGGTCGGGGTGGCCGGGTTGGGCAAGGTCGGCAAGTACCTCACCGGGCACCTGCTCGAAGACGGCGCCGAGGTGGTCGCCACCGACGTCAACCCGAAGGCGCTGGCGTGGGTGCGTACCAACCACCCGCAGGTCACCCTTCTGGACGACGTCAGCGCGCTGGCCGCCGCGGACATCGACGTGTACGCGCCCTGTGCGCTGGGCGGCGCCCTGAACGACGAGAGCGTGCCGGCGCTGCGCGCCAAGGTGGTGGCCGGCGCGGCGAACAACCAGCTCGCCCACCCGGGCATCGAGAAGCTGCTCGCCGACCGGGGCATCCTCTACACCCCGGACTACGTCGTCAACGCGGGCGGCGTCATCCAGGTGGCCGACGAGATCGAGGGCTTCAACTTCGAGCGGGCGAAGCTGCGGGCGACCCGGATCTACGACACCACGCGCGAGATCCTGCGCCTGGCTGACGCCGAGGGCGTGCCGCCGGCGGTGGCCGCGGACCGGCTGGCGGAGCGGCGGATGGCGGACATCGGCCGGCTGCGCGGGATCCACCTGCGCTGAGCGTTCCCGGAGGCCGGATCGACGGGATCCGCCTCCGGGCCTCCCGGGCCGGCTCGCCTGGGTAAGCTGACGTCGGGTCAACTTTGATGCGGTTTGTCCGGTGTCACGGGTGCTAACCGATCCGCTCCTTACCCGGTACACTGGGTGACGGCCGGATCGACGCGACGCGCAGAGCCGGCTGACGGTAACCCGAGGTGCCGAACGGTGGCATCCCCATGTACCGTAAGAGCCACGAGAGATGCCTGACGTCATCGGGGCCCGCCTTCGGGCTGCCCCGCATTCTGTGCGAGGGGGTCGAGCCATGGGGCGCGGCCGTGCTAAGGCCAAGCAGACGAAGGTGGCCCGGGAGTTGAAGTACCACTCCCCGAACACCGACCTCACCGCCTTGCAGCGCGAACTGGCGGGTGCTGGTAAGTCTGAGCACCACTTCGACGACAACTCGAAAGAGTCCGTCGACGACGATGATGAGGATCACGCGGACGACGACCCGGATCCCTGGGTCCGTCCGACCCGCTGACCTCTCGACGCAACTGAGCACGCGGTAAGTCCGCGTGCTCACGCACGTTCCGTGCAGGTGTAGTAGCCGACGATCAGGGGCCTGACCCGACCGGAGTGACTCCGGTCGCCCGACAGGCCCCCGATCGTGGCTCACCTCAGCGTGGGCGATTGTTCCAGTTGTAGAACGTCGGGATGTTCTCGAAGTGGTTCCAGGCGCAGACCGCGCTGGCGCCGTCGCTTCCCGAAACCTCCGAGCGCAGCCTCCGCGCGTCTTCGGCCTCCTGCAACAGCGCGACGAGCGCGGGACCCGCCTCCCGCACCCGTTCGGTGACGCCGTCGTCCGCTTCGCGCTCAGGGCGCCGGTGACTGGTGGTCTCGGGCATGCTCCAACACTCCCTCCAATAGGCGGATCTTGCTGTTGCGGCAGTGCTCGGTCTCCGTACCGTCAAAACGCCCCAGCTCGAAGTAACGGTTGGCGGCGTGGCCACCCCCGCAGAAACCGAAGTACGGGCAGGACACCCGGCAGGCCTCCACCCCGGCCAGGAACTCGCCGACCCACGGCGTCGCCGCGGCACCGGCGATGATCTCCGCCAGCGGGGTCCGCAGCACGTTGCCGCTGCTGAAGTCGCCGTAGCGAGGGTCGCTGAAGCCGGCCAACTCCGGGGACAGCACGATCACCGAGCCGTCGTGACCGATCGTCGGGATCGGGTCCAGGTGGCGGGGCAGCACCCCGTCCGCCGAGTTGTCGAGCACGGCCGCGGCGTAGCGCAGCGACCACTCGATCTCGCGCAGGTGGATCCGGGGATCCCGACGCCAGGCCGCGACCAACTCGGCCCAGAAGCCGGTCACCGCAGCCGGGTCGTGGCTGTTGTCGCGGGTGTTGACCCCCTCGGTCTCCTCGATGTTGACGCCCAACACGTCGCAACCCAGGTCGAGGAAGTAGTCGTACAGCTCGGTGGCGAGCCCCGGCTCCGGCCGGGACACCACCGCCAGCGCGGAGAACGGCAGGCCGTGCCGACGCAGCGCGTCGACGCCCCGCAGGATCCGGTCGTACGCCGGCTGGCCGCCCCGGTTGACCCGGTCACCGTTGCGCGACCGGGGACCGTCGACGCTCACGCTCACCCGCATCTCGTGCCTGGTGAAGAAGTCACACCAGTCGTCGTCGATCAGGGTGGCGTTGGTCTGCACGTGATGTTCGACGTCGGGCCCGAACGGTGCCATCAGGTCGGCCAGGTGCTCCCGGCCGGCCGCCAGCGGCTCACCGCCGTGCCAGACCACCGAGAACCGGCCCGCCGCCGCCCAGGGGTTGACCGCCGCCGCGACCGCTGCGGCCACCGTCACCGGCATCCGCCGGTCGGCGGCCCGAAACGGCAGGTAGCAGTACGTGCAGTCGAGGTTGCAGAGGGTGGTCGGCTGCATGACGACGTACGACGGGACGGCCGCCAGACCGCGCATCCCGCTGAACGACTGTCCCCGAGCAGCCATCGCCCTCCTCCGCCAAGCCTGAGCCCTTCAGGCTAGGCGGCATTGGCCACTCGGGTGAAGCCCTGATCAGGTGCCCGTACGATCACCAGCGCGTGATCAGCCGCGGGTGTGCTGACCGACCATCTGCACGTTGCCGGTGCCCTCGATGATCTCGCCGGCCTGCCACGCCTCGACCCCACGGCCGGTGAGCGTGGCCAACGCGCGGTCAGCATCCTCCGCCGACACGATCGCGAACATGCCGACACCCATGTTGAAGGTCGACTCCATGTCGTGGTCGTCGATGCGACCCTTCGACTGGATCAGGTCGAAGATCGGCTGCGGCTTCCACGTGGACCGGTTGACCACCGCGTCGACGTGCTCCGGCAGCACCCGGACCAGGTTGCCGGGGATGCCGCCGCCGGTGATGTGGGACAGCGCCCGCACCTCCGCCTCGGCGATCAGCTTGAGGCAGTCCTTGGCGTAGATCTTGGTCGGGGTGAGCAGCTCCTCGCCGAGGGTCCGCTGCCGACCGAAGTCGTCGATCACGATGTCGAGTCGCATCCGGGCCGCACCGAGCAGCACGTGCCGGACCAGCGAGTAGCCGTTGGAGTGCAGGCCGGAGGAGCGCATGGCGATCACCGCGTCGCCCACCTCGACCCGCTCCGGGCTGAGGATGTCGGCTTCCTCGACCACGCCGACACCGGTCGCGGAGATGTCGTACTCGTCCGGGCGGAGCACGCCGGGGTGCTCGGCGGTCTCCCCGCCCAGCAGCGCGCAGCCGGCGTAGCGGCAACCGTCGGCGATGCCCGCGCCGATCTCGGCGACCTTGTCCGGCACGACCTCGCCGGTGGCGATGTAGTCGAGCAGGAACAGCGGCTCGGCACCACAGGCCACCAGGTCGTCGACGACCATCGCGACCAGGTCGATGCCGACGGTGTCGTGGATGTCCATCTGCTGGGCGATAACCAGCTTGGTGCCCACCCCGTCGGTGGAGGACGCCAGGATCGGGCTCTTGTACTTCTTCGTGTCCAGCCGGAACAGGCCGGCGAACCCACCGAGGTCACCCATCACCTCAGGGCGGCGGGTCTGGCGCACCTTCGACTTGAGCAGTTCCACCGCGCGGTCGCCCGCGTCGATGGAAACTCCGGCGTCGGCGTACGAAACCGAGCGTTTGCGGGCCTGCCGGCTGGTGCCGGCAGTCCAGGGCTGTCGGTCGCCGCCGGCGCCGGTCGGGCTGCTTCCTGCGCCGTTGCGCTCGGACACGTGCGTCACGGTTCTCCCCTTTGGTTCTCGGTGCCGCGCCGACGGTGGCCGGGCCGCGCCGGTTGGTGCTACGGGCGGTTTGCGGTAACGCCACCCGGAGTGGCGACGGACGAGCCGTTTGTGTGCGGGGCTTCCGGCGCCGAGTTCGTGACCCGTCGACCCACCCCTTCGAGCACGTGCTTGCCGATCAGGTTGCCGGCCGGCAACTCGATCGGGTACTCCCCATCGAAACATGCCCGACACAGCCGGGTCTTCGGCTGCTCGGTTGCGGCGATCAGGCCGGGAAGGGAAACGTAACCCAGCGTGTCGGCGCCGATGGAGCGCCGGATGCCGTCGTTGTCCAACCCGTTGGCCAGCAGCTCCGCCCGGGTGGCGAAGTCGATGCCGTAGAAGCACGGCCAACTGACGGGCGGGGAGGAGATCCGGACGTGCACCTCCAGCGCCCCCGCCTCACGCAGCATCCGGACGATGGCGCGCTGGGTGTTACCCCGGACGATCGAGTCGTCCACGACCACCAAGCGCTTGCCCCGGACGTTCTCCCGCAGCGGGTTGAGCTTGAGGCGGATGCCGAGCTGACGCAGGGTCTGCGACGGCTGGATGAAGGTGCGACCCACGTACGGGTTCTTCATGAGGCCGGCGCCGTAGGTGATGCCGGACGCCTCCGCGTAGCCGATCGCGGCCGGGGTGCCGGACTCCGGCACCGGGATCACCAGGTCGGCCTCGACCGGGTGCTCCTTGGCCAACTGTCGACCGATCTGCACCCGGGCCGCGTGGACGTTGCGCCCGGCGATCGTGGCGTCCGGACGGGCGATGTAGACGTACTCGAAGAGGCAGCCCTTCGGCTCGGGCGCGGCGAACCGGGTGGAGCGCAGCCCGTTCTCGTCGATCGCGATCAGCTCGCCCGGCTCAACCTCACGGACCACACTCGCACCGACGATGTCCAGGGCGGCCGTCTCGCTGGCCACCACCCACCCGCGCTCCAGGCGGCCGAGCACCAGCGGGCGGACGCCGTGCGGATCGCGGGCCGCGTAGAGGGTCGACTCGTCCATGAAGACGAAGCTGAACGCGCCGCGCAGCTGCGGCAGCACCTCCAGGGCGGCCGCCTCGACCGACAGATCCGGTCGGCCGGCGAGCAGCATCGTCACCAGGGAGGTGTCGTTCGTCGAACCGTCCGCGACGAGGCCGCGCTCGGCGACCTCCTTCTCCAACTCGGCGGTGTTGACCAGGTTGCCGTTGTGGGCCAGCGCGATGGTCGTACCGGAGGTGGTGGACCGGATCGTCGGCTGGGCGTTCTCCCAGTTGGACGCGCCGGTCGTGGAGTATCGGGCGTGCCCGATGGCCAGGTGGCCGCGCAGGCTCGCCAGGGTGGGCTCGTCGAAGACCTGGGCCACCAGGCCGAGGTCCTTGTAGACCACCACGCCGGAGCCATCGCTCACCGCGATGCCCGCCGCCTCCTGGCCGCGGTGTTGCAGGGCGTAGAGGCCGAAATAGGTCAGGTTGGCGACCTCTTCGCCGGGCGCCCAGACGCCGAAGACACCACAGGCGTCTTGGGGGCCAGGTCGTTGGGGGTCAAGGTCGTGGCTCAGCCGGCCGTCGCCTCGGGGCACCTACCGCTCCCTCATGCTGGTCTGGACCGGCTGGGCGGGATCACGGGCGGATCCACACTCGTCTGCCGGGACCACTCTCATCGCCTGACAGTGTACGCGAATCGCCATCGGCACAGATAGTCACGTTTCCCATGCTGAGCGTCACGGTGAGTAGGACATCAGACGATCAGAGGGGAAGATAGGCCGAGAGGTCCGCCCGGACGCCGCTCATCTGGACGCGACCCTCGGTGACCGCCTCCGCCCATCCGATCCGCCCGGTGGCCAACTCCAACCACGTGTCCGCAGCCATCTCGACCACGTTTGACGGGTTTCCCCTGGTGTGTCGAGGGCCGGGTACGCACTGGATCGCACCGTATGGTGGTACGCGCACCTCCACCGATCGGCCGGGGGCGCGCTCCGCGAGGATGGCCAACAACGACCGGACCGCCTCCCGGAACACCGGCCGTTCGGGTGTACGCCCCTCATCGAGCGCCGACAACGCGGCCGCAACGGCAGCGGACTTACTGTGCGGAGAGGACACGAAGGGACGATACGACCCGAAGGCCAGCCACCTGACGTTGGCCCTGGGTCGCGCCAATCCAGTTGGACAAGGCATAGTTGCCGACGGCGTATTCGAACCGTGATGATCCCCGGCCCGGCGCCCCGCCGGTCAGAGGGAAGTCAGCCCGGAAGGCGGTGGACGTGTCAACACACCGACGTGCCTGGAAGCAGCGGGCCGGTGTGGTCGTAGCGCTGGTTGCCGGCGCTCTGCTCGCCGTCCCCGCCACACCAGCAATGGCCGCCAAGATCAGCACAGCTGACAACTCGGCCACGATCGACGCGGGCAAGAGCAGCACCGTCAACGTGCTCGTCCGACCGGACCCGGACGAGAAGTCCGCGGACATCGACATCACCGACCTGCCCGATGGCGTCACCTGCGGGGGCTGCGGGCCGATCAACTTCGACTCGGCCGACCCGAAACCAGTGACGCTGACCCTGACGGCAGCGGGCGACGCGCCTGCGGCCAACGGCGCCTCGGCGAAGATCACGGTGTCGGGAGACGGTGGTTCCCGCACGCTCCGGGTCACCGTCAAGGCGGCCGCCGCGCCGCCGCCGCCGCAGACGCCGACCGTGCAGTCGGTCTCCGGCAAGGTGGTCGTCCAGGCCGACAGCAAGGCAGTGCCGAACGCGGTGGTCATGCTGCTGGACAGCACCGGCAAGCGCTTCGACACCACGAGCGACGGTAGCGGCAACTTCCGCTTCACCGGCACCACGGAGAAGCCGATCGCGCCGGGTCGGATCGACCTGGGTGCCACCTTCGACAACGTGCAGGCCCGCAAGACACTGACCGCCTCTGCCGGACAGGCCATCACCGGGCAACGGATCAGCCTCGCCATCAAGGTCGAGGGGACACCCACCCCCACGCCGTCCACCACCGCCGAGGTCACTCCCTCCGAGGAGCCGGCCGATGAGGGCGCGGGCGACCAGGCCGCCGACGACGCCAGCGCGGGCCCGCCGGCGAACGCCTCGAAGACCGAGGAAGGCGGCAACGGCGCGGGCTCGTACCTGATCATTCTGCTCGGTGGTCTGTTGGTGGCCGCCGGCGTGGGAACGATCGTCCTGCTCTGGATGAAGCGCAAGGAGAACGGCGGCGACGACGACGCCCCGGCTGCGGCTGGTGGCGGCGCTGTGGTGCCGCCGGCACGGGGCGGTTACCCCGGCCCCGACGACCAGGCCCGGATGGCCGGCGGCCGGCCCGTCGGCGGCGCGGACCCGACCATGGTCGGCGGTGCGGCGCTGAGCGAGGCACCGACGATGATGCACCGCCCGGTGGTCGACGACGTTCCACCGGACCCGTACGGCGCTCCGGCGCAGGCGTACGGCGGCGCGGGGCAGCAGGGGTGGGGCGGCGCCGGATACGGCGACGAGGCCGCGCCCGGCGGGTACGGGGCCGGCGGCTACGGCAACGCACCCGCGTCCGGTGGCGGCTACGGCTCCCCGGCAGGTGCCGAGGGCGGCTATGGTGCCGCTGACGGCTACGGTGCGGCACCGGGTTCTGGTGCTGGTTACGGCAACGCACCCGCCTCCGGTGGCGGCTACGGCAACGCACCCGCCTCCGGTGGCGGCTACGGCAATGCTCCCGCGTCCGGTGGCGGCTACGGCAACGCGCCGGCTTCCGGCGGTGGCTACGGCAGTCGCGACTACCCGGCCCAGCCCGGGGGGACCGCCGCCTACCCGCCCGCTCCCGCAGGCGGAGCGGCCTACGGCGAGCGGTACGACGAGCCGACCGGCCGGTACACCGGCGACAGCACCCAGTACCCGGCACCGGCCGACCCGTATGCCACGGGCGTCTACCAGCCGGAGCAGGGGCAGGGGTACGGCCAGCCCGATCCGGCTCCGTACGGCGGCGGTCGGGCCGCCGAGCCGACCGGAAGGTACGGCGGCCAGCAGGCCGGCGGGTACGAGCCGGGCGGCTACGGCCAACCGGCCGGCGGCTACGACCAGGGCGGCAGCTACGGCCAGGAGCCCCCGCAGCAGCGCGGCGGCTACGACGACCGAGGCTACGAGCAGGGCGGCTACGGCCAACCGGCCGGCGGCTACGACCAGGGCGGCAGCTACGGCCAGGAGCCCCCGCAGCAGCGCGGCGGCTACGACGACCGAGGCTGTACG
>NZ_JBEZFV010000006.1:0-330154 GCF_040649655.1 Micromonospora sp. NPDC048905 | reverse complement strand
ACGAGCAGGGCGGCTACGGCCAACCGACCGCCGGGCGGCCCCGACCGGAGACCCCGCCCCCGACCGACCGGGGTGGCCGACGTCTCGACTGGCTGGACGACTGACCGAACACAGCGCACGGAAGCGGCCACCCGGATCTCCGGGTGGCCGTTTCGCATTCACGATCTACTCGTGGTCAAGAAAAAAGTGTCCCGGCTGTCTGGACCCCGCGGCTTCCTGCACGCGGAGTTGATCACTCAGGTACACCCTCAGGCGGCGGCGAAGACACCCTGGTTGAGCACCGGCACGACGTCCGACACGCCGATCCGGACGGCGACGTTCACGTCCTCGGCGAAGCCGCCCTCGGTCAACTCCCGCCCGGACACGCTCCCCCGCACGGCGGCTGGCACATCCGGGGTGCTCGCCAGCGCGGCGAGTGCCATGGCGGCCTCCACGGACAGCCCGCCCGGTACGCCGGAGAGAGCGTCGAGCACCGAGGCGGCACCGAGTTGGTCCTCCACCGACGGGCGCAGCGACCCGTCCGGCCACCGTTCCCCGGAGGCGATCACGCCGATCGGAGCGTCCACGGTGCCGTACCCCTGGCGTCGTAGCCAACGCCCGACGGCCGGTGCGTTACGCAGGCACGCCGCGACCACCGGCAGGCCGGTGGCGCTGGCGGCGGCGCTGATCGCGGAGCCGTTCGGTGAGGGGAGCACCAGATCCGCCACCACCGGTGCGGTGCTCAGCGCGGCGGGCGAGAGCGACCACGGGTGTTCCGCGCTCACCTGCCGTCTTCCCACCGCCGCGACCGCGCCGACGCGCACCGCGTACTCGGCGGCCTGCTCACCCCAGGGGAACGGGTGCACCCGCATGCCCCGGGCGACCGCCACCTCCACGGCGGTGGTGAACGACAGCACGTCCACCACCACCAGCGCCGCGCAGACCCGGCCGAGCTCGGCCGCCCCGGTCAGCCCCCAGTCGAACCGGGCACCGGAGCCGGGTTGGCCGTAGACAGCGGCCGCCAACGCCTCAGCGCTCGTCAGGCGACGGTTCGGTGACACCGGTGTCAGACTCGGACGACCGGCCAGGCTGTGCCGGACCGATCGGCTCGACAGCGCCGGTCTCCGGGGACGGCCCCGAAGAGGCGATCGGCTCGGAGAGCACCTCAGCCGGGTCGATCCGCTCCGCCGGGGCGACCGGCAGTGGGACGGCCTCGACCGCGCCCGCCACGCCGGTGGCCGGCGCGGGCACCTCGACGGCCGCCGAACCCCCGAAGAGGCGCGGCAACGTCTCGGTGTGCGCCCGGCGCAGCTCGTCCAGCTCGATCCGGAACTGGCCGTGCACCTCAAGGGCGCCGCCGGTCGGGTCGGTGACACCGATCAGCTCGAACGGCACCCCCCGCTCGGCGCAGAGCGCCGCGAACGCCTTGTCGTGGCCGCGCGGCACCGACACCAGCGCCCGCGTGGCGGACTCGCTGAACAGGTAGACGAACGGCATCGAGCCCTCGGCGAACTGCTCCGGCACCGCGATGCGGGCACCGACGCCGCGGCGCAGGCAGGACTCGACCAGGCTCTGGGCGAGGCCGCCGTCGGAGAGGTCGTGCGCGGAGGCCAGGTGACCCACCCGGGCGGCCTCGGCCAGCAGGTCGGCCAGCGCCTTCTCCCGGAGAAGGTCGACCTGCGGCGGGATGCCGCCGAGGTGCTCGTGCGTCACCCAGGCCCACTCCGAGCCGGACAGCTCCACGTTCGTCTCGCCGAGCAGGTAGAGCTGGTCGTGGTCGCCACCGGGCCGCGGGACGAAGCCCATCGGCACCCGGTCGGCGACGTTGTCCAGCACACCCAGCACACCGACCACGGGGGTCGGGTGGATGGCCGCCGCGCCGGTCTGGTTGTAGAAGCTGACGTTGCCGCCGGTCACCGGGATGCCCAGCTCCAGGCAGCCGTCCGCGAGGCCGCGCACGGCCTCGGCGAACTGCCACATCACGCCCGGGTCCTCCGGGGAGCCGAAGTTGAGGCAGTTGGTCACGGCGATCGGCTTCGCGCCGGTCACCGCCACGTTCCGGTACGCCTCGGCCAGCGCCAGCTTGGTGCCGTGGTACGGGTCGAGCCTCGCGTACCGGCCGTTGCCGTCCACCGACAGCGCCACGCCGAGTCCGGTCCGCTCGTCGATCCGGATCACCCCGCCGTCCTCCGGCTGGGCGAGCACGGTGTTGCCCAGCACGTAGCGGTCGTACTGCTCGGTGACCCAGGTCTTGTCGGCCAGGTTCGGCGACGCGATCATGCGCAGCAGGGTCTCCCGCAGCGCCTCCGGGTCGGCCGGGCGGGGCAGCGTCTCGGCCCGGTCGGCCTGGAGCAGGATCAGGTCGGCCGGCTCACGCATCGGCCGGGCGTAGACCGGACCGTCGTCGACAAGCGATCCCGGTGGCACGTCGACGACCAGGTGGTCCTGCCAGGTGATCAGCAGTCGACCGGGGCGGCCGTCCGGCTCCGGTGCGGTGACCTCACCGATCGCGGTGGCGAGCACGCCCCACTTCTCGCAGGTCTTGAGCACCGCGTCCAGCTTGTCCGGCTCGACGACCAGCAGCATCCGCTCCTGCGACTCGCTGGCGAGGATCTCGTGCGGGTCCATCGAGGGCTCGCGCAGCGGCACCCGCTCCAGCCAGACCCGCATGCCGGTGCCGGCAGCGGCGGCGGTCTCGGTGAGCGCGCAGGTCAGCCCGGCGCCGCCGAGGTCCTGGATGCCGACGACCAGTTGGCCGTCGTACAGCTCGAGGCACGCCTCGATCAGCAGCTTCTCGGTGAACGGGTCACCGACCTGCACGGCCGGCCGGCGTGCCTCGCTGCCCTCGTCGAAGGTGGCGCTGGCCAGCACCGAGACGCCGCCGATGCCGTCCCGGCCGGTCTTGGCACCCATCAGGACGACAACGTTGCCCGGGCCGGCGGCAGCCTTGTTCTGCAACCGGTTGACCGGCAGCACACCCAGGCACAGCGCGTTGAGCAGGGGGTTGCCCTGGTAGGAGGGGTCGAAGACCAACTCGCCACCGATGTTGGGCAGGCCGAGGCAGTTGCCGTAGCCGCCGACACCGGCGACCACGCCGGTGAGCACCCGGGCGGTGTCCGGGTGGTCCGCGGCACCGAAGCGCAGCGGGTCCATCACCGCGACCGGGCGGGCGCCCATGGCGAGGATGTCCCGGACGATGCCGCCGACGCCGGTCGCCGCACCCTGGTACGGCTCGACGAAGCTCGGGTGGTTGTGCGACTCGACCTTGAAGGTCACCGCCAGCTCGTCGGAGACCTGCACGACACCGGCGTTCTCACCGATGCCGGCGAGCAGCCGGTCGCTGTGCACGGCCTTCTCGCCGAACTGGCGCAGGTGCACCTTGCTCGACTTGTAGGAGCAGTGCTCGCTCCACATGATCGAGTACATCGCCAGCTCGGACTGCGTGGGCCGGCGGCCGAGGATCTGCCGGATCCGGTCGTACTCGTCGTCGCGCAGACCAAGCTCGGTGTACGGCTGGAGCTCGCCCGGGGTGCCACCGGCGCGCGGCACGGTGTCCACGCCCTCGGTCCACACGGCGGTGTCCAGCGGGGCCGGAGCGGCGGGCTGCGCCGCGCTCGGCTCGGCCGACTGCGCCGGGGCGGAGTACGCCTCGGGCGTGTCGCGTACCGGGTCCGGATGGGTGGTCATGACCTCTCCTCGCTGCGCTCGTGCCCGCCAGACCGACGGTTGAGCAGACCGATGATCGTGTCGCCGGTCATGCCGGCGTCCCCACCAGGTGCTTGAGGGCCGACGTGAAGAAGCCGAGGCCGTCCAGCGAAGGACCGGTGAGCGCCTCCACCGCATGCTCGGGGTGCGGCATGATGCCGACCACGTTGCCCGCGGCGTTGGTGATCGCGGCGATGTCGCGCTGCGACCCGTTGGGGTTGCCGCCGACGTACCGGGCGACCACCCGGCCCTCGGCTTCGAGCTGGTCCAGCGTCGCGGTGTCCGCGACGTAGCAGCCCTCGCCGTTCTTGACCGGGATGAGCACCTCCTGGCCGGGCTGGAACGCGTTGGTCCACGCGGTGCCGGCCGACTCGATGCGCAGGACCTGGTCCCGGTTGCGGAAGTGCAGGTGCTGGTTGCGGGTGAGCGCGCCGGGCAGCAGGTGCGCCTCGCACAGGATCTGGAAGCCGTTGCAGATGCCGAGCACCGGCAGACCGCCCTGGGCGGCGTCCACGATCGTCTCCATCACCGGGGCGAACCGGGCGATGGCGCCGCAGCGCAGGTAGTCGCCGTAGGAGAAGCCGCCGGGCAGCACCACCGCGTCCACCCCGTACAGACCCGGGTCACCGTGCCAGAGCCGGACCGGCTCGGCACCGGCGATCCGGACGGCCCGGGCCGCGTCCCCGTCGTCGAGCGAGCCGGGGAAGGTGACGACACCGACCCGGGCGGTCACGAGCGGGCGCCCGCGGTCTCGTCGGCCTCGACCAGGCGGATGGTGAAGTCTTCGATCACCGGGTTGGCAAGCAACTTGTCGGCAATCTCCCGAGCGCGGTCCAGGTCCGGTTCACCTGTGAACTCGATCTCGATCCGCCTGCCGATCCGAACCGAGGCGACGTCACCGACGCCGAGCCGGGGCAGCGCGTTTGCGACGGCCTGGCCCTGCGGATCGAGGATCTCGGGCTTGAGCATGACGTCGACGACGACGCGAGGCACTGGGCACTCCTGACTGTGTACGCAGTTGGGTGCCGACCCACAACGGGCGAGCGCAGCCAGCGTACCTGGCAGATATCGCCACGGGCGCACCGGCCGGGTGCAGTTCAGGCAGTGATCGACATTACCGACGCTCAGGATGACCCAGGGAGCGCGACAGGTGGCCCCACCAGGACATATACGGCGCTTTCGGTAGCCGAATCGTTACATTGATCAATCCCGATCAAAATCTTGATAACGGCAGCCCCGAGGCTTATTGTGCATCGATGTAAGTCGATGTAGGCGTTGGTGGGAACCCCCGCTGTCGCCCTCCCGCACCCGGCGACCCCGGGTCCGCCCGTCCAAGGAGTCCACCCGATGCGCATCCGCCCCCTGCTCGCCGTCCTCAGCACCGCGCTGGTCGGTGCCCTCGGCGCCGCCTCCGGCGCGTCCGCCGCCCCGCCCGGCCCGCAACCCATCATCGGCGGCAACACCGTCGCGTCCGCGCCCTGGGCCGCAGCGGTGCTGAGCAACGGCTCGTTCACCTGCTCCGGCAGCGTCATCGCCGCGCAGTGGGTGCTCACCGCCCGCCACTGCATCAGCGGCACCATGTCGGTGCGGGTTGGCAGCGTCTACCGCGCCTCGGGCGGAGTCACCCGTACGGTGAGCGCCACCTACACCCGCAACGACCTCGCCCTCATGCGGCTCTCCAGCACGGTCAGCACGTCGACGGTCACCCTGGCCAGCAGCAACCCGCCCATCAACTCGACCAACTCGATCTACGGGTGGGGCATGACCTGCTACAGCGGCTGCTCCGCGTCCAGCCAGCTCAAGACCGCCACCGTGCGGGTTACCAGCAACAGCGTCACCGACGCGTACGGCGGGCAGGCGATCCGCAGCACGGAGATCAGCGGTAACGCCTGGCGGGGCGACTCCGGCGGCCCCCAGTTCTACAACGGCCAGCAGGTCGGCGTCGCCTCCACCGCCGACGGCTACAGCATCCAGAATTACGGCAGCGTTGCGTACAACCGGGCCTGGATCACCTCGGTGGCCGGTGTCTGACGGTTAACGCCACACGCGGCGCGGATGGTCGGCCCCGTGTCGGCCGTCCGCGCCGCGCTGTTTTGCAGCATCCGATCAGGTGAACAATGCACCCGATCGGGTCAGGCCACTCCTGACAGCATCGGAACCGTGCTGGTCGTGACGACGGAGCAACTGCCCGGCTATGAGATCCGCCAGATTCTGGGCGAGGTCGTGTCCTCGATGGCCAGGACACGCAACCCGTACCGCGAGGGGGTCAAGAACCTGCGCGGCGGCGCGTACGACCCGATGGCCCCGGACAACCTGACCCGGTGGCGCACCGACTCGGTGTCCCGGCTCGGCGAGGAGGCCCTGCGGCTCGGCGCGAACGCGGTGATCGGCATGCGCTTCGACAGCCGCGACTGCGGCGAGATGTGGATGGAGATCTGCGCGTACGGAACGGCGGTGGTCGCCGTACCCAAGATGCCCGAGGTCATGCCGGCCGACCAGCCGGCGGTCGCCGCGGAGACCGCGGAGGTCGCGGGCTTCACGGAATCGCCAGGTGGCATCGCCGAACCGGCAAGCGCCCCCAACCTGAGATCGGCAGCAGAAACCGCAACCGGCGACTAACCCACCCCACCCCACCCACCCCACCCCGCCCGAACCCCACCCCGCCCCCACCCACCCGCATCCCGTCCGGTGATCAAGAGGTTTGCGTCAGGTAGGAGATCAAAGTTGACGTAAACCTCTTGATCACCGAGGCGGGGCGGGTGGGGGCGGGTGGGGTGGGGTGGTGGCTGGGCGGGGTGGGGGTTAGAGGATGGGGGGTGGGGCGTAGGTTGCGGCGTTTGGGTGAGTTTGGACTACCTTGGTGATTCGACGGGTGATCGCTTCGACCTGGGCGGCGGCGGCGCCGACGAAGGCGGATCGGTCCGCGACCAGGGCGTCGATGTCGGTGCGGGACAGGCCGAGCCGGCCGTCGGCCGCCAACCTGTCGAACAGGTCGTTCTCCGGCGAGCCCTGTTCGCGCATGGCCAGGGCCACCGCGACCGAGTGCTCCTTGATCACCTCGTGGGCGACCTCCCGGCCGACACCCCGCCGGACCGCCGCCACCAGGATCTTCGTGGTGGCGAGGAACGGCAGGAACCGCTCCAACTCCCGGTTGATCACCGCCGGGTACGCGCCGAACTCGTCGAGCACGGTGAGGAACGTCTGGAACAACCCGTCGGCGGCGAAGAACGCGTCCGGCAGGGCCACCCGGCGGACCACCGAGCAGGACACGTCCCCCTCGTTCCACTGGTCACCGGCCAGCTCGCCGACCATCGACAGGTAACCCCGGATGATCACCGCGAAGCCGTTAACCCGCTCCGACGAGCGGGTGTTCATCTTGTGCGGCATCGCGCTGGAACCGACCTGACCCGGCTTGAAGCCCTCGGTGGCCAACTCCTGGCCGACCATCAACCGGATCGTGGTGGCCAGCGACGACGGCGCGGCGGCGGTCTGCGCCAGCGCGGCCAGCACGTCGAAGTCGAGCGAACGCGGGTAGACCTGCCCGACGCTGTCCAGCACCCGGGAGAAGCCCAGGTGCTCGGCGACCCGCCGTTCCAACTCGGCCACCTTGTCGGCGTCGCCGTCGAAGAGGTCAAGCTGGTCGGCGGCCGTACCGACCGGTCCCTTGATCCCCCGCAGCGGATAGCGGGCGATCAGGTCCTCCAACCGCTCGTACGCGATGAGCAGCTCCTCCGCCGCCGACGCGAAGCGCTTGCCCAGCGTGGTGGCCTGCGCCGCCACGTTGTGCGAACGGCCGGTCATGACCAGCTCGGAGTGCTCGTACGCCAGCCACGCCAACCGGGCGAGGGCGGCCACCACCCGGTCCCGGATCAGCTCCAGCGAGGCACGCACCTGAAGCTGCTCGACGTTCTCGGTGAGGTCCCGTGAGGTCATCCCCTTGTGCACGTGCTCGTGCCCGGCGAGCGCGCTGAACTCCTCGATCCGGGCCTTCACGTCGTGCCGGGTGACCCGCTCCCGCTCGGCGATCGAGGCGAGGTCGACCTGGTCGAGCACCCGCTCGTACGCCTCGACCACGCCGTCCGGCACGGCCACACCCAGGTCGCGCTGAGCGCGGAGCACGGCGAGCCAGAGCCGCCGCTCCATCCGGACCTTCTCCTCCGGAGACCAGAGGGCGACCAGTTCGGGCGAGGCGTACCGGTTGGCCAGCACGTTGGGGATCGTCGTCACGTACCTCATTGTCCCGCACCCGCCGACCGGCGCCTGGACCGGGCCGGGCTGTCCGGGCTGCTGCGCTCAGCGTTCCAGGATCGCGGTCACACCCTGGCCACCGGCCGCGCAGATGGAGATCAGCCCGCGTCCGCTGCCCTTCTCGGCAAGCAGCTTGGCCAGGGTCGCCACGATCCGCCCGCCGGTGGCGGCGAACGGGTGCCCGGCGGCCAGCGACGAGCCGTTGACGTTGAGCCGGTCGGTGTCGATCGCGCCCAGCGGCGCGTCCAGGCCGAGGCGGTCCTTGCAGAACTCCGGCGACTCCCAGGCGGCGAGGGTGGCCAGCACCTGCGAGGCGAACGCCTCGTGGATCTCGTAGTAGTCGAAGTCCTGCAACGTCAGCCCGGCGCGGGCCAGCATCCGGGGCACCGCGTAGGCGGGTGCCATCAGCAGCCCCTCGTCGCCGTGCACGAAGTCGACGGCTGCCGTCTCCGACCAGCTGAACCAGGCCAGCACCGGCAGGTTGTGCGCGGCCGCCCACTCCTCGCTGGCCAGCAGCACGGTGGAGGCGCCGTCGGTGAGCGGCGACGAGTTGCCGGCGGTCATGGTGGCGTGCTCGGCGTCCGGGCCGCGGGTGCCGAAGGCCGGCTTCAGCGAACCGAGCTTCTCCAGGCTGGTGTCGGGGCGAAGATTCGCATCGCGGGTCAGCCCCAGGTACGGCGTCATCAGGTCGTCGAAGAAGTTCCGGTCGTACGCGGCGGCCAGCCGTTGGTGTGAGCGCAGCGCCAGCTCGTCCTGGGATCGCCTGTCGATCTGCCAGCGCAGGGCGGTGCGGGCGGCGTGGTCGCCCATGGACAGGCCGGTGCGCGGTTCGGCGTTGCGCGGGATCTCCGGTTTGAACGGCTGGAGTGGCCGCAGCTTCGCCGCGACCTTGAGTCGTTCGCCCAGGGTGCGGGCGGAGTTGAGTTTGAGCAGCGTGCGGCGCATCTCCTCGTTGACCGCGAGCGGGGCGTCGGAGGTGGTGTCGACGCCGCCGGCGATGCCCACGTCGAGTTGGCCGAGGGCGATCTTGTTGGCGACCAGGATCGCCACCTCCAGGCCGGTGCCGCAGGCCTGCTGGATGTCGTACGCCGGGGTGTGCGGGTCGAGCCGGGAACCGAGGACCACCTCGCGGGTGAGGTTGAAGTCGCGGGAGTGTTTGAGCACCGCGCCGGTCACCACCTCGCCGACGCGCTGCCCGGCCAGCCCGTACCTGGCGATCAGGCCGTCCAGCGCGGCACCGAGCAGGTCCGAGTTGGACGCGTCGGCATAGCGGGAGTTGGAACGGGCGAAGGGGATGCGGTTGCCCCCGATGACCGCGACCCGCCGGATGCTTTGCACGATCCGCCTCCTCGACCTGTGTTGCTCGAACCCTACTCGCCAGTAGGCTACGCCCATGACCGACAGGTACGCGAGCTTCGTCCAATCGGCCGCCGGCCGCGCGCTGGTCAAGCGCCTCGGGCTGCCCGACCCGCCCCGACTGCGCCGGCACCACCCCGGCGACCCGCTGCTGGCCGGGCCGGCCCTGCTCGGCGCGGCCACCGGCGGCCGGCTCGCCGAGCCGCTCGCCAAGATCCTGACCACCGCCGGGGTCGAGCTGCGCGACACCACCACCGCCGCGACAGAGGACCGCTTCGGAGCCCTGGTGTACGACGCCACCGGGATCACCGACTCCGCCCAGCTCCGCCAGCTCTACGACTTCTTCCACCCGCAGGCCCGGACGTTGCTGCCCAGCGGTCGGGTGATCGTGCTCGGCACCCCGCCGCAGGAGTGCGCGACGCCCCGCGAGGCGACCGCCCAGCGCGCCCTGGAGGGGCTGGTCCGCAGCATCGGCAAGGAGTTCGGCCGGGGCACCACCGCGCAGCTCGTCGCCGTCACCCGCGCCGGTGACGACGCCGGCACACTCACCAGCCTCGAATCGACAGTCCGGTTCCTGCTGTCCGGCCGGTCCGCGTACGTCTCGGGCCAGGTCATCCGGGTCGGCGTCGGCGCGGCGAGCGCCCCGGCGGACTGGGACCGCCCGCTGGACGGCCAGGTCGTGCTCGTCACCGGCGCGGCCCGGGGCATCGGTGCGGCGCTCGCGACGGTGCTCGCCCGCGACGGCGCGCAGGTCGTGGCGCTGGACATCCCGGCCGCCGGGGACGCCCTCGCCGCGGTGGCGAACGACATCGGCGGTACGGCCGTGCAGCTCGACCTGACCGCGCCGGACGCGCCGACCCGGCTCGCCGACCACCTGGCCAGCAGGCACGGCCGGGTCGACGTGGTGGTGCACAACGCCGGCATCACCCGGGACAAGACGCTCGGCCGGATGGACGCTGACCGGTGGGACCAGGTCATCGACGTCAACCTCTCCAGCCAGGAGCGGATCAACGACGTGCTGCTGGAGCGGGGGCTGATTCCGGCCGGCGGGCGGATCGTCGCGGTCTCGTCGATCGCCGGGATCGCCGGCAACCGGGGGCAGACGAACTACGCGACGAGCAAGGCCGGCGTGATCGGGTTGGTCGACTCGCTCGCCCCGGCCCTGCGCGCGCGGGGGATCAGCGTCAACGCGGTGGCCCCGGGCTTCATCGAGACCCGGCTGACCGCGCGCATCCCGCTCGTGGTCCGCGAGGCGGGCCGACGCATGAACAGCCTGGCCCAGGGCGGATTGCCGGTGGACGTGGCCGAGACGATCGGCTGGCTCGCCTGGCCGGCCAGCGGTGCGGTCAGCGGCAACGTGGTCCGGGTCTGCGGCCAGAGCCTGCTGGGGGCGTGATGGGCCGCCGGAAGGAGCCGGACGACGACCTCTCCCTGCACGAGTTGATCGACGGCCCGACGGAGACGCTGTCGGCGGAGACGCGGGCCGCGGCGCTCCGGCCGGAGTCCGGCGGTCGTACCCCTGTCGAACTGGCTCGGATGCCGGCGGCCGGGGCGCTGCACCGGCGGGCGGTGCTCGGCGCGCTACCGGGTCTCGGTGGCGGGCGGCGACGTGGTCCCGACCTGCCGGCCGTCGAGCTGGCCGTGCGCGGCGTGACCGTCGACCGGGCACAGCTGGCCGACTACGACCGGGTCTGTGGGTTCCGGCTCGCCGACCGTCTGCCCGGCACCTTTCCGCACGTCCTGGGGTTCCCGCTGAGTCTGCGGCTGATGACCATGCCGGAGTTCCCCATTCCACTGATCGGCCTGGTGCACGTGGGCAACCGGATCACCGTGCGCCGCCCGATCAGCGCCGACGAGACCCTCGACTTCACGACGTACGCGGAGAACCTGCGCCCGCACGCCCGGGGACGGCAGGTGGACGTGGTGCTGGTGGGATCGGTCGACGGCGAGACGGTCTGGGAGGGTGTCTCGACGTACCTGGGTCGAGAACGCAAGCCCGGCGGCGGGGGCGACCGCGGTAGGCGTCCCGACGCACCGGCCGCCACGGCCCGTTGGCGGGTGGATCCCCGGGTCGGCACGACGTACGCGCGGGTCTCCGGGGACCACAATCCGATCCACACCTCGCTCCTGGGCGCGCGGCTGTTCGGCTTCCGCCGGCCGATCGCGCACGGCATGTGGAGCAAGGCCCGCTGTCTGGCCGCCCTGGAGAACCGGCTGCCGGACGCCTACACCGTCGAGGTCGCCTTCAAGGCGCCCGTGTCGCTGCCGAGCACGGTGAACTTCACCCTGTTGCCGGACGGCGGGTTCGCCCTGCACGACTCGCGCGGGCGTCCGCACCTGGCGGGTTTCGTGCGCTGACGATTTCCGGGTTGGCAGGGGTGCCCTCGTACGTTAAGTTATTCTCAGAGCGAGATGTTCTCAACCTGAGAGAGACGCGATGAACGAGCAGGAGTTCCTGGCCGCGTACGACCCACGGGCCTACCCGTCGGTCGCGGTGACCGTCGACGTGGTGGCGCTGACCATCCGCGACGGTGCGCTGCACCTGCTGCTGATCCAGCGCGGTCAGCAGCCCTTCGCGGGGCACTGGGCGCTGCCCGGCGGCTTCGTCCAACCCGACGAGGACCTGGCCGCCGGCGCCCGACGGGAGTTGGCCGAGGAGACCGGGCTCGGCGGCGACCGGCTGCGCCGCGTACACCTGGAGCAGTTGGGCAGCTATGGCACCCCCGACCGCGACCCGCGGATGCGTGTCGTCTCGATCGCGCACCTCGCGTTCGCCCCCGACCTGCCGGATCCGGCCGCCGGCACCGACGCCGACGCCGCGATCTGGCTGCCGGTCACCGCGTTGACCAGCCGACAGCTCGCCTTCGACCACGGCCGGATCATCGACGACGGGCTGGAGCGTGCCCGGTCCAAGCTGGAATACACCCCGCTCGCCACGCGCTTCCTCGACGCCGAGTTCACGATCAGCGAGCTACGCACGGTCTACGAGACGGTCTGGGGTCACCCGCTGCACGCCGGCAACTTCCACCGCAAGGTGCTCTCCGTGCCCGGCTTCGTGGAGAGCACCGGCGCCAGCACCGAACGCGGCGGCTCCCGCGGCGGCCCCCGCGCCCGCCTCTACCGGGCCGGCGACGCCCGCCTGCTGCACCCGGCGCTGCTGCGCCCCGCCCGCGAGGAGACGGTGCGATGAGGACGGCGGCGGCCATCGGCCTGGTCGCGGCGGCCCACACCGACGCCGACCTGTTCGGCACGGACCAGCCGGCCCGGCGTTACCGCGAGCTGGTCGCGGCCCTGCACCCCGACCGCCTGCCGGCCGACCCCGCGGTACGCGCCGAGGCCCTCGACGCGTTCGTCCACGTCACCACCCGGTGGCAGGCCCGGCAGGTCACCGTCCTCGGCGACTACCGGCTCGGCGCGCCGGCCCACTCCGGTGACCTGGCCGACCTCTTCGACGTCGGTGCCGACCGTCTGCTCAAGCTCCCCCGACGGCCCACCGACAACGACCTGCTGGCCCGCGAGGCACACGCCCTGCGCACCATCGCCGAGCGCGGCGACCCGCGCTACCTGCCGTACGTGCCCCGGCTCGTCGACGAGTTTCCGCACCGCGACACCGCGTCCGGCGCCGAACGACGGATCAACGTCATCGCCACCGCACCCGGGCTGCACGACCTGGACGAGGTGCGGCGCGCGTACCCCGACGGGTTGGACGCCCGGGACGCGGCCTGGATGTGGCGGCGGCTGCTGGTGGTGCTCGGCCTGGCCCACCGGGCGGGCGTGGTGCACGGCGCGGTCCTGCCCCGACACGTGCTGATCGAGCCGGACGGCCACGGCGTCGTGCTTGTCGACTGGTGTTTCTCCGCCCCCACCGGCACCACCATCCCGGCGCTCGTGCCCGGCCAGGAGGACTGGTATCCGGAGGAGGTCCCCCGCAAGCGGCCCGCCGGACCGGGCACCGACATCGCGATGGCCAGCCGCTGCATGAGCTGGCTGATGGGGTCGCGTGCGCCCCGCGAGCTGCACGCCTTCGCGCGGGGCTGTCGGCAGCGGTCCCTGGACGCCCGGCCCGACGACGCCTGGCGGCTGCTGCGCGAACTCGACCAGGTGCTGGACCGGCTCTACGGGCCACGCACCTTCCGACCCTTCACCCTCACCCCCTAAGGAGCTGTCATGGGCAGTGGAATCTGGTCCACCGACGTGTACGACGCCGCCGACCGCTACCGCCGGTCCACCGGCCGGAGCGCCTTCTCCTACAGCGACAGCGGGGCACGCACCGTGCACACCGCGCTCGATCCCCGCGACGCGATGCGCGAGAGCCGCGACTCCGACGAGCATCCCCGGTCGACCCCCGTCGCCGTGCTCTTCGACGTGACCGGCTCGATGCGCAACGTGCCACGCGTCCTGCAGACCAAGCTGCCGCAGCTGCTCGGGCTGCTGCAACGGCAGGGGTACGCCAGCGATCCGCAGATCATGTTCGGCGCGATCGGCGACGCCACCTGCGACCGGGTGCCGTTGCAGGTCGGGCAGTTCGAGTCGGACAACCGGATGGACGACGACCTCGGCCGGATCGTCCTCGAAGGCGGTGGCGGCGGGCAGATGAGCGAGTCGTACGAGCTGGCCATGTACTTCATGGCCCGGCACACCGCCACCGACAACTGGGACCGGCGCGGCCGGCGCGGCTACCTGTTCATCATCGGTGACGAACTGGCGTACCAGCAGGTGAAGGCTCGTGAGGTGGCCAAACTGATCGGCGACGACCTGGCCGAGGACGTGCCGCTGCGGCAGGTCGTCGACGAGGTGACCCGCCGCTGGGACACCTACTACCTGCTCCCCGCCGGCAGCCACTACGCCGGCAACGCCAAGGTGCTCGACTTCTGGCGGGACCTGCTCGGGCAGAACGCCGTCGTGCTCGACGACCTCGACGCGGTCTGCGAGACCATCGCGCTCACCATCGGCCTCGGCGAGCAGGCCATCGACCTGGACGAGGGCCTGCGCCACCTGGACCACGCCGGTTCCAGCGCCACCGGCACCGTCTCGAAGGCCCTGGCCCGCCTCGGCCGGGGACGACGGGCCGAGGTGTCGACGCTGCCCGCGTTCACCGACACCGCCGGTGGGGTGAGGAGGCTGTGAGGCACGTGGCGGTGGTCGACCTCGGCTACGGCGACGCCGGCAAGGGCACGGTGGTGGACTGGCTCTGCGCCACCCGGCCCGTGCACACGGTGATCCGCTTCAACGGGGGTGCGCAGGCGGCGCACAACGTCGTGCTGCGCGACGGGCGGCACCACACGTTCGCGCAGTTCGGTGCCGGGACGTTCCACCCCGGTGTCCGTACCCACCTGTCGCGGCACGTCGTGGTGGACCCGCTGGCGCTGGCCGCCGAGGCCGACCATCTCGCCACGCTCGGGGTGACCGACGCGCTCGACCGACTCACCGTCGACGGGGACGCGCTGCTCGCCACCCCGTACCACCGGGCCGCCAACCAGGCCCGGGAGATCGCCCGGGGAGCCGACCGGCACGGCTCCTGCGGGCTGGGGGTGGGCGAGGCTGTCGCGTACGGTCTCGCCCACCCCGACGACGCGCCCCGGGTCGGCGACTGCCGCAGCCCAGCGCTGCTGCGCCGTCGGTTGACCGCCCTGCGGGACCGGCTGACCGCCGAGCTGGGTCCGCTGGACGCGCCGCCGGTCGAGGACTGCCTGCCCGCGTTCACCGGGTTCGCCGGGCGGGTCGCGATCGTGGACGGAAACTGGCTCGCCGGAGCACTGCGCGCGGGGACCTGCGTCTTCGAGGGGGCACAGGGGGTGCTGCTCGACGAGTGGCACGGCTTCCACCCGTACACGACGTGGAGCACCACCACCTTCGCCAACGTGGACGGCCTGCTCGCCGAGGCGGGCCGGTCCGGCGACGCGACCCGGATCGGGGTGCTGCGGATCGTCACCACCCGGCACGGTGCCGGCCCGCTGGTGACCGAGGACCCGAGCCTGTCGTTCACCGACAGGCACAACGCCACGAACCCGTGGCAGGGCCGGTTCCGGTTCGGCCACTTCGATGCGGTCGCCCACCGGTACGCCCTCGCGGCGGCCGGTGGGGTCGACGGCCTGGCGCTGACCCACCTCGATCTGACCGGCCCCGACCTGCGGATCTGCCGCCGCTACGACACCACCGACCGGCTCACCCCCGGCCCACCCGGTGACCTGGACCGGCAGGCCGCGCTCACCGCCCGCCTGCTGCGCTCCCGCCCGCTCTACGACGATCCACCGGCGGACTGGGCGGAGGCGATAAGCACGGAGCTGGCCACCCCGGTGGTGCTGACCTCGCGCGGCCCCACCGCCGACGACAAGACCCCCCACGGCCCACTGCTCGCCCAACCAGCCCTGGTCCACTCGGCCTAACCCGACCCTCCCTATACCGCCGCTTCGGCACCGGGACCGGTCGTGCCCGGCGAGCATGGGGGCATGGACTCCGCGCTCGACCTGCTCCGACAGCTCGTCACCTCACCATGGGTGTACCTGCTGATCTTCGGGCTCACGGCGGTCGACGCGTTCTTTCCAGCCGTACCCGGTGAGGCGGCCGTCATCACCGCCGCCGTGCTCTCCACCAGCGGCAATCCCAACCTGGCGGCGGTGATCGTCGCCGCCGCCGTGGGCGCCTGCGCCGGCGACCACATCTCGTACGCCATCGGGCGCGGTGGCGGCGCGAACCGGCTCGCCAGGTTTCCCGACGGCAGCCGCCGACGGGCCAGCTCGGAATGGGCGAGACGCGCGCTGAACCGGCGCGGCGGGCTGATCCTGACCACCTCCCGCTACCTGCCGGGAGGCCGGACGGCGGTCACCCTCACCATGGGCGCGGTGCGCTATCCCCGCCGGTCGTTCCTGCTCTACGACGCGATCGCGACGGTCACCTGGGCTTTGTACTGCGGGCTGCTCGGCTACTTCGGTGGGCTGGCCTTCGAGCGCCACCCCGTCAAGGGCGTCCTCGCCGGGATCGGCCTGTCGGTGCTCGTCACCTTCGGCATCGAGGGCATCCGTTGGCTGCGACACCGGTCGCGCCACTGACCGGACCGGTGGCGGCGGGACACCCGTCACAGCAGGTCGGCGTCGTACACCAGGATGGCCAACTGCACCCGGTTGCCGGCCTGGAGCTTGGCCAGCGCGCGGCTGACATGTGCCTTCACGGTGGCCTCGCTCATCGTCAACCGCCTGGCGATCTCCGCGTTGCCGTGCCCGCGGGCCACCTCCCGGACGATCTCCAACTCCCGCGTGGTCAGCGGCGCCAGCCGCTCCCGAGCCGCCTCCCGGCGGGCCGGGCCACGCTCGGCGAACGAATTGAGCAGGCGCCTGGTGACCGTCGGGGCGAGCATCGCGTTGCCGGCGGCCACCGTGCGGACGGCTGCCGCCAACTCCCGGGGCGGGGTGTCCTTGAGCAGGAAGCCAACCGCGCCGGCCCGCAGCGCCCGGTGCACGTACTCGTCGAGGTCGAAGGTGGTCAACATGATCACCTTCGGTCCGGCGGCGACCACGTCGGGCGCGATGGTCAGCCCGTCGACGCCCGGCATCCGCACATCGAGCAGCACCACGTCGGGACGTAACCGCTGGGCCTGCTGCAACGCGCCGGCGCCGTCCGCCGCCTCGCCCACCACCGTGATGTCCTCGGCCGCCTCCAGGATCAGCCGCAGCCCGGCGCGGAGCAGGTGCTCGTCGTCGACCACCACCACCCGGATCACGCCGCACCCGCCAGCGGGATCAGGGCGCGGACCAGGAAGCCGCCGTCCACCGGGGTCGCCTCCAGTCGGCCGCCGAGCAACTCCACCCGCTCGCGCAGCCCGAGCAGCCCCTGACCGGAACCGGGCAGGGACTGGCCACCCTCGGACGGACCGTTTTGGACCCGCACCTCCAGCCCGTCGGGCAGGTAGCGCAGGCACACGGTCGTCTCGGCGTCGGCGGCGTGCTTGCGCACGTTCGTCAGCGCCTCCCGGACCACCCGGTACGCCGTGCGCCCCACCGTCGCCGGTAGCGCCGTCGGAACTCCCTCGTCCCGCCGGTGCACCCGCAACCCGGCGACACGGGACTCCCCGATCAACTCGTCCAACGCGTCGAGCCCCCGCTCCGGCAGCACTGCCGGACCGGCCTGCCGCAGCACACCCAGCACCTCGCGCAGGTCGGTGAGCGCCTCCCGCCCGGTCGTCCGGATCAGCGCGGCGGTTTCGACTGTCGCCGGAGCGGTCGCGGTCACCTCCAGCGCCCCGGCGTGCACCACCATCAGCGAGACCCGGTGCGCGACCACGTCGTGCATCTCGCGGGCGATCCGGGTCCGCTCCTCGGCGCGGATCCGGTCGGCGCGGGCCTCCTGTTCACGTTCCAACCGCTCGGCCCGGTCCCGCAGGGCGGCGAGCGTCTCCCGGCGCGCCCGCACCCAGAGGCCGAACACCAACGGAAGCCCGACCAGACCGGCGGCGAGGAAGAACACGTTGCCGGTGGTGGCGGTGGTGATCCGGCGTACGCCGCCCACCGCCAGCCCGACGAGCACCCCACCGGCCAGCACCGTGGCCGCACCGACGAGGTAGGCGGCAAGCCGACGGCCCCGCAGCCGCAGCCCCGCCTGGTACGAGGCGACCACTCCGGCGGCCGCGGCGGCGAGCACCAACCAGCTGGCCGTCGCGGCCAGGAACAACGGCCAGCGACGGGTCCGGACCGTACTGGCGGCCCAGCCCGAGCCCACGGCGATGGCCAGCACGACCGCGCCCGGCAGCGGCGAGCGGACTCCCAGGTCACCTGTCGCGCTGGCCCAGACGGCCACGGCGACCAGGACGGCGAGCAGCAGCGGGGCGTACCGCTGGACGACCCGCCGGAGGGCGACGGCGCTGGTGGCCACGGGGTGAGCGTAGGGCTCCGCCGAAGGCTCGGCTCGCCCCACACCGTCGGATGCGGGTGTCCTGGGGGATGACCCCTACCCGGCCTCCGGGCCGAACCAGACCTAAGTGATGGTGTCCCGCTGACCACTGGCCGATGGCAGGAACCGCCGCCCACACCAGCATCGGGGCATGGATCTGCTCGACCTGCTGCACGAGACGATGTCCTCGCCGTGGGTGTACCTGGCGATCTTCACGATCGCGGTGCTCGACGGCTTCTTTCCGGTGGTGCCGAGCGAGACGGCGGTGATCACCGCCGGGGTGTTCGCGGCCTCCGGCGCGCCGTACCTCCCCGCGGTGATCCTGGTGGCCGCGGCCGGGGCACTGATCGGCGATCACGTCTCGTACGCCATCGGCCGGGGTGGTGGCACCCGGCTACTCGACCGGCTCCCACCCGAGGGTCGGCGTAGGCGGGCCATCGAGTGGGCGCGTCGGGGCATCGCCACGCGGGGAGGACTCATCCTCACCGTGGCCCGCTACGTGCCGGGCGGCCGGACGGCGGTCACCCTCACCATGGGCGCGGTGCACTATCCCCGCCGACGGTTCCTGGTCTTCGACGCGCTCGCCGCCGGCTCGTGGGGGCTCTACTCCGGGTTGGTGGGATACCTCGGCGGGATGGCCTTCGAGCAGGACCCGCTGCGTGGGCTCCTGCTCGGTCTGGGCCTCGCCCTGGGGGTGACGACGATGGTCGAGGTGGTCCGCTGGCTCGGCCGGCGTCGCCGATCCGCGCGATCGGCGACGGCGGACGAGCCGGATGCCGGTGAGCTGATCTCGGGCGGCCAGCCGGCGCGCTGATCTCGGGGCGGCCCGGCCGGTGCGCGGGCTTCGGGGCGGGGTCAGTCGGCGGCCGGGCGCCAGACGACGCCGTGCAGGAGTTGGCCGGCGCCCAGCCAGGCCACGTTCATCATCCGGGTGGCCGTCTTCTCCGAGTCGGCTTCGGGGTGGTCCGCGAGCCAGTCGGCAAGCGACTCGGTGGCGCCGACCAGGGCGTACGCGACGACCTCCAGGTCGACGGCGGCGATCTCCCGACCCTCGGCGCGCAGTGCGTGGTCGAGCATTCCGGCGACGACCTCGACCAGCCGGGCACGCATGGTGGCCAGTTCGCCGGCGAACGGCTGCTCACCCCGAGCCTGCCGGTAGAGCACCGCCCAGCCGTCGCGGTGCGCGCCCACGAAGCCGAAGAACGCCTTCAGCCCTCGCCAGAGCCGAACGTCGGCCGGCAGGTCGGGGGCGGCGGCGCCGGCGATGGCCTGCATCATGCGGGTGCCCTCCCGGTGCAGGCAGGCGACGAAGAGTTCTTCCTTGGTGCCGAGGTACGCGTACACCATGGGCTTGGAGATGCCGGCATCCTCGGCGATCTCGTCCATGCTGGCGGCGTGGAAGCCACGTCGGGAGAAGACCTTGACGGCCGCGTCAAGCATCTGCTGCTCACGAACGGCGCGTGGCAGGCGCTTGAAGGCGGGCGGTGTGGACACCTTGCGAGCATACCTACTCGTGCGTAGGGTTACGCACGAGTAGCCATATCTTGCGGAAGGCGCACCTGATGACTGACTTCGACCCGGCCACCTTCGCCAACGTCGGCCCCAAGGAGTTCGCCCAGCTGGTCAAGTCCACCCCGGACGACAAGATCGCCCAGGTGATGTCCGGTGACCTGCGCGGCAAGGTGCTCGGCGAGGTGTTCGGCCGGATGCCGTCGCTGTTCCGCGCCGACCGGGCCGGCTCCACCAACGCGGTCATCCACTGGGTCATCACCGGTCGCCCCGACGGCGGCAACGACACCTACGAGGTGGTCATCGCCGACGGCACGTGCGTGGTGAACGAGACCCCGCAGCACGACCCGAAGCTGAGCCTGACCATGGGCCCGGTCGAGTTCCTGAAGATCGTCTCCGGTGGCGCCAACCCGGTGATGATGTTCATGACCGGCAAGCTGAAGGCGAAGGGCGACCTCGGCCTCGCCGCCAACATCGCCAACCTGTTCGACATCCCCAAGGCCTGACATGGCCGAGTTCTCGCTCGACCTGAACGAGGAACAGCGGGATCTGCGCGACTGGGTGCACGGCTTCGCCGCCGAGGTCGTGCGCCCGGCCGCCGCCGAGTGGGACGAGCGCGAGGAAACCCCGTGGCCGGTGATCCAGGAGGCCGCGAAGGTCGGCCTCTACGGCTTCGAGTTCCTCGCCACCTGCTGGGCCGACCCGACCGGGCTCTCCCTGCCGATCGCCAGCGAGGAACTCTTCTGGGGTGACGCCGGCATCGGCCTCTCCATCTTCGGCACCTCGCTCGCCGTCGCCGCCATCTACGGCACCGGCACGCCGGACCAGCTGGTCGAGTGGGTGCCGCAGTGCTTCGGCGACGTCGACTCACCCGCCGTCGCCGCGTTCTGCTCCAGCGAGCCGGAGGCCGGCTCCGACGTCGGCGCGATGCGCACCCGGGCCGTCTACGACGAGGCCACCGACGAGTGGGTGCTCAACGGCCAGAAGGCGTACGCCACGAACGGTGGGATCGCCGGCGTGCACGTCGTCACCGCCTCCGTCGACCCCGCGCTCGGCTCCCGCGGCCAGGCCGCATTCGTCGTACCCCCGGGCACCCCCGGCCTGGCCGCCACCCGCAAGCTGCGCAAACTCGGCCTGCGCGCGTCCCACACCGCCGACGTCTTCCTCGACGGGGTACGTGTGCCCGGCCGCTGCCTGCTCGGCGGACGAGACGCCCTGCTGGCACGCCTCGACCGGGCCCGCTCCGGTCAGCGGGCCACCGGGCAGGCCGCGATGCGCACCTTCGAACTGACCCGACCCACCGTCGGCGCGCAGGCGCTCGGTGTGGCGCGGGCCGCCTACGAGTACGCCCTGGACTACGCGAAGGACCGGGTCCAGTTCGGACGGCCGATCATCGAGAACCAGGCCGTCGCGTTCGCACTCGCCGACATGCGGATGGAGATCGACGCAGCCCGGCTGCTGGTCTGGCGTGCCTCGTGGATGGGCCGCAACAACCGCCCGTTCACGGCGGGCGAGGGATCGATGTCCAAGCTCAAGGCCGGCGAGGTCGCGGTGTCGGTCACCGAGAAGGCGGTGCAGCTACTCGGCGGTGCCGGTTTCCTGCGCGATCACCCGGTGGAGCGCTGGTACCGCGACGCCAAGATCTACACCATCTTCGAGGGCACCTCCGAGATCCAGCGACTGGTCATCTCCCGCGCGATCTCCGGGACGCAGATCCGCTGACTCGGCGGAGGCGGGCGTCGAGGCCGCGGGATTCACATACCGCGGCCGCCACCGGATTCCACGATCTGTGCCGTGTTCGTCACCCCACACGGACGTGAACTGGGCCTTCCGCCGGACCCAGTGCATGATCAAGGACGACGCCCTGACGGACGGGGAAGATCCGCTGCCCTGTCCGCGCACCACCCCGAGGAGGTCTGCGGCATGGACCTGCCGTTCATCATCGCCACGCTGACCCGCCGTGGACTGCTCACCCCCGGCAGCCCCGTCCGGGTCGCCGCGCAGCTCAACGCGTTGCGGACGTGGGGATGGAGCCTGGGCGGCGAGTTGCGCCAGGCAGCCGCCCGGGACCCCGGCCGGACGGCGGTCATCGACGAGAACGGCGTCGAGCTGACGTACCACGATCTGCTCGACCGGGCCGAGCGGATGGCCCGCTCGATGCGGGCGGGCCTCGGCGTCCAGGCCGGTGACCGGATCGGTGTGCTCTGCCGCAACCATCACGGGCTGATCGAGACGATCGTCGCGGCCACCCTGCTCGGCGTCGACGCCGTGCTGGTCAACACCGGGCTCTCCGCCGCCCAACTGGGCACCGTCACCGAGGAGCAGCGGCTGCGGCTGCTGGTGCACGACGACGAGTTCGCCGAGCGGGTCCTCGGCCTCCCCGCCGAACTGCCCCGCCTCGACGAACGAGGCCGCGAGGAACTGGTCGCCGGGGCGCTGCCGGGTGACCTACAGCCGCCGGAGCGGGACGGCCGGATCATCGTGCTCACGTCCGGCACGACAGGTGCGCCCAAGGGCGCCCGCCGACCCACGCCGAGCGGCTTCGGCCCGCTGGTGTCCATCATCGACCGCATCCCGCTGCACGCCCGGGACCGGGTGATGATCGCGGCACCGATCTTCCACACCTGGGGGTTCGCCGCCCTCCAGGTCTGTTTCGCGTTGCGGGCCACCATCGTGCTGCACCGGCGCTTCGACCCGGTCGCCACGCTCACCGCCCTGACCGCGCACAGGTGTGACGCGCTGTTCGCCGTACCGGTGATGGTGCAGCGACTCCTGGAGGTGCCCGCGCCCGACCCGCGCCCCCCGCTCAAGGTCGTCGCGGTCAGCGGTTCCGCCCTGCCCGGCGGGCTCGCTCCGAGGTTCATGGACGTCTACGGCGACGTCCTGTTCAACCTCTACGGCTCCACCGAGGTCTCCTGGGCCTCCCTCGCGGCTCCCCAGGATCTGCGCCAGGCACCCACCACGGCCGGCCGACCACCCCACGGCACCCGGCTGGAGTTGCTCGACGACAACGGGCAGCCGGTGCCGCCCGGCCAGGTCGGGCGGATCTTCGTCGGCAACGAGATGCTCTTCGAGGGGTACACCTCCGGTGCCAGCCGGGAGACCCACGACGGCCTGCTCGACACCGGTGACCTCGGCCGACTCAACCCCGACGGGCTGCTCTTCGTCGACGGACGAGCCGACGACATGATCGTCTCCGGTGGCGAGAACGTCTTCCCATCCGAGGTGGAGGACCTGCTCACCCAACTACCCCAGGTCCGCGAGGCGGCGGTGATCGGCGTGCCGGACGCGGAGTACGGCCAGCGGCTGTCCGCGTTCCTCGCCCTGCACCCGGGCGAGACGCTCGACCCCGAGGCGGTACGCGAGTACGTCCGACACTACCTGGCCCGATTCTCCGTTCCCCGGGACGTGATCCTCGTGAAGTACCTGCCCCGTAACGCCACCGGCAAGGTGCTCAGCCGAGAGCTACGCCGCTACTACGGCTGACCGCCCCGGAACCGCCGGCGAGAACCGGTGAGTTCCGGGGCGGTGACCGCGCCCGTCAGTCGACCATCAGCGAGGGCCGCCAGTCCTGCTTGGCCCCGGCGAGGTCGAGGCGCTGGAACAGGCCCTTCGTGCCCTGCTCATCGAGCGTGCCGCGGTGCGCGTCGATGCGGACCACCATCCCCCGCACGTCAATCACATCCAGCCTCTCCAACCCGCTCGGATCAGCGGCAGCGTAGAAGGCCGCCTGATGACCGTCGATGGTGGTGTTCGGCGGCTCGTGCAACAGCTTCCCGTTCAACTCGGCCCGAATCTTGTCGGTCATCTCGACGTACGGGGAGAAGCCGACGTCCAGCGTCTTCGACCACTGCGTACCGGGGCTAGCGGTGGCGGGTTCGGCGCTGTACATGACGTTGGCGTACCACCGCCAGCCGTCCGGGGTCAGTGGCCCCTGAACCGTGGCATTGATCAGCCGCAGGTTCTGCGGCACCCCCCTTACCTGGGCCGGCATCTTCACCCGCTCGGTCGTGCTGAACCTGAGCTTCTGCGCCACGTGCAGGGCGATCTCGCGGGCGTCCTGCCCCTCCGCCCAGGTTGCGACATCGACCTCGGCCCAGCCGTCCGGGGCGTACTGCCAGCGGAGGGAGAGCCGGTCAGTGCCGTCGACGTCGTACTGGGTGAAGGTCGCCGTCGCGCCCCGCACATCGGGCGCGGGCGCCGTGCTCACGACGGGTGCCCGTTGGTCAATGCCCATGACCTGCGGCGCCTGCGGCGTCACCCCCTTCGGGTAGAGATCGACCGAAACTCCCGCCCAGTTCTGCGGATCGCCGCCACTCCCGCTCAGAGAGACACCCAGACCAAGAGGCGACACACCCGCCGAGTAACTCAGCCTGGCCAGGCCCGACGGCAACCAACCGAACCGCATGTACTGAACGGTCGGGTCGATCGTCTCCAAGGCGGCCGGGATCCGGGACGTGTCGGGCGACGGCACCTTCCCGGTGTACGGCTCCAGCGGAGCCAGAGCGCCGAACAGGTTCAGTGACGACGGCGTCGCCGACGGCGACCCGTCCGGCGGCGCGACCAGGCCCGGCACCGTGACGGCACCGACGACCACCGCGACCACCGCCAGTGCGGCGCCCGCACTGCGCACGTACCAGCGCTGCCGCCGCCCGGCGGTCATCGCCCGTTCGATGTTCACCACGGCGGACGGTGTCTCGGCCGCCTCGACCTCGGCGCGCATCAAGCGCGCCACATCCATTTCGTCGATCATTGTCAACTCCCGTGGGCCCACGCGTTGGTCGGCGTGCCACTCGCCTTGCCGGTCTGCATGGCGGTCGGCACGTCGTTTCGGACGGGGGCGAGCAGTCCTCGCAGCGTCGCCAACCCCTTGGCGGTCTGGCTCTTGACGGTGCCCGGCGCGCAGCCCAGCGCCTGTGCCGTCTCCTCCACCGTCAGGTCCTGAAAGAACCGCAGCACCAGGACGGCCCGCTGCCGCGGCGCGACCTGGCGCAGCGCCGCAACCAGATCGAGCCGCTCCGTGGCATCCGGGGCGGTCGGTGCGGGCCGCTCCGGTAGCAGGTCGGTGAGCAGCACCCGAGCCCAGCCGCGTCGCCGCTCGTCGATCAACCGCCGCATCAACATCGTCCGGACCAGCGCATTCAGGCTGTCGGCCCGCCGAGCCCGGGGCCAGTTGCGGTACAGCTCGGTGAGCACCCGCTGCACGATGTCGTCGCCCTGATGCCAGTCACCGCACATCAGGTACGCCGTCCGGCGCCACTGCGGCAGACCAGCGCGAACGCACTCGGTGTAGTCCGCGTCGGCCGCGGACCGTTCGACCGATCTCCGGCTCAGCGGCATCCTCGGACCTGTCCTCCCACCGGCCACCAACAGCACGGTGATCGTCCGCAAACCCGCATCTCCACTCCTCCCGTCGCTGTGCCTCCGACACCGCTAAGTCGTGGCCCGAGCAACGTCGGGTTGCCCCACGGGGGCGACAACCTCACCAGACGGGCTCATCCACCCCTTCGGTCGGCACGCTGGACGAGGAGGGTGGTGTTGGACTGTCGGCGGGCCGGGTGGTGGCAGATCGTGCACGGGCCTCGGGTGTCGTGCGGCGGCACCGGAGCGTGGCGAACATCCTGGCCGCGCGCACGCCGATCCGCTCCGCCGGCACGGAGGCATCGAGCTACGGCCCGGAACCGGGGGTCGGATCCTCCATCAGCCCGACCGCCCCTGCGGACGTTCGCGGTGAGAGGCAGGCACCCGCCCACCGATGCGGGGAGTCAGCTCGGGATCGTGATCCGGCCGTCGATCGCGGCGGCGGCGATGTCGGTGCGGTGCTGCGAGCCGGCCAACTCCACGCCGTCCACCAGCGCGTACGCGGCATCCCGCGCGGCGGCCAGGTCGGGGCCGGTGGCCGTACCGCAGAGGACCCGGCCTCCGGCGGAGAGCAACGCGCCGTCGCTGGCCCGGCGGGCGGTGCCCGCGTGGATGATGCCCGGTCGGTCCGCGCCGGTGATCACGTCGCCGGTGTGCGGCGCGGCCGGGTAGCCCGGAGCGGCGAGCACCACGGTGACCGCGCTGCCGTCCCGCCACCGCAGCGGCGGATGCTCGGCAAGCGTGCCGGTGGCCGCCGCGCGCAGCAGCCCGCCCAGCGGGGTCTCCAGGAGCGCGAGCACCACCTGCGTCTCCGGGTCACCGAAGCGCGCGTTGAACTCGATCACCCGAGGGCCGGCTGCGGTGATCGCGAGCCCGACGTAGAGCAGGCCGGCGAACGGGGTGCCCCGACGGCGCATCTCGGCCAGGGTCGGGTGGACCACGTCACGCATGACCTCGTCGACCAGGCCGGCGGGGGTCCAGGCCAGCGGTGCGTACGCGCCCATGCCGCCGGTGTTCGGTCCGGTGTCGCCGTCGCCGAGCCGCTTGAAGTCCTGCGCCGGCAGCAGCGGCAGGGCCGCCTCGCCGTCGGTGACCACGAAGAGGCTGACCTCCGGGCCGTCGAGGAACTCCTCGATCACGACCCGTCCGCAGTCGGCGGCGTGCGCCAGGGCGGCGGACCGGTCGTCGGTCACCACCACACCCTTGCCGGCGGCGAGACCGTCGTCCTTCACCACGTACGGGGCACCGAACGCGTCGAGCGCCCGGGCGGTGCTCTCCGCGTCCGTGCAGACGTACGCTCGGGCGGTCGGCACGCCGGCGGCGGTCATCACGTCCTTGGCGAACGCCTTGGAGCCCTCCAACTGGGCGGCCGCACCGGAGGGGCCGAACACGGCGATCCCCTTGGCGCGTAGCGCGTCGGCGACCCCGGCGACCAGCGGCGCCTCCGGGCCGATCACCACCAGGTCGGCGGCTGTCTCCACGGCCAGCGCCGCGACCGCGGCCGGATCCGTCGGAGTCACGGTCCGCAGCTCAGCCACCGCGCCGATCCCCGGGTTGCCCGGCGCAGCAATCAGCGCCGAAACAGCCGGATCGCGCACCAACCCGAGCGCGAGCGCATGCTCCCGCCCGCCACCACCCACCAAAAGAACGCGCACGACCCCGCATCCTACTGCCCACCGCTCCAACCCCCGCGGACCGCCATCCGCCCACCCCCGACCACCCTCCGCCACCCTCCGCCACCCTCCGCCCGCTGGTGATCAAGAGGTTTGCGTCAGGCATCGACCTGTTTCTGACCCAAACCTCTTGATCACGGACGCGAGAGTCGGGCCGCCGTGATCGCCTGGCGGACGGTCCAGGGGATGTAGTCGGGGCGCAGGGTGTCCTGCCAGGTGAAGCGGAGAATCGTCCGGCCGGCGTTGACCATTCGGTTCTGGCGGCGGCGGTCGGCGAAGGCCGCCTCCGGCGTGCCGTGGGCGTCACGACCGTCGGCCTCCGCAATCACTCTCGGGCCACGCCACCCGAGGTCGCCGACTCCGAGCAGGTATCCGTCGTTGTCACGGACCTCCAACTGCAGCGTGTCTGGCGACACCCGCCCGTCCACGCACCGCAATCGTGTGCGGGTCTCGAGCGGCGACTGGGCACGCCCGTCTGCCTCAGCCAGACAGGATCGTGCCGTGACCGCACCTCGTCGCCCCCGAATCAGGTTCGGGATCACGTCCAGGTGCGCCGGGGTGATGCGGCCCCGGTTCAGCGCCGAGTCGAGGATCGAGACGGCCGAAAAACGATCAACCCGGAGAATGGCGTCCGAGACCGTGCGGAGCGGAGCGGTCACGCGAACGCCCGCGACCTCCCCTATCTCGCCGGGGGCGACGGTCACCTGGTGGACGACCAGCCACGGTGCCAGGACGCGCTGAGGCCGCGGTCGATCGACCGGAACCGAGACATGAACGTCTGGACTCCGGCGAAGACCAGCGATGTCGTGCAACTCCAGCGCGGTGTCCAGGACGGCGAAGGCGCCCGGTCCGAGGCTTACGACCGCCGCCCGAATCCGCGCTCGCCGCAGTGTCGAATCACTCGGCTGCGCGTCCGGCAGGAAGCAGCCGCGCAGAAGCCGTTGCCACCTGCCGGACCGATGCAACTGCCGGACTTGGTCCCTGGTCAGTCCGGCGCGCAACGCCTGCGCCAGAGTGACCATCCCGTCCTGCCGGGCCGCGACGTCGCGCAGTAGCTGGTGTGCTCGCACACCAACACCCTGCCCACCGACCCAACCCCATCAAAGCCCCTGTGGACAACCCCCACCACCCTGTGGATAACCCTAGTACCCGACCCCTCCCCCACTCCCTCCCCGCTGCCCCTCGTGATCAAGAGGTTTGCGTCAATTCCGCGCCGAATACTGACGGAAACTTCTTGATCACCGGCGCCAGGGGGGGTGGGGTGGGTGGTGGGTTGGGTTAGGGGAGGAGGGGGTGGAGGACTACGTTTTCTTCTCGGCCTGGGCCTACGCCTACGACGCTCACCCTCGTGTTGCAGAGTTCTTCGACCCTCGCGATGTAGCGGCGGGCGTTCTCCGGGAGGTCGTCGATGGTGCGGGCCTTGGTGATGTCCTCCCACCAGCCGTCGAGCTCCTCGTAGACGGGCGTGGCGTGGTGGAAGTCCGTCTGGCTCATCGGCATGTCGTCGACCCGGACGCCGTTGATCTCGTAGCCGACGCAGAGCGGCACCTTGGGCAGGCCGGTGAGCACGTCCAGCTTGGTGATGACCAGGTCGGTTACACCGTTGAGGCGGCAGGCGTACCGGGCGACGACCGCGTCGAACCACCCGCACCGGCGCTCCCGCCCGGTGGTCGTGCCGTACTCCGCACCGATCTTGCGCAGGTGATCGCCGTTGGCGTCGAACAACTCGGTCGGGAACGGCCCCGCGCCCACCCGGGTGGTGTACGCCTTGCTCACCGCGATCACCTTGTTGATCGCGGTGGGCGGGATGCCGGCACCCACGCAGGCACCACCGGCGGTCGGGTTCGACGAGGTCACGAAGGGGTACGTGCCGTGATCCATGTCGAGCATGGTGGCCTGCGCACCCTCCAGCAGCACCGTGTCGCCGCGGTCCAGGGCGTCCCAGAGCATCGCCCGGGTCTCCGCGATGTACGGCTTGAGCCGCTCGGCGTACGCCAGGTACTCCTCGACAGTCGCCTCGAGGTCGATCGCCTTGCGGTTGTAGACCTTGAACAGGATCTGGTTCTTCTCACGCAGGGCGAGTTCCAGCTTCTTGCGCAGGATGCCCGGGTCGAGCAGGTCCTGCAGCCGGATGCCGATCCGGGCGACCTTGTCGCCGTACGCCGGGCCGATGCCCCGGCCGGTGGTGCCGATGCGCGACGAGCCGAGGTAGCGCTCGATCACCCGGTCCAGTGCCCGGTGGTGCGGCATGATCAGGTGCGCGTCACCGGAGATCCGCAGCCGGGAAACGTCGACGCCGCGCTCGGCCAGGCCGTCGATCTCGGCGAGCAGCACCTTCGGATCGACCACCACACCGTTGCCGATGACGATCATCGCGTTCGGTGAGAGCGCGCCGGACGGCATCAGGTGCAGCGCGTATTTCTGGCCGTCCGGGGTGATCACCGTGTGCCCGGCGTTGTTGCCGCCGGAGTAGCGCACGACGTAGTCGACCCGCTCACCCAGCAGGTCGGTAACCTTGCCCTTGCCCTCGTCGCCCCACTGAGCGCCGATGAGCACGATCGCTGGCATCTTTTCCGCCTCCAGAAGGCTCGGGTGCCAGGTGGCGACCGCTCGGCGAGCCCGGGGTGTCAGGTTAACAAGTAGTGACGGCGTGGCCGGCAGGGGTCGCGTCGAGAGGCAGGAGGCTCCTTCCGTGTACGACGTGGTGCTGCTCACCCTCGGTTCGGAGCGGGACGCTCCCGGGGGCTGTGGCAGCGGTGGGGCCTGCTGCGGCGGCGCGACCGAGTCCGCAACCGACCCGACGAAGCAGACCGACAGCGAGCAGTGCGCCACCGAGCGGCCCCGGGTGCCGGTGCTGGCCTGCTCGGACGCGCTGATCGCCAGGGGTGCCCGGGTGGAGATGGTCACCGCCCGCTCCGACGCGGAGATCGACGCGGTGTTGGCCCGGCTCGACGGTCCGGCCCGCCCGGACGGTCTCACCTGGCCCGACCTGGACGGCAAGACCCGGCTGGTCGTCGCCACGGCGAGCGACGGGCAGTTGCGCGCCGTGCTGCGCCGACTGGTCCGGCGGTACGCGCCGGCGCCGAGCAGAAGACCGGCGGATCTGCCCGGCAACCGGACCCTGCCCGACCTGCCGCCGGTGGCCGTACTCCCGCTCGATCCGGCCCGTGGCGGCACCCACCAGGACCTGGCCGCGCAGCTCGGGCTGCCGCGCGACCCGGCGGCGGTGGCCGAGGCGGTGGTGGACGGCACGGCGCGCCGACTCGATCTGCTGCGCAACGACGGTGGCTCGGTGACCCTGGACGGCGCGTTGCTCGGCGCCGCCGACGACGACGGACGGCCGATGCACTGGCGGGCCCGGGTGGAGGTGGACGACACCGTCCTCACCAACGGCGACGAACCGCTGCTGGCCTGCGTGGTCGGCAACGCCGGCGGGTACGCGACGCTCGACGACGTCGTGCTGCTGACCGCGCCGGACCCGACCGACGGCCAGATCGAGGTCGCGGTGGCCGTGCCGGTGGTCGTCCGCTCGGCGCTGGGCCGCAAACGGGTCCGTCTGGAGGTGCGGCGAGCCCGTGGACGGGCTGTTTCGGTGCTGCCCCGGGAGGGGAAGGTCCCCTATCTCGACGATGGTGTCGAGGCTGAGCTGACCCGAAAGCGTTCCTGGTGGATCGAGCCGGGTGCCTGGGCGGTCTGGTCGATCTGACCCTGCGGTCGCGCCGAGCGGCGGCGCGGCTGCGCCGACGGCCCCGCCTGGGTGGATGGGCCTATCCTCGCAGGAGGACTGGGAGGGGCCGTAATGGACGAGAATGCCGACCGGGCGCAGGTGCACGGCCAGCAGCCGGTGCCGGAGCGAGACATCGAACCACTCTGGCCACCGGATCCGGCCGACCGCGGCACGGGTAACGCGGTGCCGCCGTGGGCGGCGGGCGCCCAACAGCCGGGCGCCCAACAGCCGGGCGCGCCGGGGCCGGTGACGCCGCCGGTGGACGTGCCGCCGTTCAGCCGGCCGCCGGTGCCCGGGCAGCCCGGGGCCCCGGCCCAGCCGCCGCCTTCGCCGTCCGACTACCCGTCGCTCTCCGGTGCCGTTCCGGCGCCGGGCGGTTGGGGCGCCGGCGGCCCGAACGCCGCCACGTCCGGCTGGGCGCCGCCGCAGCCGGGTTGGCCGCCGCCGGCTGACTCGGCGGCACCGCCGGTCCCGGGCCTTCCACCGAACCCGGGCACGCCGGCGGGACCGGGCACGCCAGTGGCACCCGGCACGCCCGAACCGAGCGCCCCCGGCGCGGCCGGGACGGCGCAGCCGCCGGTCGCACCGCCGATCCCCCCGGGAGGCGTCGACCTGAACCTGCCGTTCACCCTGGATCACTCCACCGCGGCCCCGACGCCCACCGACCGCCCGAACGGCACAACCCGAACCTCGGCCGACCCGCCAGCGGCCGGACCCGCAGCGGCAGGGCCGGCACCCCAGGTCGACGGGGCCGGCGGCGACGGATCCGTTGGCGGGGTGGGACGGCCCACCGAGTCACCCTGGGCCTATCCGCCGCAACGCCCCGCGTCCCACGACGCCACGGCGACGCCGCCGCCTCCCGCGCCACCCGTACCGCAGCCGCCGCACCCCGGTCCCGGTCCGGCGTACCCGGCCCCGCCGGTGATCCCCGGTCAGGCCGGTCCCGGGTACATCCCGCCGCCGCCGGACCTGACGCAGTTCGGCAACCCGCCGCAGCAGGGCGGGCCGGTGGCCCCACCGCCCGGGCCGTATCCGCCGTCTCCGGGTTGGTACCCACCGCCGTGGCAACAGGGCGCGCCAGGCGTCCAGCCCGGGCAGCCCTATCCGGAGGCCGACGGCGTGACCCGGATGCCCGGCACCGGGTACCCGGACGCGTCCCCGTACCCGGACGCGAGCTGGGCGTCGGAGGACACCGCGGTACCGACCGCCGAGGACTTCAGCCGACGCCGACAGGTCCGGCCCGCCGACCCGATGGCGACGATGGGTGTCCGCGCGGTGGTCAACAAGATGGGGCTGCTCCGGCTCTCTCCCGGCCGGCACGAGCAGGAGCTGAAGCGGGACATCGAGATGGTGCGCCGCAACTTCGGCGGGCTGCGGCAGGTGACCGTGGTCAACCCGAAGGGCGGCGCCGGTAAGACGGTGGCCATCCTGCTGCTCGCCATGACGTTCGGTCAGAAGCGTGGTGGCTACGTGCTGGCCTGGGACAACAACGAGACCCAGGGCACCCTGGGGATGCGGGCCCAGCAGGACTTCCACTCTCGCACCGTGCGGGACATGCTGCGGGATCTCGGACAGTTCCAGGGCGCGCACGGGCGGGTCGGTGACCTGTCGCAGTACGTCCGCTCGCAGGGCGAGGGCATGTTCGACGTGCTGGCCTCGGACGAGTCGGCCACCGGCGGCGAGATGCTGACCGCTGCCGCGTTCGCCGAGATCCGCGAGGTGGTCAGCCGGTTCTACAAGTTGATCTTTGTGGACACCGGCAACAACGTGCGGGCGCAGAACTGGCAGGCGTCGATGGACGCCACCGACCAGTTGGTGGTCACCATGTCGGCCCGTAACGACTCGGCGGAGACGGCCGCCCGGATGCTCGACCACCTGGAGCAGAGCGGCCGGCAGCGACTGGTCCGCCAGGCCGTGACCGTGGTGTCGATGCCACCGTCCCGCAAGGAGATCGACCTGCCGGCCATCCAGGAGCACTTCGCGGCCCGCACCCGGGCGGTGCTGCTGGCCCCGTACGAGCGGCTCATCGACACGGGTGAGCCGATCCGGTACGGCGGGCTCTCCGCGGCCACCCGGGACGCCTGGCTGAAGATCGCCGCCTCGGTCGCCGAAGGGCTGTGAACCGCCGACGGCCGGCCCGATGTCGGGCCGGCCGTCGGATCGGGTCAGGTGCTCGCGAGCGCGTCCGCCGCTTCCGGGTCGCAGTCACGCAGGAACTGGGCGCAGCGGGCCGCCTCGTCGGCCTCGCCGATCTCGTCCGCGGCTCGGGACAGCACGTAGAGGCAGCGGAGGAAGCCCCGGTTGGGCTCGTGTGACCACGGCACCGGGCCGTGCCCCTTCCACCCGCTGCGGCGCAGCTGGTCGAGGCCACGGTGGTAGCCGGTGCGCGCGTACGCGTACGCCGTCACCACCTGGTCCTGTGCGAACGACCGGGCGGCGAGCTCCGCCCAGGCCGCGCTGTAGGTGGGGAAGCCGGCCGCCACGGTGGCGAGCGCCTCCTCGGTGCCGGCCTCCTCGGCGGCAGCCAGGGCGGCGTCGGCCTCGTCGTTCGCGGGCAGGCGGGTGGCCGGTGGCTCTGGCAAAAGGTTCTGCATCGCCCCATTCAACCCGCTGGACAGGGCGACACGCGAGCGGGTCGGCCGACGCGTTCGGCTGAACGGCTGAGGAGTTGGTCACGCCTGCGGCCTATGCCGCTGCCATGTGTTTTCCACTACAACTAATGGTCCGGAGCCTCCCCAGGAACCGGTAACGCAGGAGCCCGGTGGCCACGGTCACCGGGCTCCTGCCCGTTGCACCCCAGGCCCGAGGTTTGCCCGCCCCCGGCGGACGGGCAGGATGGCCGGGTGCCGACCCCACCTCCCGCGGACGTCATCGAGCCGCACCTGCACGCCGACGAGATCCAGACCCGCGACGAGTTCGACAGTCAGTTGGCCACCGGCCGACTGACCGGGCTGACCGTGCAGGGCCTGCGCCTCGACCTGGCGCCGGTGCCTGATCTCACCGGCATCGAGGTCGCCGGCACGCTCTTCGTGGGCTGCCGGTTCGCCTCCCGGGACGTCGGGGCCGACCTGGTCCGGCGCGGCGCGAACGTGGTGCCGCCGTTTTCGGGGTTGCCGTATCCGACCCAGCCGTCGCACCTCTACACCCCGGAGGAGTTGGCCGCCGGCTTCGCCGAGGGCGGGTTCACCGGCATGTACGACACCCGGGTGTACGACCACTACCGGGCGCACGGCGGCGCGATGCCGGACGTCAAGGAGGCGCTGGGTCAGCGGCTGCACGACCACGGCGTGGACAACGCGCTGACCGACGCCACCCGGGCCTGGCTGACCCGACACGGGCCGCAGTCGGTGGTGGGCATCATGGGCGGGCACGCCGTGCGGCGTGGCAGCCCGCCGTACCGGATGGCTGCCGTGCTGGGTTGGGAGCTGGCGCGGGCCGACCGGCTGGTGGTGACCGGTGGCGGTCCGGGGGTGATGGAGGCGGCGAATCTCGGCGCCTACCTGGCGGACCGGCCGGCGACCGAGTTGACCGAGGCGATCGACCTGCTGGCCGGCGCGCCCGACTTCACCGATCACCACCGGTACACGGCCACGGCGTTGGCGGTGCGGCAGCGCTACGCGGGCGTGCCCCGGCAACGTGGTGACGACCTCGCCTGGGCACGGGCCGGCGGCCTGGCCATCCCGACCTGGCTGTACGGGCACGAGCCGGCGAACCTGTTCGCCGGGCGGATCGCCAAGTACTTCTCCAACGCGATCCGGGAGGACACCATCCTGCGGCTCGCCCGTGGTGGGATCGTCTTCGCGCCGGGGCGTGCCGGCACGGTGCAGGAGGTGTTCCAGGCGGCCACCAAGACCTACTACGGCACCGACGGCGCCAGCGGCGCGTACATCTTCCTGGACCGCGGCTACTGGACCACCGAGCTGCCGGTGGAGGCGTTGTTGCGTCCGCTGCTGGCCGCGTCGCCGTTCGGTGACCTGTCGTCGACGATCCACCTCACCGACGACGTACGCGAGGCCGTCCGCCTGCTCACCGCGTGAACGACGACGGCCGGCTCCCCGCGAGGGGAAGCCGGCCGTTCGTGGATGCGTCGTTACTTGGTCATCGTGGTGCCGGTCGAGCGCAGGTCCTCGCACGCCTGGACGACACGGGCGGCCAGGCCGGCCTCGGCGGCCTTGCCCCACGCGCGCGGGTCGTACTGCTTCTTGTTGCCGACCTCGCCATCGATCTTCAGCACGCCGTCGTAGTTGCGCAGCATGTGGTCCGCGACGGGGCGGGTGAAGGCGTACTGGGTGTCGGTGTCGATGTTCATCTTCACCACGCCGTAGTCGAGAGCCTCACGGATCTCGCTCAGCAGGGAGCCGGAGCCGCCGTGGAAGACCAGGCTGAGCGGCTTGTCCTTGCCGTACTTGGCGCCGACGGCCTCCTGGATCTGGTTGAGGATCTCCGGACGCAGCTTGACGTTGCCCGGCTTGTAGACGCCGTGCACGTTGCCGAAGGTCAGCGCCGCCATGTAGCGGCCCTTCTCGCCGAGGCCGAGCGCCTCGACCATGGCCAGGCCGTCATCGGTGGTGGTGTAGAGCTTGTCGTTGATGGCGTTCTCGACGCCGTCCTCCTCGCCACCGACGACGCCGACCTCGATCTCAAGGACGATCTTGCCCTTGGCGGCCTCGTCGAGGAGCTGGGCGGCGATCTGGAGGTTCTCCGCGACCGGCACGGCCGAGCCGTCCCACATGTGCGACTGGTACAGCGGCTCCTCGCCGCGCTTCACCCGCTCCTGCGAGATGGCCATCAGCGGACGGACGAACCCGTCCAGCTTGTCCTTCGGGCAGTGGTCGGTGTGCAGGGCGATGTTGACCGAGTACTTCTTGGCCACCTCGTGCGCGTACGCGGCGAACGCCACCGCGCCGGTGACCATGTCCTTGATCGAGGGGCCGGAAAGGTACTCGGCGCCACCGGTGGAGACCTGGATGATGCCGTCGCTCTCCGCGTCGGCGAAGCCCTTGAGCGCCGCGTTCAGCGTCTGCGAGGAGGTCACGTTGATCGCGGGGTACGCGTACCGGCCAGCCTTGGCGCGGTCCAGCATCTCCGCGTAGGCCTCGGGGGAAGCGATGGGCATGTGATGCGCTCCTTACTTACCACTCTCGGCCGTGCTGGCCGCTGTTGTTCACCTGTGCGCCGGACCGCGCTGTCCTCCGCCCGGCAGTATCCCGTAGGTGGGGTGTGCCGGAACAACCGACCCGGGTGCTAGCCGTTCATCGGCGGTCCAGGTTGTCCGGCACGATGACGCTGATCAGCCAGGTGACCACTGTCATCACGATGGCGCCCCAGAACGCCGCCCAGAAACCGTCCACCTCGAACGGCAGGTCGAGCCCCCGGGCGATCCGGTCGGTGAGCAGGAACAGCAGGGCGTTGACCACAAGCGCGAACAGGCCCAGGGTCAACAGGTAGAACACGCAGCCGAGCACCCGGATGATCGGTTTGAGCACCGCGTTGACCACACCGAAGATCAGCGCCACCACGATCAGGGTGAGCGCGGTGTTGCCACCCGAGCGGCCGTGCACGTCGACCCCGGGCACGATCAGCGTGGTTATCCACAGAGCGACCGCGGTGATCGCCAGTCGGATGAGAAAGCCCACCGCACCATCCTGGCACCGGGTCGCGTCGCCGAGGGCTGATTCCGCCTACTCCGCTTCCGGGCGCGGTGCCCGCCCACCCCGTACGGTGGGTGGGAACCGTGCCCCGAGACCCCCCGGGAGGGACGATGGGTCAGCCCGTTGAGGACTTCACCCCCGGCGACCACCTCGCCCCGGACGAGCGCAACCCCGAGGCGGAGCCGGCGGACGCCGTCGAGCAGGCCACCTCGGCCGTCCCGCTGGACGGTGACGGAGCGCCGCAGCGCGGCCTGGAAGTCGACGACTGGGACGCGATGGAGCAGGCCCGGGTGGTCACCGGGGACGAGGACGACTACCGCTGAGCGTTCAGCGAGCGCCGTCCACCAGCTTCGGGTGGCGGCCCACCCAGTCGCCGAGCCGATCCTCGCGCAGCGCGGTCAGGAACTCCGGGGCGAGCTTCGGGTCCGCCTCCAGATAGTGGCTGGGCCCGGTCGACTCGTTCGCCGGCAGGCTGAGCCCGACCGGTTCCAACGAGCGCAGCGTCGGGATGAGCCTCATCAGGTCCAGCATGGTGGCCTCACCCGGTGACACGGCGAGGTCCGGCCCGACGGTGCTCAGCAGCTTGGCCAGTCGTACCGGATTGGTCAGCAGGCCCTGGTCGGAGGCCGAACGCACCAGCGCGGTGGCGAAGATCCGGGCATTGCGGTCGCGGTCCTGGCTGCCCTCGGGCAGCCCGTAGCGCTGGCGGAGCAGGTCGACCGCGGCGGCGCCGTCGAGACGCTGACACGCGGCCGGGAACACCCGCCGGGTGTGGGCCGACCGCACCTGCTCAGGCAGGCAGACCGGCACCCCGCCCACCTCGTTGGTCAGCGACCGCAGAGCGGAGTACGTCAACACCACACCGGTGTCGATGCGGACACCGGTCAGGTTCGCCACCGTCTGCCGGGTCAGCTCGTAGCCTTTGGCCAGGTCCGTCGACCCATAGCCTGCGCCGAACGCGAACGCCGCGTTCAGTTTGTCGCTGTCGTGACCGGGGATCGGCACCCTCAGGTCGCGGGGCAGTGAGATCAGGTACGGGCGGCTGCGGTCGGCCGGGAGGTGCAGCAGCAGTACCGAGTCGGCCAGCGGCGGAGCCGACGTGCGACTGTCGATGCCGAGCAGCAGGACGGTCACCGGACCCGTCGCCAATGGCCGATCCGACGCTCCGATCAGGTCGGCGGTCGGCGGCGTTCCGGCGCGTTCCGGGGTGAACAGCGGCACCCCGACGCCGAGTACGCCGAGCACGGCCAGGGCCACGCCACCGGCCTGCCAGCGACGCCGACGCTGCCGGCGACGTGCCGCCAGCCGGTCGATCGCGGCCCGCAGTGGGCCGGTCGGCGGGGTCAGCGGCTCGTGCCTGCCGAAGGCGGCACGCAGGTCGTCCTCAATCATGTTCACGCCTCCACGTACTCGGCCCGGAGCGTGGCCAGGGCCCGGGAGATGGACGAACGTACGGTCCCGACGGCACAGCCGAGGATGTCGGCGATCTCCGCGTCGGGTAGGTCCTCGTAGTAGCGCAGCACCAGGGTGGCCCGCTGCCGGCGCGGCAGCCGGGACAGCCAGGACCAGATCTGGTCCCGGTCCACAGCGGTCTGCGTGTGGTCGGTGGGCACCGGCACCGTCGCGTCGGCCTCCCCGCGCAGCAGCACCCGGCGGACCCAGGAGCCGCGCCGCCAGTCGACGTACTGGTTGGTGAGCATCCGGCGCACGTAGTGCTCGGGCGAGTCCGCCCGGGCGACCCGACGCCAGTTCAGTTGGACCCGGACCATGGTCTCCTGGACCAGATCCTGAGCCTGGTGCGGATCACCGGTGAGCATCACCGCGTACCGCAGTAGCGGGGCCAGCCGCGTGTCCGCGAACTCCTCGTACGTCACTGCACCTCCCGGGGCTCCTACCGCAGATGACGGAAGCGGACGGGCAGAACATTGCAGCGAGCGTGGTCAGCCTTTTGGATGATCTTGTTGGCCAGGTGGTTCCGAGGGGCTGCGTCCAGCCTTAACGGCTCCTTAAAATCCGCAGGCTCCACCTGAACCCCCAACTGGAGGAACCCCCTCATGCTCACCCACTCCGCCCGGCGCTGGCTCGCCGGACTGGGCGTAGCAGGCGCGTTCGTCGCAGCCTCCGCCACCCCGGCAGCCGCCGCCAAGGCTTCCTTCGACATCGTCACTCACGATCTGCTCGTCGCGCCCGGCCACCTGACCTACGGCTCCTTCTACGCCCAGTCGACCGGCAGCGAGTCCGAGCCGACGTTCGGTCGAACCTCGGTGGACGTCGACCTCTCCGCAGTCGCCGGCTTTGCCACGGTGGAGCCGACGTGGGGTTGGACCTGCGACGTTTCGCCAACCAAGCTGCACTGCGAGTCCGACATCGAGGATGGCCAGTCGCCCTCGTTCGACTACCTGGTCACGGCTGAGGACGACGCGAAACCAGGGCAGAAGGGCTCGTTGGCGATCAGCCTCACCGCCGGCGGCAAGACCGCCAAGGCGAAGGCCGACGTCAGCATCGCCGAAGGCGTGGACCTGGTGAGCGAGCCGACCGTCGAGGCCAGCGGCGCTCCGGGCGGCAGCGCTGGCCTGCCGGGCATCGTTCGCAACGCCGGTGCGACCCGGGTCAGTGGTGCGGTCCTCGTCGTCCAGGCCGAGTACCTCGCCGCCTACGGCGGGGACTTCTCGAACTGCAGGTCGGACGAGTGGGGGATGACCACCTTCTGCACGTTCGACACGAAGATCGAGCCGGGTAGGTCGTACAAGCTCTCCGGGAACCTTCCCATCAAGGTCGCACCGGAGGCGCGTACCGGGGCCAAGTTCCCGGTCCTGCTGGACTGGTGGACCATTGCCGACTGGGAGTTGGCGTTCAAGGACTGGCACCTGGACGACGTCGCGCCAGGCAAGGGCGGCAGGCTTCGCCTGGTCGAGCAGTCGACGGAGCGCGCGCGGGCGCCGCAGACCGACCTCGAGAGGTGGAACAGCACCACCCTCGGGACCGTTCGGGTGACCGGCGACAACCACGCGGATCTGGCCGCCAACGGCGCGTCCGCGAGCGGCAGGAAGGGTGACGTGGTCACCGTCGCGCCGAGCTTCACCAACCATGGACCGGCCGTCGTCGAGTATCTGGGCCAGAGCACGCCGGGTATCCAACTCGCGGACCTGCCGGTCCGGATTTCCGTCCCGGCCGACACGACGGTGGTCGAGGCAGATTCCGAGTGCGTGCCATTCGCGCCGGAGAAGGAGTGGGATCCGTGGAACGCGGGTTGGGGTGAGCCGGGCGCCAAGGAGTACGCCTGCGCGGTCCTCGAGACCCCGAACGACAAGGACTTCAAGGGCTCGTACTCGTTCGCGCTCCGAATCGACAAGGTCGTCCCGGACGCCACGGGTGCCATCACTACCGTGCTGGCCGGCGACCCGAACAAGAGCAATGACACCGCCAAGATCATCATCAATCCGACCAGCACCGACGGCGGCAACAACGGCGGCGGTAACGGGAACGGCGGCGGCGACAACGGCGGCTCGGGCAACAACGGCACGGGCGCCGGCGGTAACGGCGGCACGGGCGGCGGCGACAGCGGTGACGGCGGCGGCCTGCCGGTCACCGGTCAGTCCACCGGACTGATCGCCGGCCTCGGCGCGTTGTTGCTCGCCGCGGGCGTCGGTGGCTATCTGGTGGCCAAGCGCCGCCGGACCCGCTTCGTCGCCTGACCGACTCCGCACCACAGGTGCCCCGCCCACCACCCGGTCGGCGGGGCACCGTCGTACGGACTCCACGACGCGGGCGGGTGGTGCGGGCCGGTCCGGCGCGGCTGGGACCTTGGGCTTCGGTACCCTTTGTGGCCGTGGACACAGCTGAGAAGACCCGCGCTCTCGTGGAGAGCGTCGCCCTGAACCCGCTCGATCCCAAGGATCTGTTGCAGACCTTCGGCCTGATCGGTGTGTGGGTGATCCTCTTCGCCGAAACTGGCCTGCTGGTGGGCTTCTTCTTCCCGGGCGACTCACTGCTGTTCCTCGCCGGCGTGGCCTCGTCGCCGGTGGCGGACGCGATCTTCGGTGACGGCACCCGTCTTTCCCTTGCCGGCCTGCTGATCGGCGGCCCGATCTGCGCGATCGTCGGCGCCCAGCTGGGGCACTGGCTCGGTTCCCGCTACGGCCGGCCGATGTTCGAGAAGCCGAACTCCCGGCTCTTCAAGAAGGAGTACGTGGAGAAGGCCGAGTACTACTTCCAGAAGTTCGGCCCGGCGAAGGCCGTGGTGCTGGCGCGCTTCATTCCGATCGTCCGGACGTTCCTCAACCCGGTGGCGGGCGCGCTCGGCATGCCGGCCCGGAAGTTCCTGCTCTGGAACATCGTCGGCGCGGTGCTCTGGGTGGACGGCATCCTGCTGATCGGCTACCTGCTGGCCGAGCAGATCTACGACGCCATCGGTGACAAGATCGACCGCTACATCCTGCCGGTGGTGGCCCTGATCATCCTGATCTCGGTGCTGCCGATCTTCTTCGAGTTCCTCCGCGACCGACGTGCCCGCAAGCGCGGCGAGGCGGTCGCGGTGGTCGCGGCGGCCAGCGCCGCCGGCGCGGTGGAGGCAGCCCGCGAGGCGTTCGACCACGACCGGCACCAGCACGGCCGGCACCGCCCGGAGCACGGCCAGGACCACTGAGCCCACGTACGACGACGACGGCCGGCCCCTGGTGCGGGGGTCGGCCGTCGGCATGTCGGACCCGGCCTCCGGCGGTGCGGCCGGGGACGAGCACAGGTGTTACCCACCGATGGCGCCACCCCTGGCTCGCCACCGGACGCCGTCCCGGCGCGGGACGGCGTTTACTGCCTACGTCAGCGGGCCTTCTTGGTGGCCCGCTTACGCGGCGGGGTCAGCAGGTCGGCGATCGTCGCGATCGCACTCGGGACCAGGCTGTAGTACGCCCAGACACCGCGCTTCTCCCGCTGCAGCAAGCCCGCCTCGGTGAGGATACGCAGGTGATGACTGACCGTCGGCTGAGAGAGGCCGAGCGGCGCCGTCAGGTCACAGACGCACGCCTCGCCCTCGGGGGCCGACTGGATCAGGCTGAGCAGCCGCAACCGAGCAGGATCCGCAAGGGCCTTGAGGACCCCGGCGAGACGCTCGGCATCGGCACGTTCGATCGGCTCGCCGTTAAGCGGCGAGATCTGAGGCATAGTCATTTCGGCCAACGCAGTTCCCACGTATTCCATCCTTCCACCAGCAGCATCGATCCGCCTGCATATCAGCAGATCCGAATCGGTAAACTTTTACGCCACAAGGCCAAGGTCAGCCAACGTATAGGCCGCCCGGTAAGGCAATCCGGCGGCTCGCACCGCGTCGCCGGCGCCTCGATCAACAATAACCGCCACGCCCACGACTTCCGCCCCGGCCTCGCGAAGCGCCTCGACAGCGGTCATCACACTTCCGCCCGTCGTGGACGTATCCTCCACCGCCAACACCCGGCGGCCGGCCACCTCCGGTCCCTCGATCCGCCGCTGCAGACCGTGTGCCTTGCCCGCCTTGCGCACCACAAAGGCGTCCAGGGCACGGCCAGTCGGAGCAGCGGCGTGCAGCATCGAGACCGCGACGGGATCCGCGCCCAGGGTGAGGCCGCCAACAGCGGCGTAATCCCAGTCGGCGGTGAGGTCGAGCAACACCCGGCCGACCAGAGGAGCGGCCTGGTGATGGAGCGTGACGCGCCGCAGATCCACGTACCAGTCTGCCTCACGCCCCGAGGAGAGCACGACCCGCCCGTGGACCACGGCCAGGTCGGTAATGAATTTACGCAGGTCGTCGTGGTCCCCCATGGCGATAGAGGTTACTGCGCAAGTCTGAACGGTGTGTGCGGGGTCCACCCTGACCAGCCCGGCGAGGCACCGATGGTTGGCGATGTTCGACTACGCTCAGCGACTGTCCTGACAGCGGCGCGCCAACGTCTCCGCACCGGCCACCGGAGGCCGGCGGGTCGGTCGGGGCTCAGTGGTCGTCGCGACCGATCCGGCCGCGGGTGTCCCGGGCGACCGCCTGGAGCAGCCGACGCGGCGCATGCCGCATGCCGGCGACGGCCACCTTGTACTTCCATGCCGGGACACTGACCATCTTGCCTTTGCGCAGGTCACGCAGGGCTTCGTCGACCACATCCTCGGCCCGCAGCCACAGCCACTCGGGCGTCTTCGACATGTTGATGCCGGCCCGCTGGTGGAACTCCGTGCGGGTGTAGCCGGGGCAGAGGGCCATCACCCGGACCCCGAACGGCCGGGCGGACAGGCCAACGGACTCGCTGAAGTTGGTGACCCACGCCTTGCTGGCCGAGTACGTCGAACCGGGCATCGCCGCACCGAACCCAGCAACCGAAGAGACATTTATCACTGCCCCATTTCGGCGTTCGGTCATCGGTCGCAACGCCGCCAGGGTCAGCCGCATGACCGCGTGCACGTTGAGCCGCAACAGGCGCGCCTCGTCCTCCGCGGTGGACCGCAGGAACGATTTGTTCAGGCTGATCCCGGCGTTGTTGACCAGAAGGTGCACGGGACCGCCGTCGGCGAGCCGTTGCTCCACGATGGCGCACCCGTCGTCGGTGGACAGATCCGCGGGGATCGTCTCCACCTCGCGGCCGTGGGCGGAACCCAACTCGCCGGCCACCTCGGCCAACCGGGCCGCGTCGCGGGCGACGAGCACCAGGTGCCAACCGTCGGCGGCCAGCCGCCGGGCGAACGCCGCGCCGATACCGGCGGTGGCCCCGGTGATCAGAGCCCGACGCTCGGCAGTCGTGGGGTGGAGCGGCACGGGGGCGGTCCTCACCTGGGCGGGTACGGGGGCGCGGGCGGCGCCGATGGCGGGTGGTACGGGGCGGACGTGAACGCGGGTGGCGCGGATGGTGGCGTCGGCGGCGCGGCCGAGCGGCGGTGACCGAACCAGGCGTTCGCCGCCGGCAGGGCCAGCAGCACGGCTACTACAAGGTAACCGAGCACCTGCCCGACGGAAAGCCCGGCGTTGAGCGGGATCCACCAGGACGGGTAGGCGTCCCCGATCAGGCCCAGCAACTCGGCGAGAGCCTGGTCGTCGGCACCCAGTTGCAGTGGCGCGGCCCGTTCACCGATGAGCACCGCCACGCTGCAACAGCCGCCGAGCACACCGAGCCCACTGACCACCCAGGTGGCCACGCGGGCGCCGTTGCGCGCCGCCAGCAACCCGAGGGCCAGGGCGGCGAGCACCGGCGCGGAGAGCGCCGCCACCACCGCCGACAGCACGGCGGACGCGCGCAGCAGGGTCACCACGTCGTCGATCTGCTCCGGGCTGGCCGAGGTGTCCCGGGCGGCGGAACGGAACGCGTCGACAGTCCCGCCCAACACCACCAGGTCGACCACGGTGTAGACGAGCGCGGTCACCGCCATCACCCACAGCACGGTTGCGGCCGACAGGACGACGGCGGGCCGGCGGGCCGATGCCGATTCGGGGTACGACACGACGAATCCCTCCGGTAGGCGTCGGGTTGCAACCTACTCGGAGGGATCGTCGGCGTCGTGCTTACCGGGCCGTCAACTCGTGGGTGGTGGGTTTGACCCGGGCCGATCCCCGGGCGGCGTGTCGTCCGGCCGGTTCGCCGGCGGCGGGTAGCTCGGCTCGCCACTTGACGGGTAGCCCGGCTCACCGGACGACTGCGGGTAGCCGGGCTGACCCGGGGTCTGCGGGGCACCCGGGTAGCTGGTGCCCGGGGTCGGCGGCTCCCAGGCCGCGGTGGCCTTGCGGAAGAACGGGTGGGCCTTCGGAAGCGCCAGCAGGATCAGCGCGGTGACAAGCGCGATCAGGCTGAGCACACCGAGCAGCAGGCTGACCGGGGTGACCCAGTCGGGCAGGGCCTCGTCCAGGCGGCGCTGGATCTCGTCGGGGCTGGGTCCGTCGCCGGTGTCGCCACCGGTGTTGAAACCGCCGCTCGCGTTGCTGAGCAGGCCACCGCCCACGCAGCAGACCAGGATGCCACCGACGATCCAGGTGGTGATCCGGGCGCCGTTGCGGCCCTGGTTGTTGAACAGGGCCAGGACGCCCAGCACGACCGCGAGCAGCAGCAGCAGGATGCCGCCGCCGATGCCGATGGCGACGAAGACATCGGCCACCTGGTCGCCGTCGACGCTGCTGTCCGCGTACGCGTCACGGAGCGCGTCACGCGTCTTGCCGAAGGTGGTGAGCGAGATGATCAGCGTGATCACCTGGAGCGCCAGGAACAGGTAGATCAGGTAACTGGAGATCGACACAACTGATGGCCGCTGACGGGCCGGCGTGCTCTGGGAATCGACCATGATTCTCCTTCCCTCAGATCGCCCACACCGTATCGGCAACCGGCCGTTTCGGCATGCCGTGGCGGGCCGGCACGCCCACCCGGCCCGGGCTCAGCGCTCGCCGGATCGGGGCAGGATCGTCAGGTCAGCGGGGTCCAGCAGGTCACCGCGGGCCACTCGCCAACCCTCTTCGCCGTACGCCTCGAAGGAGAGCCGCGCCGCGCCGCCGGACTGGTAGTCGTGATAGCGCATCGTCCCTGCCGACGGCAGCCCGACCTCCTCGGTCGCGGTGTAGCGCGCCTGCCCCGTCTCGGCCCAGGTGTAGCGCCGCCGGCCGAGGTCGATGGTCGGGGCACCCGGGGTGACGCTCGCGCCCGGCTCAGCCGTCCAGAGCACCAGCTCCAGTTCGGGGCCGTCCTCCACGGAGAGCCGGTAGCGGGTGCCGGAGTCGTCGTCGAGGAGGTGCTGCACCCAGCTCCAGTCCCCCTCGACGAGGCGGATGGTGCCGCTCACCGCGTACTCCCGATCGCGGATCCGCACGCGGTCGCCCAGGCCCAGGCGAAGGGGGTCGCCGCGCCGCGACTCCGCCGTGGCGTCCGACGACCGCCCGCCCGGCCGGGTCGACCGCCGGGTCCGCACGGCGACGACGATGACGACCGCCGCGAGTACGGCAAGCGCCACCACCAGGTACGTCACTGACCTGCCCACCCGACCATCTCCCCAGGTACCTCGGCGCAGACGGTAACAATCCTCGGCTCCGGTGCGACCCGTACCGTGACCGACAGCTCAGCTACCGAAGGCAGTCGCGGCGTCGCCTGTTGTGCACGATCGCACTGTGGACGGCCGGGTGGGCGGTGGTTCGTCCGTGTCCGCAGATGGATCAAGATGTGGCGAGCCGTTGGCTGGCGTAGTTGCCAAGGGTCTCGCGGTCCATCACACAGCCGACGAATGTGGTGAACTCGCTCGGGTCGTCCCGCAGCGAGGTCCAGGCCGCTCGGGCCGCCGCCGGGTCGACCCGCTCCAGCAGCGTGGCCGCGTACGCCCGGCCGGCGGGTGTGCCGTCGGCCAGCACACGGTCGAGCTGCCGGCGGACCTCGTCGGGGTGGTCGTCGACGGCCGCGGAAACCCGCTCGTACGCCAACGTCACCGGCAGCACCTGACCAGCGAGCCCCACGCCACCAAAGGCAAGCGTGTCAGCCGTGACCAACTCGTCGACGGCCGCGTCAAGCTCCCGCTCCCACTTCTTCCCAATCCCAAACATGCCCCAACCCTTTCCCCGTCCACGCCACCGCCACCCAGTTGACCATGAGGTTATTGCCACGACACGCCGGCGCGACGGGCGACAACCTCATGATCAACGTCGATGGGCGGGGGTTAGGCCGGGGTTACCGAGAGGGTGTTGGGCTGGGTGTTCAGGTCTACCTTGACGGTTTGGCCGTCGCGGATCTGGCCGGACAGCAGGGCCTTTGCCAGTTGGTCGCCGATCGCCGTCTGGACCAGCCTGCGCAGCGGGCGGGCTCCGTAGATCGGGTCGTAGCCGTGCTCGGCGAGCCACTGACGGGCGGACTCGGTGATGTCCAGGCCAAGCCTGCGGTCGGCCAGCCGCCGCCGCATCCGGTCCAGCTGGATGTCGACGATGGTCCGCAGGTCGTCCCCACGCAGCGAGGCGAAGACCACGATGTCGTCCAGCCGGTTGAGGAACTCCGGCTTGAAGTGCGACCGGACCACGGCCAGGACACCCTCCCGACGCTGCTCGTCGGCGAGCGTCAGGTCACCGATCACCGACGATCCGAGGTTGGACGTGAGGATCAGGATCGCGTTGCGGAAGTCCACCGTGCGGCCCTGACCGTCGGTGAGCCGGCCGTCGTCGAGCACCTGGAGCAGCACGTCGAAGACGTCCGGGTGGGCCTTCTCCACCTCGTCGAGCAGGATCACCGAGTACGGCCGACGACGCACCGCCTCGGTGAGCTGACCACCCTCGTTGTAGCCGACGTAGCCGGGCGGGGCACCCACCAGGCGGGCGACCGAGTGCTTCTCGCCGTACTCGCTCATGTCGATGCGGACCATCGCCCGCTCGTCGTCGAAGAGGAACTCGGCGAGCGCCTTGGCCAGCTCCGTCTTGCCGACGCCGGTGGGGCCGAGGAAGAGGAAGCTGCCGGTCGGGCGGTCCGGGTCGGCGATACCGGCCCGGGCGCGGCGTACCGCGTCGGAGACCGCGCCGACGGCCTCGCCCTGGCCGACCACCCGGCCGCCCAGCGACTCCTCCATCCGCAGCAGCTTGGCCGTCTCGCCTTCGAGCAGACGGCCGGCGGGGATGCCGGTCCAGGAGGCGACCACCGCGGCGATGTCGTCCGCGCCGACCTCCTCCTTGAGCATCGCGCCGTCGGCCTGAAGCTGGGCCAGCTCCTCCTCGGCCTGCTTCAGCTCGACCTTGAGGGCGGGAATCCGGCCGTAGCGCAGCTCGGCGGCACGCTCCAACTCACCGTCGCGCTCGGCCCGCTCGGCCTCGCCGCCGAGACGTTCCAGCTCCTCCTTGGCGGTGGAGAGCTTGGTGATGTGGCTCTTCTCCGTCTGCCAGCGCTCGGAGAGCACGGTGAGCTGCTCGCGCTTGTCGGCCAGTTCCTTGCGCAACCGCTCCAACCGCTCGGCGGAGGCCGCGTCCGGCTCCTTGGCCAGCGCCATCTCCTCGATCTCCAGCCGGCGGACCGCCCGCTCGATCTCGTCCACCTCGACCGGCCGGGAGTCGATCTCCATCCGGAGCCGGGACGCGGACTCGTCGACCAGGTCGATCGCCTTGTCCGGCAGGAACCGGTCGGTGATGTAGCGGTCCGACAGGGTGGCGGCGGCGACCAGCGCGGCGTCGGTGATCCGTACGCCGTGGTGCACCTCGTAGCGCTCCTTGAGCCCGCGCAGGATGCCGATGGTGTCCTCGATCGTCGGCTCGCCGACAAGCACCGGCTGGAAACGGCGCTCCAGCGCCGGGTCCTTCTCGATGTGCTCGCGGTACTCGTCGAGCGTGGTCGCGCCCACCATCCGCAGCTCGCCACGGGCCAGCATCGGCTTGAGCATGTTGCCGGCGTCCATCGAGCCCTCGCCCTTGCCGGCGCCGACGACCGTGTGCAGCTCGTCGAGGAAGGTGATGACCTGCCCGTTGGAGTTCTTGATCTCCTCCAGGACGGACTTCAGCCGCTCCTCGAACTGGCCGCGGTACTGCGCGCCGGCGACCATCGCGCCGAGGTCCAGGCTGATCAGCTTCTTGTCGCGCAGCGACTCGGGCACGTCGCCGGTGACGATCCGCTGGGCGAGGCCCTCGACGATCGCGGTCTTGCCGACGCCGGGCTCGCCGATCAGCACCGGGTTGTTCTTCGTCCGCCGGGAGAGCACCTGGATGACCCGGCGGATCTCGGCGTCCCGGCCGATCACCGGGTCGATCTTGCCGTCCCGGGCGCTGGCGGTGAGGTCGACGCCGTACTTGGTCAGGGCCTGGTAGGTCTGCTCCGGGTCGGCGGTGGTGACCCGGCGGTCGCCACCGCGGACCGTCGGGAACGCCGCGACCAGGGCTTCCTCGGTGGCACCTGCGGTCTTCAGCGCGCCGGAGACCGCGCCACCCACCCGGGCCAGGCCGGCGAGCAGGTGCTCGGTGGACGTGTACTCGTCGCCCAACGGGCGGGCGATCTGCTCGGCGGCGCCGATGGCGTTGACGAACTCCCGAGCCAACGTGGGCTCGGCGATGCTCGAACCGCGGGCGGCCGGCAGGGCGTCGACCGCGCGCTGGGCGGCCCGGCGCAGCTCGGCGGGGTCGGCCCCGACGGCGCGCAACAGACCGGTGGCGGTCGAGCCATCGGTGTCCAGGAGTGACAGCAGCAGGTGCCACGGCTCCACGGTGGCGTGGCCACGCTGGTTGGCCAGCGCGACAGCGCCGGTGATGGTCTCGCGGCTCTTGGTGGTGAGTCTTTCGGTGTTCATGGGCTCCCCCGGATCGGCGTTGTCCACTGAGAAGGACACAACCAGAGTTGAGCGTATTCCACTCAACCTTAGCGCGTGACGCCCATCACCCCCGAGGACGCCACCGCCAGTCGAACTCCCCGGCCGCCGGGGCCGGGCCGGGCAGCGGGTCCGCGTCCGGCACCGACGACAGACCGGCCAGCAGCACCGCGAGCTGACGGCGGCGCAACTGCCCGGTCCGCTCCGGATCGGGTACGCGCACCGCCGCGCACGACTCCAACAGCAACCCCAGATCGTGTACGACCGCGTCGGGGCGCAGCCGCCCGCTGGCGCGGGCCCGTTCGAACAGGGCGGCGGCCAACTCGCCGGCGCGCATCGCGTCCCGACCCATCTCCTCGGTCGGCGTGAAGGTGCCGGCCAGGTGGACGGTGAGCGAGTGCACGTCGGCGTCGACCACCCGGGTCAGGAAGCCGGTGAACGCGGCCCAGCCGTCCGGCTCGGCAAGGGCGGCCTCGGCCTCGGCGACGTACCTGCGCAACCCGTCGTGGCAGAGCTGACGCAGCAGGTCCTCCTTGCCCGCGTACCGCCGGTAGAGCGCGCTGATGCCCACGCCCGCGCGGTCGGCGACGGCGGCGATCGGGGCCTTCGGGTCGTCGAGGAAGACGGCGCGCGCGGCTTCGAGGATGACCTCGTCGTTGCGGGCGGCCTGGGCGCGGCGACCGCCCAGCATCCTGCCGGAAGTCGTTGACATGCCCTCAGCCTAACAGTGGAACGGATCGTTCCGCTCTGCTACTGTGATTGCAGAACGAAACATTCCGTTCCGAAGGAGTTCCGGCATGAGCGACACCTCGATCCGCCCGTTCCGCGTCGAGATCCCGCAGTCCGACCTCGACGACCTGGCCGCCCGGCTCGGCCGCACGATCTGGCCCGCCGAACTGCCTGGCACGGGTGACGCCTACGGGATGAGCACCGACCGGGTGCGCACTCTCGTCGACCGGTGGCGGGGCGGGTTCGACTGGCGGGCCGTCGAGGACCGGTTGAACGCCCACCCCCAGTTCGTCACCGAGATCGACGGCGAGCAGATCCACTTCCTGCACGTCCGGTCGTCCCGCCCGGACGCCACAGCGCTGGTGCTCACCCACGGCTGGCCCGGCTCGATCCTGGAATACCTGGACGTCATCGCCCCGCTCACCGAGCCCAGCGACCCGGCCGCGCCGGCCTTCCACCTGGTCATCCCGTCGCTGCCCGGCTTCGGCTTCTCCGGACCCACCCGCAGCGCCGGCTGGAACCGCTTCCGCACCGCTCGCGCCTGGGCCGAGCTGATGAACCGCCTGGGGTACGACAGCTACGGCGCGGTCGGCAACGACGCCGGCTCGATGGTCGCGCCGGAGGTGGGCCGGATCGACCGCGAACACGTCCTCGGCGTCCACGTCACCCAACTCTTCTCGTTCCCCTCCGGCGACCCGGCCGAGTTCGCCGGCCTCTCCGAGGCGGATCAGGCCGCGCTCGGGCACCTCCAGTGGTTCTACGAGAACAAGTTCTCCTTCAACCAGGTGCACAGCCAGCAGCCGCAGACCCTGGCGTACGCGCTGGGCGACTCCCCGGTGGGGCTGCTCGCCTGGAACGCCCAACTGTTCGACGAGAGCCTGGACGCCGACTTCGTCCTGGCCAACGTGGCCCTCTACTGGTTCACCGGCACGGCCGCCTCGGCGATCCGGCTCTACTGGGAGGACGCGCACGCCGGCGAGCCGCCGACCGAGCCGACCACCGCACCGACCGCGCTCGCGATGTTCCCCGGCGACTTCCAGTCCATCCGCCGCTTCGCCGAGCGGGACCACGCGAACATCGTCAGGTGGACGGCGTACGAGACGGACGTCGAGGGCCGGGGCGACGTCGGCGGTCACTACGCGGCCCACCAGGCCACCGACGTCCTGGTCGCCGACATCCGCGACTTCTTCGCCAGCCTCAGCTGACCCGAACTGACCGGCGCCCGCTCCGCTCGACCGGGGCGGGCGCCGACCTGTTGATCCACTCGACTTTCCGGAAGTCGCGGTATTCGGGCCACCAGAACACCGCGACATCATGAAAACCGAGTCGATCACGATCTTGTATGGCCCCTAAGGGCCGATTCGCCGGGGCAACCGGGCGGTGCACGGGGTTTCGTGATCGGCGCGGAGCACGCAACGAGGGCCACCATCCAGCCGCCGGTCGCAGAACACCCAGTGCCGTACCCCCTGGTCGTCCTCGGCCGAGACGGTGATCCCGCCAAGGTCGATCTGGGCAAGGAAGGCCAGCGATCGACCGGCGGTCCGCCCCAGCATCTTGGCCCGGGCCAGGTCGGGCGCGGATATCGGCAGATGAATGACGAACCGCCCGCTCATCGTCGCCACCCTCGATCCACCATCAGCGGTGCTCCTCTCCTGGAGGTGCGGATCGCTGGCACGGCCGTTTACCCAAGGGGAGCACGCGGCCGTGCCAGCGGCGACACGGACGACCCGGCCGAGGAGGCCGGTTGCCTACCAGGCTTTCCGCATCCCGAGTGCCCGCCCGGTCAACCTACAATGCAAAGCATTGTAAGACAAGCGGTGACCATGCTTAGCACGCGAAGTGTTGGTCGCCTGGCCATCCGCATGGGAGGATCTTGGGGCCTACCAGGAGTTGCCCCATGCCCCGAGTTTCGGACCGCCAACGCATCGCGCAGGACATCCGCGACAAGATCGCTTCCGGCGAGTACGCGCCCGGCGACAAACTGCCGTCCTTGCGCGAGATGATCGCCCACTATGGCGTGTCCGCCGAGCCGGTCCGCTCGGCCCTGTTGATTCTGCAAGCCGAGGGCCTGATCGAAGGCCACCAAGGCAAGGGCACGTACGTGGCCGAGAAGTAGATCTTGGCGCGAAAGTGCCCCTGGAGGGGCCGGATTCCTCCAAGATCTCTGGGGGTCGTCAGGACCTGTCGAGGATGATCTCCGTCCAGCGGCGCTCGGCGACCTGGCCGACGCCGAGCAGGATGTCACCGTCCCCGCCGGCGGCCACGATCGTGCCGTCGGTGAGCACCGACAGGCTTCGGTCGGGGCCGATCGGCCAGGGCAGCTCGGTGTAGCGACCGTCGCCGACCGTGGCCGTACCCGTACCCGCCGAGCTGGTCACCGCGAGCAGCCCGCCGCCGATCGGCACGACGGATTGGATATGCGGCGGATGCCCCTCGGCCCGGATCGGATCCCACCCTCGGCCCAGTCGCCAGAGCGCCGGAAAGGACCTGCGGTCCGGCCGCTCCCCGACCAGCCATGCCGTCCCGTCCCGATCGACCACGGTCCGCAGGACGCCGACCGGCCCGTCGGGTGCCGGCACCGGGGTCTGCTGCCAGCTCCGCCCCCGGTCGAACGAGACCGCCGCGTACGGCTTCCCGTCCTTCTCCCCGGCCGCGACCACCAGCGGGCCTTCGCCCGCGTCGACCGTGTTCATTGCGGGTAGGCGCGGCTGTGTGGCGAGCGGGCGCAGCCGCTGACCGTCCCACTCGCCGACCTGACCACTGCCCTCGATCAACTGGAATCGACCCTGGGCGCCGAGCCACTGCGGCGGTGGCCCGTCCAGCGTGTGCGTGAACGAGGTACCGCCGTCGGTCGAGGTCCACCAGCCGTGCGGCTCACTCCACAGCGTCAGCACCCCCGGGGCGGCGTAGAGCTGGTGGTTCTCCGCCGCCGGATGGGGATGCCGCAACTCCCGCCAGGACCGTCCGCCGTCATCGGTGGCGAAGATCCACGCCGGGCAGTCGTCGCCGGGCGGCGGCTCGCCGCAGTTGGCGAAGAGGGCGTAGCCGTGCTCGGCGTCGACGAACTCGACGTACGGCGGGTCGTACCGTTGCGGGACGGCGACCCGGACGCGGCGGACCTCTGCGACGGCGGCCGATGGGGACGGCGTGGCGACGGCCGCCCGGGACGATGGTTCGGTCGGCGGATTTCGGCGGATGTCGCCGATCGAACACCCAGCCAGCAGGGGTACGAGCAGCAGCCCCACTGCCCGACCCGACCTCCGTCCGATCATCGGCGTCTCCGAAGCGGTAGCCTTGCCCGGGTGCGAGTACGTGTGGAACAGATTGCCCTACCCGGCATCGGAGTGCGTCACGATCTGGTGACCGAATCCGGCCGTCGGCTCGGCGTGGTCTCCCATCGCAACGGTCGTCGTGACCTTGTGCTCTACGACCCCGACGATCCCGACTCCTGCCAGGCGGACATCCCGCTGACCGACGACGAGGCTGAGGCGCTGGCCGACATCCTCGGCGCGTCGCTGATGCTCGGTCAGCTGTCCGGGCTGCGTGAGCAGGCCGCCGGTCTGCTCACCGAGCAGATCGCCATCACGGCCGGCTCGCCGTACGTCAACCGCAAGCTCGGCGACACCAAGGCGCGTACCCGCACCAGCGCCTCCATCGTGGCGGTCCTGCGCGAAGGCGAAGTGATCGTTTCGCCACTCCCCTCCTTCCGCTTCGCGGCCGGCGACGTGGTGGTCGTTGTCGGGACCCGTAGAGGTCTCGACGGCGTCTCCGCCATCCTCGCCGACAGTGACCCGGACGGCTGAGGCGGATGCACGATTTCACCACGCTGCTCATCGAAGTCGGTGCGCTGCTGCTGCTGCTCGGGCTCCTCAGCCGGCTCAGCCGGCGTTTCGGCCTCTCTCCCATCCCCCTCTACCTGCTCGCCGGGCTCGCGTTCGGGCACGGCGGGCTGCTGCCGTTGGACGCCAGCGAGGAGTTCTTCGCCGTCGGCGCCGAGATCGGCGTGATCCTGCTGCTGGTGATGCTCGGCCTGGAGTACTCGGCCAACGAGTTGGTCGGCAACCTGCGCTCGGCGGCACCGGCAGGGCTGATCGACGGCGTGCTCAACGCGCTACCCGGCGCGGGGTTCGCCCTGCTGCTCGGCTGGGACTGGGTCGCCGCCCTGGTGCTCGGCGGCATCACCTGGGTCTCCTCCTCCGGCGTGATCGCGAAGGTCCTCGCCGACCTGGGCCGGCTCGGTAACCGGGAAACCCCGGTGATCCTCTCGGTGCTGGTCATCGAGGACCTGGCGATGGCACTCTACCTGCCGCTCGTCACCGCCGTACTGGCCGGCACCGGCCTGCTCGGTGGCGGGATCGCGCTCACCGTCGCGGTGGGCACGGTGCTGATCGTCCTGGTGGTCGCCATCCGGTACGGCCACCTGATCTCGTCCGCCCTGTCGGCGAAGGACCCGGAGGCGCTGCTGCTCGGCGTACTCGGTCTGACCCTGCTGATCGCCGGACTCGCCGCGTCGCTCCAGGTGTCGGCGGCGGTCGGCGCGTTCCTGGTCGGCATCGCCCTCTCCGGCCCGGTGGCGCACCACGCCACCGAATTGCTCTCGCCCCTGCGGGACCTGTTCGCCGCGGTGTTCTTCGTCTTCTTCGGCCTGACCACCGACCCGCAGGACATTCCGCCGGTGCTGCTGCCGGCACTCGCCCTGGCCGTGGTCACCATGGCGACGAAGACGCTCACCGGCTACCTCGCCGCCCGCCGGGTCGGCATCGCGGAACCCGGTCGATGGCGGGCCGGCCTGGCACTCGTCCCTCGCGGCGAGTTCTCCATCGTCATCGCCGGCCTCGCGGTGGCCGCCGGGAGCGTCGAGCCGCGGTTGGCGGCGCTGGCCGCGACGTACGTCCTGATCACGGTGGTGACCGGGCCGATCCTCGCCCGGCTGCCGGACTTCCCGTGGTTCAAGCGGTGGCTGCGTACCCGCGCGGCGGCCCAGCGGCGGGAGTCGACCCCGGTCGTCGACTCACTGCACTGAGCTCCACCTGAACGCCGCGGCCGCGTGGGTCGCTCCTTCGCGGAGGTAGAAGCGATGGGCCTCGGTTCGTGCGAGGCCGGACTCCAGGAAGACGTAGTCGGCACCCTGTTCGTGCGCCCAGGCCCGGGCCGCTGCCAGGAGGCGGGAGCCGACACCCCGGGAACGCCACCCGGGGTGCACGGCGAGATCCTCGATCGACGCCCGACGGCCGAAGCGCACCGAAAGGATGTCCACGTAGACGCTGGCCACGCCGACGAGCTGGCCCTCCTCCGATCGCGCTTCGAGGAGCGCGACGTCGTCGTGGGCGAGTACCTGCGCGGTGCGCTCGACGGCGCGGTCGCGGTCCCAATCAGCGGGACGGCGACCGGGAGGGGCGAAAAGCCACTCCAGCCCCGTGACGAACTCGGCCTCGGCACCCCGCTGTAACCGTCGAACGTGGATTGTCATGCAAGCATCATCGGCAGCGCTGTCGATGCCGTGAACCCGACCATGCCAACGGTTGCGGAATTGCTCCTCGCGGGTACTACCGCAGCAGGCCACGGCGGGTTACCGTTTCGCCCCAGCAGCCACGGTCCGCAGGCAGCGTTGCCACACGCGGCCGAGAGCGGAAGGTTGGCCGGTGAGCGTGCAGGAGTCGACGTTCCACGGCTTCGCCAACCCCGTCGATCCGAGTCCGGCGGAGTTGCGAGCTTGGGCGTACAAGCCCGATTCGGTGCCGTTGGCTTCGATGCCACCCGACTGGGACCTGCTGGTCTCCGGTGACCGGCTGGTGCTGACACTCTTCGAGTTGGCGATGGACCAGACCTGCCCGGCCCGGCGTTTCGCCCTGCACTGCCTCTACATCTATGCGGCCGACGGCATCCGGACGAACTTCCGCGCCCACCCCAAGCGCCGCTTCCGCAAGCTCGTCGAGCAGGCCGAGCGGGACGGCGACGAGCTGATGAAGATCTGGGCGCACAACGGGCGGGTGCTGCTGGCCCGCCCGGACCTCTTCGTCTACCGGGAGTGGTGCGAGGGCGGCCTGGTCCGCGAGAACCGCCGCCTCGGCTGAGCTGCGTCTTCTAAAACGGCGAACGGGCCGGGACCCCCACCCTGGCATCACCGCCTCCCGGCCCGCACTCTGACGGCGAACGGGCCGGGACCCCCCGTGGGTCCCGGCCCGTACGTCGGTCACCGGTCAGTCCTGCTTGCGTTCAGTTTCGGCTCGGCTCCGGTCGCCGCCGTGGTCGCCCTGTTCGGCGAACCGGCCCTCGACGATCCGGTCCCGGTAGGTCCCCTCGGTCACCTTGTCGAACTTCTTGCGGACGGTCTCGGCCAGGTCTTCCAACCGATCTTCCGTCTGCTGGGCGACCTTCTTCGCCGGTTCCGCCATCGCTCCCCCTCGCCATGCCGGTAGGTCCGTATTAAGCCGATTGGACCCGTATCAACAGGCTAACCGAAGCGGCCCGGACCGCGCCGGGGAATCCGGTGCGGTCCGGGCCGAGAAGACAGCTCCGGATGTGCGGCAGGTCAACGATCGGGAGTACGACGGGGTCGCCACACCACAAGCGCGGTGGACGTGCGATTGGTCGGCACGAGATCCCGTCCCGGAAAGCGGGCGAGTGATTCCAGCTCGGCCACCCGTCGGTACGCGGCGTCCAGCTCCGCCTCCAGTCGGGCCACCCGCTGCTGCGCCTGCTCCAACAGCCGCTCCAGCCCGATGATCCGCTTGACGCCGGCCAGGTTGATCCCGTCGTCCTGACTGAGCCGCTGCACCTCGCGCAGCAGCACCACGTCACGGACGCTATACCGACGTCCGCCACCAGCAGCCCGGCCGGGCTGCACCAGCCCCAGCCGGTCGTACTGGCGCAGGGTCTGCGGGTGCATCCCCGCCATTCGAGCCGCAACCGAGATCATCAGCACCTTGGCCTCGTAGGCAGGGTCACCCGAACCGAGGAACTCGCCCGACATCCCGCTCACCTCCGCGTCCCTTCCACCGGACTAACTGACCCGACGCACCCGAGCCTCGAGATGTTCCCGGGCCGCTGGCGGGCTCTGCTCGGCGAACGCCTCCAGTGCGGTGCGCGCCTCGTCGGACAACCGGGCCGGCACCACCACGTCCAGCGTGACCAGCAGGTCGCCGGCCTGCCCGTCGCGGCGGACCACACCCTTGCCCCGGGCGCGCAGCACCCGCCCGCTGGGCGTCCCGGGCGGGACCCGCAGGGTCACCGCGCCGTCGAGCGTGGGCACCCGCAGGTCCGTGCCGAGCACGGCCTCCGCGAAAGTGATCGGCACGCTCAGCGTCAGGTCGTCACCGGTACGCCCGAACAGCTCGTCCGGCCGGACCTTGACGTGCACGAACAGGTCACCGGCCGGGCCGCCGCGCTCGCCCGGCTCACCGCGCCCGGTCAGCCGGATGCGCTGACCGTCGGCCACGCCGGCCGGGAAGCGCACGTTCATGGTGCGCGTCTTGGTGACCCCACCGCTGCCGTGGCACTCGGGGCACTTCTCCTCGACCACCGTGCCGACACCCTGACAGTTGCGGCACGGTTCGGAGAAACTGAACGACCCCTGGTTGCGGGTGGTCACGCCGGCACCGTGGCAGACCGGGCAGGTCCGTGGCTGGGTGCCGGGCTTGGCCCCGTTGCCGTTGCAGGTCTCGCAGACGCCCGGCGCCCGCAGTGTCAGGGGCAGCGTCACCCCGCGCACCGCGTCGCCGAAGTCCAGTGCCACCTCGGTCTCCACGTCCCGGCCACGGCCCGGACCGCGGGGCGCCGCCTGCCCACCGCCCTGGCCGCCACTGAAGATCGAGCTGAACAGGTCCTGGAAGCCGGCGCCGCCGAAGCGACGATCGCCGGCCCCGCCGCCGCCGAACATGTCGGAGACGTCGAAGGGCATGCCGCCCGGCTGACCCGCGCCGCGGGCGTTGCGCCGGAACGCGCCCGAGCCGAACAGCGAGCGCATCTCGTCGTACTCGCGGCGACGGCCGGAGTCCGAGAGCACGTTGTACGCCTCGGACGCGGCCTTGAACCGCTCCTCCGCCTTGGCGTCGCCCGGGTTGTGGTCCGGGTGCGACTCCCGGGCCACCTTGCGGTACGCCTTCTTGATGTCATCCGCGGAGGAGGCCTTGTCCACGCCGAGCACGGCGTAGAAGTCCTTCTCGATCCAGTCCTTGGAACTCACCGGTCCACCCCCTCTCGACCGTCGCGGCCCGGCCGTCCCGCCCACCGCGGTGCGGTGGGCGGGACGGCCCGGTCACTGCTTCGCACTATTCCGGGTCCGCGACCGCGACCAGCGCGGGGCGCAGCAGCCGCTCACCGAGCTGGTAGCCGCGCCGCATGACCTGCACGCAGGTCGGCTCGGTGACCTCGGCCGAGGTCTGGTGCGCGACCGCCTCGTGGCGCGTCGGGTCGAACGGGTCGCCCTGTTCGCCGAAGGCGTTCAGGCCGAACTTGCCCAGTGCGGTGGTGAGCTGTTCCGCCACCGTGCCGAACGGCCCGACCAGGTCGCCGTGTTCCCGAGCCCGGTCCAGGTCGTCGAGGATCGGCAGCAGCGCGGCAAGCACCGAACCGGTCGCCTGCTCCTGCACCAGGTTGCGGTCGCGGTCGACCCGCTTGCGGTAGTTGGCGTACTCCGCCGACACCCGCTGCACGTCCCGGGTCCGCTCGTCCAACTCGGCCCGGAGCGCCTCCAGCTCGGCGCCGAGCGACGTGCCCGTGCCGGCGCCGTCAACCGGCTGCGCCGGGGCGTCCACCACCGGCGGACCGGACGGCTCCGGACCATCGGTGGAGTTGACCTCGACCTCGATCTCGTCGACCACGACCTCGGCGTCCTCGACCAGACCCTCGGCCGGCACACCGGTCTCCGCGTCGGCGGCGGTGCCCTCCGGCTCCGCCGTGTCGACGAGCTTGCGCTTGTTGCGGATGACGACCCGCTCCCCGTCGCCGGTGGTCGGCTCCGTGGGCGCGGAGCCACCCGGCGTCGACCCGGTGTCGCCCGGGTCGACGGCTCGTGGCTTCTGCGTCATGCGGCTACCTCATCCCCTTCGCCGTGAACAGGTGTCGGAGGCTGACGGTCACTTCTTGCCGTCCTCGTCCACGATTTCCGCGTCGACCACGTCGTCGGCACCGCCGGACTGCGGGCCGGGCTGTGCGCCGGTCGCACCCGGGCCGGCCTCGCCACCCGGCTGCTGACCCTGCTCGGCCTGCTGCGAGTAGAGCAGCGAACCGGCCTCCTGGGAGACCTTCGCCAGCTTCTCGTGGGCGGACTTGATCTTCTCGATGTCCTGACCGCCGAGGGCGCCGCGCAGCTCGCCGAGGGCCTCGTTGAGCTGCTCCCGGTTCTCACCGGGCAGCTTGTCGCCGCTCTCGGCGAGGAACTTCTCGGTCTGCCACTGGAGCGCCTCGGCCACGTTGCGAGCCTCGGCGTCGTCGCGGCGACGCTTGTCCTCCTCCGCGTGCTCCTCCGCGTCCCGGCGCATCCGCTCGATGTCGTCCTTCGGCAGCGAGGAGCCACCGGTGATCGTCATCTTCTGTTCCTTGCCGGTGCCCAGGTCCTTGGCGTGCACGTTGACGATGCCGTTGGCGTCGATGTCGAAGGCGACCTCGATCTGCGGCACGCCGCGCGGCGCCGGCGGGAGGCCGGTCAGCTCGAAGGTGCCGAGCTTCTTGTTGTAGGCCGCGATCTCCCGCTCACCCTGAAAGACCTGGATCAGCACCGACGGCTGGTTGTCGTCCGCGGTGGTGAAGACCTCGGAGCGCTTGGTGGGGATGGTGGTGTTGCGCTCGATCAGCTTGGTGAAGATGCCACCCTTGGTCTCGATGCCCAGGCTCAGCGGGGTCACGTCGAGCAGCAGGACGTCCTTGACCTCACCCTTGAGCACACCGGCCTGGAGGGCGGCGCCGACGGCGACGACCTCGTCCGGGTTGACGCCCTTGTTGGGGTCGCGACCGGTGAGCTGCTTGACCAGGTCGGTCACGGCGGGCATCCGGGTCGAACCGCCGACCAGGATGACGTGCTCGACGTCGGAGATCTTGATCCCCGCGTCCTTCACGGCCTGCTCGAACGGACCCTTGCAGCGGTCCAGCAGGTCCTGCGTCATCCGCTGGAACTCGGCGCGGCTGAGCGTCACGTCGAGGTGCAGCGGGCCGGCCGCGCCGGCGGTGATGTACGGCAGGTTGATGTTGGTGGTGGTGGCGGCGGACAGCTCGATCTTGGCCTTCTCGGCAGCCTCACGGAGGCGCTGGAGGGCCATCTTGTCCTGACCGAGGTCGATGCCGTGCTCACCACGGAACGTCTTGACCAGGTGGTCGATGATCCGCTGGTCCCAGTCGTCGCCGCCGAGGTGGTTGTCACCGCTCGTCGACTTGACCTCGATGACGCCCTCGGCCAACTCCAGCAGCGACACGTCGAAGGTGCCGCCGCCGAGGTCGAAGACCAGGACGGTCTGCTCCTTGGAGCCCTTGTCCAGCCCGTACGCCAGGGCGGCCGCGGTCGGCTCGTTGACGATCCGCAGCACGTTGAAGCCGGCGATCTCGCCAGCCTCCTTGGTGGCCTGGCGCTGGCTGTCGTTGAAGTAGGCCGGAACGGTGATCACCGCGTCGGTGATCTGCTCGCCCAGGTACGCCTCGGCGTCCCGCTTGAGCTTCATCAGCGTCCGGGCCGAGATCTCCTGGGGGGTGTACTTCTTGCCGTCGATGTCGACGGACCAGTTCGTGCCGACCTCGCGCTTGACCGAGCGGATCGTCCGGTCCGGGTTGGTCACTGCCTGGCGCTTGGCGACCTCACCGACGAGCACCTCACCGTTGCGGGCGAACGCGACGATCGACGGGGTCGTCCGCGAGCCCTCAGCGTTGGCGATGACGGTGGGCTCACCGCCCTCGAGAACGCTGACGCAGGAGTTCGTCGTGCCGAGGTCGATACCGACCGCACGTGCCATCTTCGCTTCCTCGCTTCATAAGGTTGTGCAGGTGACGGGCGTCGCCCGTGGGCTGCTGGCGAGCACCGCCCGCAGCGGGCCCCACCACAAGTTGAGTGAACTTGACTCAATAGTGCCACGCGTTGGCGAATCGTCAAGTCGGGTTGAGTCAACCCGACGCAACCCACCCGTTACTACCGTCCGGTTGTTTTCCCGTGCACCGGTCGGGCACGCTTTAGCGGTGACGACGCACGGCGATTCCGCCACCCGTTCCGGCGCGCCCGCCGTCGCAGCCCGCACCGGTCCGTCGGACGCCGCGGAGGAGTCGCCCGCCACCACCGGGGGCGACGGCCTCCCCGGTGCCCTGTCGGGCCTCCGGGAGGCGATCGGTGCGACCCGGTACCCCCTCGCACTGCCCTCCGCCGGCCCCGCCCGGCACACCGCCACCGCCCTCGCCGACCAGCTCGACGACTACCTGCTGCCCCGGCTCGCCCGGCTGGACGCCCCGCTTCTCGTGGTGGTCGGCGGTTCCACCGGCGCCGGCAAGTCGACACTTGTCAACAGCCTGGTCAAGGCCCGGGTCAGCGCCGCCGGCGTGCTCCGGCCGACCACCCGTTCCCCGGTGCTGGTCTGCAACCCGTCCGACGCGGCATGGTTCCGGCAGGGTGACCTGCTGCCGGGCCTGACCCGCACCACCGAGCCGAGCGACGACCCCCGCGCCCTGCACCTCGTCACCGCCCCCGCCCTCCCCGCCGGGCTGGCCTTCCTCGACGCGCCCGACATCGACTCGGTGGTCGACGCCAACCGGGCGCTCGCCACCCAACTGCTGGCGGCCGCCGATCTCTGGCTCTTCGTCACCACCGCCGCCCGGTACGCCGACGCGGTGCCCTGGGAGCTGCTGCGCAGCGCACGGGCGCGCGGCGCGGTGATCGCCATGGTGTTGGACCGGGTGCCCGCCGAGGCCACCGAGGAGATCGCCGCGCACCTGACCGAGATGCTCGCCGAACAGGATCTCGGCCGGGCGCCGCTGTTCGTGTTGCCGGAGACCTGGGTCGACGGGCAGGGGCTGCTGCCCGAGGGCGCGACCGCGGCACTCGCCGACTGGTTCGCCCGGCTGGCCGGCGACGCGGACGCTCGGGCAGCGGTGGTCCGCCAGACGCTGGACGGTGCGCTGGCCGCGCTGCACCCCACCGTCGAGGAGTTGGCCGACGCCGCCGACGAGCAGGTCACCGCCGCCGACGGACTGGACGACCGGGTCCGTTCCGCGTACCGGGGTGCCGAGCGCACCGTCGAGCAGGGGCTTCAGGACGGCCGACTGCTCCGGGGCGAGGTGCTCGCCCGCTGGCAGGAGTTCGTCGGCACCGGAGAGTTCTTCCGCACGCTGGAGGCACGGATCGGCCGCCTCCGGGACCGGGTCGTCGCCGCCGTCACCGGTCGACCGGCACCCGCCGTCGAGCTGCGCAACGCCATCGAGTCGCAACTGGTCACGCTGCTGCGCGGGGTGGCCTCGGAGGCCGCCGAGTCGGCGTACACGGGTTGGAAGGCGCATCCGGCGGGCAGCGGGCTGCTCGAACCGGCGCTCGCCCACCCGAGCGACGACCTGCCCGAGCGCGCCGAACGGATGGTCCGGGACTGGCAGCGCGGGGTGTTGGAGCTGGTCCGGGTCGAGGGCGGCGACAAGCGGTTCGTGGCCCGCACCGCCGCGTACGCGGTCAACGCCACCGGCCTGGCCGTGATGATCGCCGTCTTCGCCTCCACCGCGTTCATCCCGACCGGGCTGGAGCTGGCCACCGGGGCCGGCACCACGGTCGCCGCGCAGGCCGTACTCCAGGCGATCTTCGGCGACCAGGCGGTGCGTACCCTGGCCGCCAAGGCCCGCACCGACCTGCTGGCCCGGGTGCGGACGCTGCTCGACGCGGAGGCCGACCGGTTCCTCAGCCGCACCGCCGACGCCCGCCCCGCCGCGGACGCCGGCGACGGGCTGCGCCGGGCCGCCGGCCGGGTCGAGCTGGCCCGGCACCGCAGTGGCCTGTCCGCTGGCGGCGACACCCCGCCGGCCCGCGACGAGGAGGGCTTCCGGTGACCAACCTCACCGGCCGGGTACGCGAGGCGTTCCGCGGTGACCAGCGGGTGGACGCCGACGCGCTGATCGCCCGACTGGACGCGGTCCGGCGCTTCCTGACCGCGGTGGACGGCCTGCTGCCCGACGCCGAACTGGTGCCCGCGCACACCCTGGTCGAGCGGGCCGGCACCCGGCTGGCGCTGTCCCGGGACCACACAGTGGTCGCGCTGGCCGGTGCCACCGGCAGCGGCAAGTCGAGCCTCTTCAACGCGTTGGCCCAGTTGGAGCTCTCGCCGGTGGGGGTCCGCCGGCCGACCACCGGCGTCACCCACGCCTGCGTGTGGGGGCCGTTGGCGGGCGCCAACCAGTTGCTCGACTGGATCGGCGTGCTGCCCCGACACCGCTTCGTCCGGGAGAGCGCCCTGGACGCGGACGACGAGACGGCGCTGCACGGGCTGGTCCTGCTCGACCTGCCCGACTTCGACTCGGTGCAGCGTTCCCACCGCCTGGAGGTGGACCGGCTCCTCGGCCTGGTCGACCAGGTGGTCTGGGTGGTCGACCCGCAGAAGTACGCCGATCGGGTCATCCACGACAGCTACCTGCGCGAGTTCCACCGGCACCGCGACGTCACGGTGGTCGTGCTCAACCAGGCCGACCGGCTGTCCCCGGCCGAGGTGCCCCGGGTCCTGGACGACCTGCGTCGACTGCTCGACTCGGACGGGCTGACCGGGGTGCCGCTGCTGTCCACCACCGCCATCGACCCGGCCGGCATGGTGGGGCTGCGCGGCGCGCTGGAGCGGACCGTCGCCGAGCGGCAGGCCGCGCTGCGCCGACTCGCGGGTGACGTCGACACGGTCGTGGCCGGCCTGGACGAGTTGGTCGGCTCGGCCCGCCCCACGGGTGGACCGGGCAACTCGACTGTCGACGGGCTGAACCGGGCGTTGGCCGGAGCGGCCGGCGTACCCGCGGTCACCACCGCCGTGGAGCAGGCGTACCGGCATCGGGCCGGCGCGGCCACCGGCTGGCCCGTGGTCCGGGGTTGGCGACGGCTGCGACCCGACCCGCTTCGTCGACTGCACCTGCCCGGCCCGACCGGCGGCCGGGACGACCCGGCGGAGAGCCTGGTCGCGGCCACGTCGGTGCCGGAACCATCGGCCGCCCAGCGCTCGGCGCTGAGCCTCGCGATCCGCGCGGTGGCCGACCGGGCCGCCGCCGACCTGCCCGCCGCCTGGCCCGGAGCGGTGACCTCGGCCGCCCGGTCGCGCCTCGGCGACCTGCCGGACGCGCTGGACCGCACGATCGCCGGCACCGACCTCGGCCTGGATCGTCGACCGCTGTGGTGGCGGGCCGTCGGCGGTGTCCAGTGGCTGGTCACCCTCGCCGCGGTGGTCGGGCTCGGCTGGCTGGCGCTCGGGTACGCGCTGCGGGCACTGGGCCTGCCGGCGCTGGACAACCCGATGGTCGGTCAGGTGCCGCTGCCCACCCTGCTGCTGCTCGGCGGCCTGCTGGCCGGGCTGCTGGTGGCGGGGTTGACCCGCCCGGTGGTGCGCTGGGCCGCGCGGCGTGCCCGAGCCCGAGCCGAGCAGCGGCTGACGGCGAAGGTCGCCCTGGTCGGCGAGGAGTACGTGCTGGCACCGGTGCGGACCGTGCTCGACTCGTACGCGCAGGCGCGCGACGCGTTGCGGGACGCCGCCGGCCGCTGACGCCTCGCACGGCTCGCTACCGCTCTCCATCGGCCCCGGGCGGCGTAGGGTCGGAGCATGGCCACGCCTGAGACCCCCTACGACGCGGTGCTGCACGCCGCACGCGACGTGACCAAGCTGGAGTCCGCCCTCGACGCCGAGATGCTCGGCAGCGCGCTGCTGGGCAGTGTCTACGCCATCGCGGAGACCGACCGCGACACCGCCGTACGGGAGTTCGTCACCGGGTTCCTCGCCGCCACCGCCCGTCGCCGGGTCGCGGCGGCGACCACCATCCGGCAGGTCTTCGCCGCGCTCGTCCCGGACGCCGGGGGCACCGATCGGGTCCGTCCGGGCAGCCAGGCGCCCGCCTGGTCCGGGCAGCTCGGCCGGGTGCACCTCACCGGCACCTGGGCGTACGGCGACGTGTACGGCGACCAGACCTCCTACCTCGCCACCTTCGCCTACGACGACGCGTCGGGCGGCACCGAGCACGCGTTGGTGGCCCTGGTGGACCACAACATCGGGATCACCAAGGACATCTTCGTCGGCGGCCCGGCGGAACGGATCCTGGACCAGGTCCGACAGATGTGCGCCGACGACGAGTTGACCTGGTTCCGTACCGAGAATCCGGCCCGGCTCCGGGGCGAGGTGGCCCGCCATCTCGCGGTGACCGACGACCTCAGTGAGCTGCCCGGCGAGGGTTCCCTCGCGACCGACCGGGCGCTCGTCGGTGCCCGGCTGGCGCTGCTGCCCACCGCGGCCGAGCCGACCGGCCCGGCGGCGGTCGAGCCGCTCTCCGCCGCTGAGCGCACCGACCTGGTCCGGCAGTTCCTCGCCGCGCCGGAGGCCGCCCGCTTCGGGTTGGACGCCGTCGACGGCGCGGAGTTGGCCTCACTGCACTTCTGCCTGAGCCTGGTGCTGGACCACTCGGCGAGCTTCCCGGACGGCGACCCGATGCGCTGGAGCCCGGCGGTGTCGGGGCTGTTCCTGCTCGACTGGGTGCACCGCCGTGCGGTCCTGGACATGGACGACGCGGCGATGCTGCCCCGGGTGCTGCGCGCCTGGGCGCGGTACGCGTCCCGCCAGCGCGGGTTGCCGGAGGCGGCCGCGACGCGCACCGACGAGGCGATCGAGGAGATGGTGCCGGAGTTCGCCCGCCTCTACTCGACGGGTGAGCGGCGCAGCCCGGCGACCGCGGCGGTGGCGCAGCTGATGGCCGACGGGGTGGACCCGGACGATCCGGCCGCTCTGGACGCCTGGATCGAGGCGAACCGGCACCGCCTCGCCGACGACGGCGCCTGACGGTCCACCCGGGGCGGGCGACACCCCGTCCGCCCCGGCTCTCGTCCGCCCCGGCGGCGCGCCTCGGTCGGGAGCAGATCGCGGTCAGCGCAGCGCGCCGAAGACCACCGCGGCGATCAGCGCGCCGAGCACGCCACCGGCGAGCACCTGCGACACCGTGTGGTCCCGGAGCCGCACCCTGGACCAGCCGACCACCACCAGCAGCGGCGCGGCGACGACCAGCCGTGTCCCGAAGGTCAGCATCAGGATGACGAGTGTGCCGGCGGCCACCGCCGAGTGGATCGAGATCTTCCACCAGTGGCTCACCGACACGGTGACCACGAGACCGACGAGCCCGGCCACGGCCAGCGCCAGCACCGGGCGGGGTGCGCCGAGCACGACGAGCAGGGCGAGCCCCGCCGTCACCGAGGCGAGGCCGACCAGCAGCGGCGCGCGGCGCTGCTCCCGGCGGCCGACGTGGTGGTCGGTGAGGCGGCCACGGCGTACCCCGCCGACGACGTAGGCGAACGGAATGCCGATGACGAAGAGCGTGGCGAGCAGACCCCAGACCAGGCCCTGACCCGGGCGGCGCGCGCTGTGCCAGCTCACGGTGACGATCAACAACGACACGAGCACGGCCGGCGCACTCACCTCGGTGACCAACCGGGCGACCCGCAGCCCCGGGCCGGGCCGGGCGATGACCGGGCGGAGTCTCGCACCGCCGCCCACGCCACCCCCTCCGGTACGCGCCTGACGCCGGCACACCGCCGGCACCGGATGGGTCACGCCTGAGGGTCACCGTACCGTCGGGGCGGGAACCGTGGGGTGCGTTGGTCAGGCCACCGGGGAACCACCGACCGGGGGCTTCTGCGGAACGACCGGTGGCGTCGGGACCGCTGGGCCGGGCCGGCTGGTCGGTGACGCGGGAGCGGCGGGTGACCCGGGGGTGGTGACCGGCGCCGACGGTGCCCTGGTCGGCGCGGCGGTCGCGGTGGGGACGTCGGTCGGGCTCGGGTCCAGCGTGGGCGTCGGGTCCAGCGTCGGGCTCGGGTCCGGCGTCGGCGACGGGTCCAGCGTAGGGGTGGGGGCGGGATCCGTCGGGTCCGGTTCGGTGGGGTCCGGGTCGACGGGGTCGGTCGGGTCGGGATCCGGGACGTCGGTCGGGTCGGGATCCGGGACGTCGGTCGGCGTACCGGTCGTCGGCGCTGGCGGGCCGGCCGGGGGCATGGCGGGCCAGGTGCCGCGGGGGGGCTTCGGCGCCAGCGGCGGGTAGGTCGCCGGCCGTCCGGGTCCCGGGCCGGTCACGGTCTCCGATCCGGGCCTCTCCGAGGTACGCCGGGGAGCGGCGGGCAGCCAGCCGCTGGTCGGGCCGACGCTGGGTGTGCCGGGTGGCGGCAACGCCGGCTGGCTGGTCATCGGCATCGGGATCACCACCGGCCCCATCGACGGGGTCGGGATGAACGGGGTGCTGCTGTCGGGCAGCGCGGTGCTGCCGGGGGTGGCCGAGCCCGCGCTGATCGCGGCGAGAATCGGCATCGACGCGGTGCCGGCCAGCAGTGCGACGGTCAGTAGGTAACCCCGGGAGGGCCCGCCCGCGCCGGGGGCGCGGTGGACGCCGACCACCCGGCGGTAGCCGCCGGCGGACCGATGCCGGCCGAGTGCTGGCGGGCCGGGACCGTCACCTGGCTCGTACACCGCGCACCCCTTGTCGTCGGCCGTCAGTGGACATGGATGGACGCCGCGTCATCGCTTGGCCGCCACCGCCGCCAGGCTCGCCGCCGTCAGCTACAAAACAGGCATATAACCCGATAAAGATGATCCGGCGGGAATCAGCCTGGCCCAGTCACCCTCCGTCAGCCAACCTCCACCGCGTGTCGACACGCCGGGCTGACCGAACCGTGACGAATCGTCGCCGGAACGTCTCGGAACGGCAGGTCGGCAGGAGGGCGACAAACAGCGGCAAAGGGTGGGCGGTCGGAATACGGGGCGGGCGTACTGTGGGCGCGCTCACCTGCTCTGCGAATATGGAGCACGACGGCAACGCAGCCGTGACCTCCGCGCACCCACGCGGCAGGCGCGGCCCGGGGCCGGCGCTCCCGATCCGGGTTCGGCCAGAACCCGGCTCACGCCGTGCGGCAACCCCCACCGGGGCTAGGCGCGGCCGCCAGGAACCGGTCCGGCAAGAGCCGGACAGGCGCACGAGTTGCGTGGCCGGGTGACCCCCCGGTGCCGACGCAGACACGACAGGGAGAGACCGATGGCAAAGGGCGACCCCGGGGGCACCACCCGCGGCAGGCGGGCGGCACCCCGCTCCAAGAAGGGCACGGCCGGCGACCCCGAGCTGGTGCAGCTGCTCACCCCCGACGGCGAGCGGATCGACAGCGCCACCGGGCCGGACGGCACCGAGTACCGCGTCGACTTCACCGACGAGGAATACCGCGGGCTCTACCGCGACCTGGTGCTCGTCCGCAAGCTGGACGCCGAGGCGACCGCTCTCCAGCGCCAGGGCGAGCTGGGTCTCTGGGCCAGCCTGCTCGGCCAGGAGGCCGCGCAGGTCGGCTCCGGGCGCGCGCTGCGGGCGCAGGACATGGCCTTTCCGACCTACCGGGAGCACGGCGTCCTCTACTGCCGGGGCATCGACCCGATCATGCCGCTCGGCCTGTTCCGCGGTGTCGACCAGGGCGGCTGGGACCCGAACGAGTTCAAGTTCAACATGTACACGATCGTCATCGGCGCGCAGACCCTGCACGCGACCGGGTACGCCATGGGCATCACCATGGACGGCAAGGTCGGCACCGACGACGGCGAGGCGGCGATCGCCTACTTCGGCGACGGGGCCACCAGCCAGGGCGACGTGAACGAGGCGTTCGTCTGGGCCAGCGTGTTCAACGCCCCGCTGGTGTTCTTCTGCCAGAACAACCAGTACGCGATCTCCGAGCCGCTGGAGCGGCAGACCCGCGTCCCGCTCTACCAGCGGGCCGCCGGCTTCGGCTTCCCCGGCGTACGGGTGGACGGCAACGACGTGCTGGCCTCGTACGCGGTCACCCGCACGGCGCTGGACAACGCCCGGCACGGGCAGGGCCCGAGCCTGATCGAGGCGTACACCTACCGGATGGGCGCGCACACCACCTCCGACGACCCGACCCGCTACCGCATCGCCAGTGAGGTCGAGGCGTGGCAGGCCAAGGACCCGATCGCCCGGGTCAAGGCCTTCCTGGAGAAGCAGCAGATCGCCGACGCGGCCTTCTTCGCCGAGGTCGACGAGCAGGCCCGCCGCGAGTCGGTGCACCTGCGTGAGCGGGTGCTCGACATGCCCGACCCCGAGCCGGTGACGATGTTCGACCACGTCTACCCGAACGGCTCTCCGTTGCTCGACGAGCAACGTGCGCAGTTCAGCCGCTACATGGAGTCGTTCGAGGGGAGCGCCCACTGATGGCCACGGAGACGCTCACCATCGGCAAGGCCCTCAACACCGGTCTGCGTCGCGCCCTGGAGAACGACCCCAAGGTCATCATCATGGGCGAGGACGTCGGCAAGCTCGGCGGCGTCTTCCGGATCACCGACGGGCTCCAGAAGGACTTCGGCGACCAGCGGGTGATCGACACCCCGCTGGCCGAGTCCGGCATCATCGGCACGGCGGTCGGTCTCGCCATCCGCGGCTACCGGCCGATCTGCGAGATCCAGTTCGACGGCTTCGTCTACCCCGCGTACGACCAGATCGTGTCGCAGGTGGCGAAGATGCACTACCGCTCCGGCGGCCGACTCAGCATCCCGATGGTGATCCGGATCCCGTACGGCGGTGGCATCGGCGCCGTCGAGCACCACTCCGAGTCGCCCGAGGCGTACTTCGCGCACACGGCCGGTCTGAAGGTGGTGACCTGCTCCAACCCGCAGGACGCGTACGTGATGATCCAGCAGGCCATCGCCTCGGATGACCCGATCGTCTTCCTGGAGCCCAAGCGGCGCTACTGGGAGAAGGGGCCTGTCGACCTGGACGCGCCGTTGTCCGAGGCGTACCCGCTGCACTCGGCCCGCGTGGTGCGGCCCGGCACCGACGTGACCGTGCTGGCCTACGGGCCGATGGTGCGGACGTGCCTGGAGGCGGCGACCGCCGCCGCGGAGGACGGCCGGGAGTTGGAGGTCATCGACCTGCGTTCGCTCTCCCCGCTGGACCTGGCGGCGGCGTACGAGTCGGTGAAGCGCACCGGCCGCGCGGTCGTGGTGCACGAGGCGCCGTCGAACATCGGCCTCGGCGCCGAGTTGGCCGCCCGGATCACCGAGGAGTGCTTCTACTCCCTGGAGTCGCCCGTGCTGCGGGTGACCGGCTTCGACACCCCCTACCCGGCCTCCCGGGTGGAAGAGGAATACCTGCCCGACCTCGACCGGGTGCTCGACGCCGTCGACCGCACCTTCGGCTGGTGATCGACATGTCCCGGATCAAGACGTTCAACCTGCCCGACCTGGGCGAGGGGCTGACCGAGGGCGAGATCCTGGCCTGGCTGGTCAAGGTCGGCGACACGATCGAGCTGAACCAGCCGATCGTCGAGGTCGAGACGGCCAAGGCGGCCGTGGAGATCCCGGCGAAGTGGGCCGGCCAGGTGCAGGCGATCCACCACCCGGAGGGCACCACGGTCGAGGTCGGTACGCCGATCATCGCGATCGACACCGACCCGGGTGCCGGCCCGCTGGACGCGCCGTCGACCACGGCCACGCCCAGCGCGGACCTGCCCACCCCGTCGGCGGCTTCGCTGGCGGCGGTGGAGGTGGCACCGGCCGAGGGCATGATCGAGCCGGGCCTGATCGGCGGTGCCGCCCCGGGCGGGCGGACGGCGGTGCTGGTGGGCTACGGCCCGCGTACGACCGCCGCGAAGCGCCGCCCGCGCAAGGGCGGTGTCCCGGCGCAGGCCGCGGCGGCACCCACCGCCCCCGCCGGGGTCGATCATGGAGTTGTGGTGGGTGACAAACCATCCGCGACCTCTACGATTCCGGCACCACAAGTCCATGATCGACGCGGCGAGGCAAGCGGCAGGGCGGCCGGCGGCGTGCTGGCGAAGCCGCCGGTGCGGAAGCTTGCCAAGGATCTTGGGGTCGACCTCGGCACGGTGACCGGGTCGGGGCCGCTCGGCTCGATCACCCGGGAGGACGTGCAGCGGGCGGTGAGCGGCGCCGTCGTGGTGGCGGAACCGATCGCGGCGACGACGGCTCCCAGCTTCGGCGCGGACCGGGAGCAGCGCATCCCGGTCAAGGGGGTCCGCAAGTTGACCGCCGAGAACATGTCCCGCTCGGCGTTCACCGCCCCGCACGTGACGGAGTTCCTGACCGTCGACGTGACCCGGGCGATGAAGGCACTGGACCGGCTCCGGGGTCGGCGGGAGTGGCGCGACGTGCGCGTCTCGCCGCTGCTGCTGGTGGCGAAGGCGGTGCTGCTGGCGGTACGCCGGCACCCGATGGTCAACTCGACCTGGGCCGGCGACGAGATCGTGGTGAAGGAGTACGTCAACCTCGGCATCGCGGCGGCCACCGAGCGCGGTCTGATCGTGCCGAACGTCAAGGACGCCGGCCGGCTCTCGTTGCGGGAGTTGGCGGACGCGCTGACCGACCTGGTGCAGACGGCGAAGTCCGGGCGTACCTCGCCGGCGGCCATGTCCGGCGGCACCCTGACCATCACCAACGTCGGCGTGTTCGGGGTGGACACCGGCACGCCGATCCTGCCGCCGGGTGAGTCCGCGATCCTGGCCTTCGGCGCGGTGCGGGAGATGCCCTGGGTGCACAAGGGCAAGGTCAAGGTGCGTCAGGTCACCACGCTGGGGCTGAGCTTCGACCACCGGATCATCGATGGTGAGCTGGGTTCGAAGTTCCTCCGCGACGTCGGCGACTTCCTCGCGGATCCGGAGGCGGCGCTGCTCGCCTGGACCTGATCGTTCGAGACGCCAGCCACGGCCGGTGTGCCACGGGTTAACGCCCGGCACACCGGCCGTGTCCGTTGGGCGACGTAACCGTTGGTCGGACGGCTTGTTGACCTTCGATTGTTAGGCAGGTGTCTCAGCTCACCTAATAATCGTTGGAAGTTCCCCGGCTTCTGCTGTTGAATAGACACATCAGGGGCTGACAACCGAATAGCTAGGGGGACCCACCAATGAGCATGATCGAGCGAATCCGCAACCACCGCGACGCCACCCGCCGCGCCCGTGCCATCGAGCACGCGCTGCGCTCGGCGAACACGCCGGCAGTTCGCGAGGAACTCCTCGTCATCGCCCAGCGTCACATGAGCTGACGCTCCACGACATTCCGCACCTCCTCCAGATCGATGGCCCACCCGGCCCGCCGGGTGGGCCATCGGCGTTCCCGGCCACCCGCCACCGGGATTCCGCCCTGCCGCAGCGCCCGGTACGGTGGGCTTCGGTCGCCGCCCGCCGACCCGGCTGAGGCCGAGCAAACCGAAGCTGCTCGACACCGACCGGCAACGGGGAGTGACGACCGGGCTCCTTGGACGTGCCGTGCCCGCACCCGATACCGTGCGGGGAGCCGGCACAGCGGTACGCCGGTGACGCCGGCAGCCATGCCGAGGAGACCGATCGGCACCGGCGAGCCGACATGTGATGGAGGAGGCGCACCCATGACGTCCGAGGGCCCGCACCGCACCGGCCAGGAGCCGGACGAGGTGTCACCGGGCGCCGGCGGACCGGCGCCGTACGGCGACCGCCCGGCGCAGCCGGACAACGGCCACAACGCCGCCGGCCCCGACCTGGGCTGGGCACCCCCGCCACCGGCGCGGCCCGACGCGTCGACGCCGGCATGGGCGACTCAGCCCGAGCAACCGCCGGCCCCCGCCTGGGGTGCCGCCGCTGCTCCACAGCCCACCGACCCGCCGCAGCCCGCCTGGGGTGCCGCCCCCGTGGCGCAGCCCAACGACCCGCCGCAGCCGGCGTGGGCGTCCGGCGGTGGCGCGAGCGAGCCGCCGCAACAGCAGCCGGTCGCCTGGCCTGGCAGCGAGGGCGCAGCAGCCCCGGCGCAGCCGGCCTGGGCCGCACCGCAACAGCAGGGCTGGACGCCGGCTGAGCAGAGCCCGCCCGCACCCACCTGGACCGGAAACGCCGCCGAGCAGCCCGACTGGGTGCAGGCCCAGCCGCCCGCGCGGGGCGCCGCACAGGTGCCGCCCGCCACCACCGCCTGGCCCGCCCAGGAAGACCCGGCCACCTCCGGTGGCTGGGCTGGCGCGGCGCAGACCAACCCGCCCACCGCTGAGTGGCGCGGAGCCGAAGCCCCGCAGGCCGAGCCGCCGCAGGCCGCCACCTGGTCCGGCGGCGCCCAGCAGGACGAGGCATCCGGCAACGGTGGCTGGCCCGCCACCGCAGCGGGACGCGACGACCAGCCCGCGTGGACGCCGGCCGAACAGTCGCCGCCGGCCTGGGGTCAGTCCGCCGAACCGGCCGAGCCCGCCCCCGGGTGGGGTCAGGCCGCCCAGCCCACCGCGGCCCGTGGCGCAGCCCAGGTGCCGGCACCGGCGACGAACTGGCCCGGGCAGGACGACCGGGCCCACTCCGGTGGGTGGGCCGCGCAGCAGCAGCAGCAGGCGCAGCCCGCCGGGTGGGGTGACGGCGACGCGCGGCAGGACCAGCCCGCGCAGCCGGCCGCCTGGGGCGATGCCGAGAGCCGCCCGCAGCAGCCCGACTGGGTGCTCTCACCACAGGAGCAGCCCGCCGAGCGGCCGGAGCCGGTCGGGTGGACGCCCCCGGAGCAGAGCGCACTGCCCTCGCGTGCCAGCGCGCCCGGCAAGGACGGCCCGTCGGAGGTCGAGCCCTGGGCACCCGGCGAGGTGTGGGGGCGCGCCGAAGCGGAAGCCTCCGCGCAGGCCCGTGGCGGTTGGGAGGCGGACCGGGGCGACGAGGTTCCGGCCTACCAGCCCGGCCCCGCGCCGGGCATCTCACCGGCGAACGCGGTGCCGCTGCCTCCGCAGGAGCAGCGCGTGCCGGGCGCCAGCCTGGCGGCTGCCCCGCCAGCCGACTACGCGCCCCAGGCCGCCCAGTTCCCCCCGATCCCCGAGCAGCCCGCGTACGCCGAGCGGGAGATTCCGGACGCCGCCGCGCAGTACGAGGCGGACCAGGCCGGTTGGGGCCGCGCTGAGGACGTTCCCGCGAGTGGCGCCGTGGTGCCCGCACCGCGTACCTCTCCGGAGTCCGGAGCGGGCCGCGCGGTGGTGCCGGTGTCGGACGCCGAGTCGGCAGCCGGCGCGGCGGCCCGGGCCACGGCGAGCGCTTCGGTGCCGCTGGCCAGCCGGGTGATGCCCCCGACCGACCAGGCCATCCGTCCGACCGGCACGGCCACACCACAACCCCGCGTGTACGGCCGGCCGGCCCGACCCGAGCCGGAGAACGAGCCGGAGCCGGAGGCGTTCCAGGCCGACCCGGGTGCCGAGCGCCAGGCCGCCCCGGAGTGGCAGAACGACTCCCCGCACCAGGCCGCACCGGAGTGGGCGAACGAACCGTCCCGCCCGGCCGCACCGGAGTGGGCGAACGAACCGTCCCGCCCGGCCACACCCGAATGGGCGAACGAACCGTCCCGCCCGGCCACACCCGAATGGGCGAACGAACCGTCCCGCCCGGCCACACCCGAGTGGCCGAACGAACCGCAGCGCCAGGCCACACCCGAGTGGCCGAACGAACCGCAGCGCCAGGTCGGCCCCGGCTGGGGCGGCGAATCCGCCGCTGAGCCGCGCTTCGACGACCGGCAGCCCGCCCTGAACGCGTTCGGCGAGGCCCAGGCACCGCCGCCGGCGTTCCCGCCCGGCGTGCCGTCGTTCGTCGACGCGCCCGGCAACAACCGGCCGGTGAACGGCACGCGGCCGCACGGCGGTGCCGAGCGCCCGGCCGACCAGTTCGGCGGCCCCGGTTCGCCAGCCGCCGGCACTGCCGCGGTCGGCGGCGCCTCGACCTACGGCGCGCCGAACTTCGGCGGACCGGACTCCGGCGGCCAGGGCTTCGGCGGGCCGGCCATCGACTCGGGGCCGGGCAACAGCTTCCCGCCGGCCTTCCCGCCACCGCAGCAGCCCGTGCCGTCCTGGGGCCAGGAGCCCGGTAAGTCGGATCACGGTCGGTTCGACGCGTTCAAGCCGGACGCCGAGGAGCCCAAGGCGGAGCTGCCGACGCCGAAGGTACGCAACGGTCGGGTGCTGTCCGCCGTACTGATCGCCGCGGTGCTCATCCTGGCGGTGCCGCTCGGCCTGCTGCTGCTCCTCGGGAAGGTCGGCGAGGACGATCCACCGGCCTTCGACCCGGCGGTCGGCAGCTGCGTGAAGCAGTCCGGTCAGGGTGGCGCCTCGGCGGCGACCTGCGGCGAGGCGGGCTCCTTCAGCGTCGTCTCCAAGGTGGATGCGAAGGAGAAGTGCACCGACACGACGCAGCCGCACGTGGTGCTGCCGGGTAGCGGTGCCAACCGGGTGCTCTGCCTCAAGCCGGCCGCGAAGTAACTCCACCGTCGGCGGGGTCACGGGCAACCGTGACCCCGCCGTCGTCGTACCCTCGCGACGACGACGCGGTCTGTCGTCCGGGTCACGGCGGTCGGGACCGGGGCGTGGCAGGCTGACAGGCATGGGAACGACAGCGCGTGTACGTGCGCCCGAGCTGCGGGGCCGCCAGTGGCTCAACACGGGCGGACGGAACCTGACCTTGCAGGACCTTCGCGGCAAGATCGTGATCGCGGACTTTTGGACGTTCTGCTGCATCAACTGCCTCCACGTGCTGGATGAGCTGCGCCCGCTGGAGGAGAAGTACGGCGACGTGCTCGTCGTGATCGGTGTGCACTCGCCGAAGTTCGAGCACGAGAAGGACGCCGACGCGCTCGTCGCGGCCGTCGAGCGGTACGGGGTGCACCACCCCGTTCTCGACGATCCGGACATGGACATGTGGCAGCAGTACGCGGCCCGCGCCTGGCCGACCCTGTCGGTGATCGACCCCGAGGGTTACGTGGTGGCCACCATGGCGGGCGAGGGTCACGCCGAGGGGTTGGCCCGGTTGATCGACGAGCTGGTCGCCACCCACGAGGCCAAGGGCACCCTGCACCGGGGTGACGGGCCGTACGTTCCGCCGCCGGCCCCGGAGACGGCGCTGCGCTTCCCGGGTAAGGCGGTACTGCTGCCGAACGGCAACCTGCTGGTCTCGGACTCGGCCCGGCACTCCCTGGTCGAGGTGGCCCCGGACGGCGAGACGCCGGTGCGCCGGATCGGCTCGGGCGAGCGGGGCCGGGCCGACGGGCCGGGTGCCGCGGCGACGTTCTCCGAGCCGCAGGGGGTGTGCCTGCTGCCCACCCATGTCGCCGAGGTCGCCGGCTACGACCTGGTGGTGGCCGACACGGTCAACCACCTGCTGCGGGGCGTACGGCTGGAGTCCGGCGAGGTGGTCACCGTGGCCGGCAGCGGCCGGCAGTGGCGTGCCGAGGTCGACGACCACGCCCACGACGCGCTCGCGGTGGATCTCTCCTCCCCGTGGGATCTGGCCTGGTACGACGACAAACTGATCATCGCGATGGCCGGCATCCACCAGCTCTGGTGGTTCGACCCGATCAAGCGGACCGCGGGCATGTACGCCGGCACCACGGTCGAGGCGCTGCGGGACGGCCCGTTGGCCGAGGCGTGGATGGCGCAGCCGTCGGGGCTGTCCGTCTCCACCGACGGCGCCCGGCTCTGGATCGCCGACAGCGAGACCAGCGCCCTCCGGTACGTGGAGAACGGCGTGCTGGGCACCGCCGTCGGGCAGGGCCTGTTCGACTTCGGGCACGTGGACGGTCCGGCGGAGTCGGCGCTGCTGCAACACCCGCTGGGCGTGTGCGCGTTGCCGGACGGCTCGGTGCTGATCGCGGACACGTACAACGGCGCGGTTCGTCGCTTCGACCCGGCCACCAACCAGGTCTCCACCGTCGCGGACGGGTTGGCGGAGCCGAGCGACCTGGTGCTCAGCCCGGCCGGCGAGGTGCTGGTGGTGGAGTCCGCCGCGCACCGGCTGACCCGGCTCGCCCCGGGTGCCCTGTCGGCGGCGGGTGCCAGCACGGTCGACGGTCCCCGGCACCGCACCGAGCGCAAGCCGACCGACGTCGCGGCCGGTGAGGTCACCCTGGACATCGTCTTCACCCCGGCGCCGGGGCAGAAGCTGGACGAGACGTTCGGGCCGTCGACCCGGTTGGTGGTCTCCGCGTCACCGCCGGAGCTGCTGGTGGATGGTGCCGGCACGGGCACCGAGCTGACCCGTCGGCTGGTGCTCAACGGCGACGTCACCGCCGGGGTGCTCCAGGTGACCGCCCAGGCGGCGACCTGCGACGCGGACGTCGAACACGCGGCGTGTCACCTGACCCGGCAGGACTGGGGCGTACCGGTGCGGGTCGTCGACGGCGCCGTGACCCGCCTGCCGCTGGTGCTGCGCGGCCTGGACGCCTGAGGTGATCGGAGGGGTCCGCCCGGACCCCTCCGATCTCACGCGAAGGGCGCCAGGGTGATGTCGGCGTCGATCAGGCTGGCCCGGACCAGTTCGGCGGCGGAGACCGCTCCCGGGGTGTCGCCGTGCACGCAGATCGAATCGACCGAGCAGGGAATGACGGTGCCGTCCACCGCCACCACGATCCGTTCGGTGGCCATCCGCGCCGCGCGTTCGGCCACCTGCTCCGGGTCGGTGATGACCGCGCCGGGTGTGCCGCGCGGCACCAGCGCCCCGTTGGGCAGGTAGGCACGGTCGGCGAAGGCCTCCGCGACGACCGGCAGGCCCGCGCCGACGGCGAGTTGGGCGAGCATCGAGCCGGGTAGGCAGAGGATGGGCAGCTCAGGGTCGTAGCCGGTGACCGCCGCGACCACCGCCGCCGCCTGGGACTCGTTGGTGCTGGCCGCGTGGTAGAGCGCGCCGTGCGGTTTGAGGTAGCGGACCCGGGTGCCGAACAGCCGGCAGAACGCGTCCAGCGCCCCCACCTGGTAGGTCACCTCGTCGCGCAGCTCGGCGAAGTCGTACGCGATGTGCCGTCGACCGAAGCCGGCCAGGTCCCGGTAGCCGACCTGCGCGCCCACCGCGACCCCGCGTCGCGCGGCGCCCTCGCAGACCCGCCGCATGGTGGACGGGTCGCCACCGTGGAAGCCGCAGGCGACGTTGGCGGAGGTGACGAGGCTCAGCAGCGCCTCGTCGTCGCCGAGACGCCAGATGCCGAATCCCTCGCCCAGGTCAGCGTTGAGGTCCATGAAATCTGACGGTAGTACCTGGCCGGGCCTGCGCGAGCGGGGTCACGTCGGTGACCACCCCGATGACGGGGTATCCACCGGTGGTCGGATGGTCGGCGAGGAAGATCAGCGGCTGTCCGTTCGCGGGCACCTGCACCGCGCCGAGCACGATGCCCTCGCTTGGCAGTTCGCCGGCCACCGCGCGGGGCAGGGTGGCGCCGGCAAGCCGGGCGCCGACCCGGTTGCTCACCGGACTGACGGTGTACGGGGTGCCGAACAGCCGGTCGAACGCGGTAGGCGTGAACCAGTCCTCCCGAGGACCGGGACCCACCATCAGGTGCAGCTCCGACTCCGCCGCGGAGCAGACGGTCAGGTCCACCGGCGCAGGTGGGCCATGCGGCTCGCCGAGGGGCAGCCGGTCGCCGTCGCGCAAGGGAGCCGGGCCGAGCCCGGACAGGGTGTCGGTGGCCCGACTGCCGAGCACCGGCGACACGTCGATGCCACCCGCCACCGCCAACCAACTCCGTACGCCCCGACGGGCCGGGCCGATCCGCAGCACCGTCCCGGCCGGCACGGTGAGCGGTCGTCCGGTGTCACCGGGCCGATCGCCCGCCCGGACCGTCACCTCGGCCCCGGTGACCGCCACCGTGGTGGCCCGGGTCAGCCGCAGCGTGCAGCCGGACAGGGTGACCTCCAGGCCGGCGGCGTGCTCCGGGTTGCCGACCAGCCGATTGGCCAGCCGCAGAGCAGCCGGGTCGAGGGCGCCGGAGCGGGGTACGCCCAGGTGCGCCCAACCGGGCCGGCCCAGGTCCTGCACGGTGGTGAGCGCGCCGGCGCGTAGGACCTCGACGGCGGCCGGACGGGTCATGCCGCCACCATCCGCACCCGGGCACCCGGTCCGAGTCGGGCCGGCGAGTCGGCGTCCACGTCGAAGAGGACCAGCTCGGTCCGGCCGACCAGTAGCCAACCTCCGGGGGACGCGCTGGGGTAGATGCCGGCGTACGGGCCCGCCAGGGCGACCGACCCGGGCGGCACCCGGGGGCGGGGGGTGGCCAGCCGGGGCAACGCCAGCTCGGCGGGCAGCCCGGTCAGGTAGGGGAACCCGGGGGCGAAGCCGCAGAACGCGACCCGGAACCGGGTGCCGGTCAGCCGGCGCAGCACGGCGGGCACGTCCCCGCCCCAGTGCTCGGCCACCACCGGCAGGTCCGGCCCGTCGAAGGTGACCGGTACGACCACGTCCGCCGCGTCGTCGGCTCGGTCGTCCGCAGGGGCGTCGTGGTCTTCGGCTTCGCCATCGGCGTGGTCGGGGCCGGCGGTCGCGGCGGCGACGCCGGATGCCCACCGGGTCAGCTGCTCGGCCGCGGCGGTCGGGTCGGGCAGCCCGTCGAGCAGGATCGTGCTGGCCGCTGGCACGATCTCCACGGCGGTCAGGTCACCCCGCTCCCGACGCCGCCACAGCTCGGCGCGCCACGCTTCCACGAGCGCGGCTTCGGACGTGTCGGCGGGGGCGGTGCAGTCGAGTAGCAGGGCGTGCGCCCCGACCTGTCGGATCCGCATCCGCTCATCTTCGCCGATGTCGTGCCGGTACGGAGTTCACGAGGACCGTGCCGGGCGTCACCAACACCACTACTTGCAAGTAACCTACGGTGCCGTAACCTGACTGCGTGAGTACCTCCGCCCCGCTTCGCCTGAAGCCGGTCGACATCGGTAAGCCCCGGATGCGCGGCTGGCTGCACACGTACGCCTTCTTCGTGGCCCTGATCTGCGGCGTCGTGCTGTGCTCGATCGCCGCGACCCGGCCGGGGTGGGCACCCCTGGTCAGCTGCCTGATCTACAGCGTCACGGTGTGCGGGCTCTTCGGCACCAGCGCGCTCTACCACCGTCGGGTGTGGTCGGAGCGCGGCTACCAGGTCATGCGCCGGATGGACCATTCGATGATCTTCGTGTTCATCGCCGGCACGTACACACCCCTCTGCACGATGCTGCTCACGCCCCGGCCGGCCACGGTGATGCTGGCCCTGGTCTGGGGCGGCGCGCTGGCCGGTGTGGCAGTCAAGGTGGTGTGGCCGCACGCGCCACGCTGGGTGTCCGCGCCGCTCTACCTGGCGCTGGGCTGGGTGGCCGTGGCCATGTTGCCGGACATCCTGCACGGCGGCGGCGTCGCGGCACTGGTGCTGCTGATCGTCGGCGGCGCGATCTACAGCGTCGGGGCGGTCTTCTACGCGCTGCGCCGGCCCAACCCGTGGCCGACCGTCTTCGGTCACCACGAGTTCTTTCACGCCTGCACGCTGCTGGCGGCACTCTGCCACCACATCGCGATCTACTTCGCGCTGTTCGCCTGACCCAGACGGCGCGGCCGAAACGCCACGGGTGGCAGCCGCCATGATCGTGCTGGAAACGCGAGCCGGGGTCCCGCGACGCTGCGGGACCCCGGAGTTCGCGAGCGAGGATCAGACTGGCCGGCCCGGCCGACGCACCTCGCGGTACTCCTGCACGACCTGGTTGTCCTGGACCGGCACGACCCGGTCAGCCACCACGCGCTCTTCGCGGACCGGCGCGGCGACCACGGTGCGACGGCGGCTGTTCCAGAAGTAGAGAGTGGTGATCAGGCCGGCGACACCGGCCAACATCAGCACCCAGCCGACCACGGACAGGTCCAGCCAGCCCAGATCGGCTTCCACGGCGAATGCGAGGATCGCGCCCAGCGCGATCAAGAAGATGCTGCCACCAATGCCCATGTCTCGCTCCTCGGCTCTAACCTGGCGTACGACGCGCCGCGGCCGTCGGTAGGGGTGCGGCATCCATCGACTTACCCAGGCACGGAGATCGCCAATCGGGCAAGCTGGGGGCATGACGGACGCCGACTCCGAGACGCGGACACTTGTGTTGCTCCGGCACGCGAAGGCCGAGCAGGGGAGTGACGCGGCCGATGATGCCCAGCGCCCGCTCAGTGCCCGCGGGACCGCGGACGCGGCAGCGGCTGGCGCCTGGTTGGCGCACCACGGGTTGCTGCCCGACGTGGTGATCTGCTCGACGGCGAGACGTACCCGGCAGACCTGGCACGGCGTGGCGATGGGGATGACCGGCACACCGCCGGAGGGCGGCCCGACCGGTCCCCGGCCGACGGTGCGTTACGAGCCCGGTGCGTACGACGCCCATCCGGAGGAGTTGTTGGCGCTGGTCCGTACGGTTGACGCGGCGGCCGGCACGGCACTGCTGATTGCCCACAACCCGGGCATCTCCCTGCTCGCGGCCCTTCTCGACCCGGAGGGTGCGTCCGACGAGGGGTTACGGACCGCCGAACTGTCGGTGCACCGTGGCCGGTTCGCCTGGACGGAGTTGGGGCGGGCGGGAGCTCCGATCACGGCACGGCACATCGCACGCGGCTGAGCCACCCGTCGATAAGCGACGGGTGGCTCAGGGGCACGTCCCGGCGTCAGGACGGCGGCGCGGTTGGTGGCGGTGGGTCTGGCGGTGGCGGCATCATCGCCGTCGGATGGGAGAGCCGGTTCTCCTCCACGATGAGGGTCCGGGCCCGCTTGCGTCGGTCCTGCCAGAACCAGACCGTGGTCAGCAGTACGGCCAGCCCGGCCAGGATGAACACCCAGCCGACCGCCCGTACGTCGATCCACCAGACGTTGGCCCTCAGTGCGAAGGTCAGGATCGCGCCGATCGCGATGAGAAAAATGCCGCTTCCTACACCCATGTGCGCTGCACTCCCCCGTGCGGTGGCTCTGGGCGTTCCCTTTCGAGGTCACGCGACGGTTACCCGCCACGCCAGCGGCATACCCGACCGGCCCCGCCCAATACGCGGCGACGGCCGGCGGGGCAGCGCCCCACCGGCCGTCGGTGTGTCCGGTCCCGGGTGGTGCGACCCGGAAGGTCAGCCGTGCCGTGGCACGGTCAGAAGGCCTCCTCCGGGAGGTCCATGATGTCGAGGTCGGTGCTCTCGATGATCCGTCGGTCGGCGCCGATGCGGGGCAGCACCTCGCGGGCGAAGAAACGGGCGGCGGCCACCTTACCGGTGTAGAACGCCTTGTCACTGACGGTGACCTCGCCGGCCAGCGCCTTCAGCGCCACCTCGGCCTGCCGCTGGAGCAGCCAGCCGACCACCAGGTCGCCGATCGCGAGCAGGAAGCGCCGGCTGCTCAGCCCGACCTTGTAGAGCGCGCGGGTGTCGCCACCCTGCGCCTCGCCCAGCCAGCCGGTCAGCACACCGAGGATGGTCTGCACCTCGACGAGCGCCTTGCCGAGCGCCTGCCGTTCCTCCTTGAGCTGGCCGTTGCCCGCCTCGGAGGAGATGAACTCCTGGATCTCGCCGGCGACCGCCATCAGCGCCTTGCCGTTGTCCCGGACGATCTTGCGGAAGATCAGGTCCAGGCTCTGGATGGCGGTGGTGCCCTCGTACAGGGTGTCGATCTTGGCGTCGCGGACGTACTGCTCCAGCGGGTAGTCCTGGAGGAACCCGGAGCCACCGAAGGTCTGTAGTGCCTCGTGCCCGAGCATCTCGTACGCCCGCTCCGAACCGACGCCCTTGACCAGCGGCAACAGCAGGTCGTTGACCCGCTTGGCCAGCTTGGTGGCCTTCTCGTCGCCGGCGGCCTCGGCGATGGCGACCTTGTCCTGCCAGGTGGCGGTGTAGAGGACAAGGGCACGAAGACCCTCGGCGTACGACTTCTGCAGCAGCAGCGAGCGGCGGACGTCCGGGTGGTGGGTGATGGTGACCCGCGGGGCGGTCTTGTCCACCTGCTGGATCAGGTCGGCGCCCTGCACCCGGCTCTTCGCGTACTCCAGGGCGTTGAGGTAGCCGGTGGAGAGGGTCGCGATGGCCTTGGTGCCGACCAACATCCGGGCGTACTCGATGATCATGAACATCTGCCGGATGCCGTCGTGCTTGTCGCCCAGCAGCCAGCCCTGGGCCGGTACGCCGTGCTCGCCGAAGGTCAGCTCGCAGGTGTTGGAGACCTTCAGGCCCATCTTGTGCTCGACGTTCGTGGTGTAGACGCCGTTGCGCTCACCCAGCTCGCCGGTGGTCTCGTCGAAGTGGAACTTCGGCACCACGAAGAGCGACAGGCCCTTGGTGCCGGGGCCACCGACGCCCTCCACGCCGACCGGACGGGCCAGCACGTAGTGCACGATGTTGTCGCTCAGGTCGTGCTCGCCCGAGGTGATGAAGCGCTTCACGCCCTCGATGTGCCAGGAGCCGTCGGGCTGCTGGGTCGCGCGGGCGCGGCCGGCGCCCACGTCCGAGCCGGCGTCCGGCTCGGTGAGGACCATCGTCGAGCCCCACTGCTTGTCGATGAAGAGCTTGGCCCACTTCTTCTGCCGCTCGGTGCCCTCGACGTGCAGCACGTGCGCGAAGGACGGGCCGGAGGCGTACATCCAGATCGGGGCGTTCGAGCCGAGCACCAGCTCGGCCATCGCCCACCAGAGGGCGCGCGGCGCGTTCGTCCCGCCCAGAGCCGGCGGGAGGTCGAGCCGCCAGAACTCGGAGTCCATGAACGCCTGGTAGGACTTCTTGAACGACGCCGGCAGCGGCGCGGTGTGCGTGGCCGGGTCGAACACCGGCGGGTTGCGGTCACTGTCGGTGTAGCTGGCGGCCAGGTCCTCGCGCGCGAGGCGGTCGAGCTCGGCGAGGAAGCTGCGGGCGGTGTCGGTGTCGAGATCCGAGTACGGCTCCTGGCCGAACGACCGGTCGGCACCGAAGACCTCGAACAGGTTGAACTCAAGGTCCCGCAGGTTGCTCTTGTAGTGGGTCATGCTCACTGGCCCCGCTTCCGGACAGGTGTTACCGATCAGTAACCCTGACTGTATTACTCGCGGGTAGGCAGCGACAAGCGGATCACCCAAGTGACAGCGATTACACACAACTCCGTAACCCAGCCCGGTCAGCTCTCGGCGGCACCGACCTCCCAACTCGGGACGGCCGCCGCCGCGCCGGCACGGGCACCGACGTACTCCATCAGGACCAGGGCGATGTCGTCGTCGAGGTGGCCGTGCACCCACTCGGCCAGGGCGGTCTCCAGGGAGGCCAGCCCGTCGGCGACCGTGCCGTGACCGAGCAGCCGCCAGGCGCGGTCGGCGGTGGGGAAGAACTCACCATCCCGCCGCGCCTCGCCGAGGCCGTCGGTGAACAGCAGCAGCCGGTCTCCCGGCTCCAGGCGCTCGACCCGGGGGCGGACCACCGGCATGAACCCGAGCGGGGGTGCCGGCGCCGGCGGTTCCAGCGGGATCACCGCACCCCGGCGCAGCAGCAGCGGTGCCGGATGCCCGCAGTTGACGATGGTGAGCGTGCCGCCGCGCTCCTCGACGAGCGCCGCGGTCACGAAGTCCTCGTCGCCGACGTTGCGGGCCACCGCGCGGTCCAGGTCGGCGACGACGGCGCGCAGGTCGGCACGCTCGTAGGCCACATGCCGGTAGGAGCCGAGAACGATGCTCGCCAGCCGAACCGCGTCCAGGCCCTTGCCGCGCACGTCACCGATGATCATGCGGACGCCGTAGGGCGTGTCGATCGCCTCGTACAGGTCACCACCGATCTCGGCAGTCGCGGTGGAGGAGATGTAGCGTCCCGCGACCGAGAGCGTCCCGACCTGCGGCCCGAGTGGACGCAGCACCGCCTGCTGGGCCACCGAGGCGAGCTTGGTCAGCTCGACGATCTGCTCCGCCTGCCGCTGCCGGACCGACGCCACCGTCACCGCCAGTCCGGTGACGACCGCGACCGCGACCACGCTGACCGGAGTGATCATTGACATCTTCGGCTCGGTCAGGGCGAAGCCGGCCCCGGTCAGGGTCGCCACGACACCCACACCCAGCACCACCGGCCACGACGCCACGGCGGCGGCCAGCAACGGTACGGCCGACAACAGCGCGACGTAGTGGGCGAAACGGCCGTCCGCCGCCTCCACCGCCGACACGATCGCGAGCAGGACAAGGGCCGCGCCGAGGCCGGCGCGGGATCCGGGGCTCAGCGGGCGACGGCCCGACTGGAGGAGTCGCGTGGGTACGACTGACAGTTTGCCTGATCCACGTGAACCGGTGAATGAACCTGACCCGTCGTCCGAGAAGGTTCTGTCCGGCCGGCCCAGTCGACCGGCCGAATCGGCGCGACCCGACCCGGTCAGCCGAGGACCTCGTAGCGGACGGTGAGCGCGCCCACGTCGACCGAGGCGATGGTGGCGAACGCCGCCCGGGAGAGGTCGAGGCAGCGGCCGTCGATGAACGGGCCGCGGTCGTTGATCCGCACCACGACCGACTTGCCGTTGGCCGGGTTGGTCACCCGGACCTTGGTGTTGAACGGCAGCGTCTTGTGCGCGGCGGTCAGCGCGCTCGGGTTGAACGACTCACCGTTGGCCGTCAACTGCCCGTCGGAGTAGAACGACGCGCCACACGAGCCGCTCTCCACCACCTTCGGCGCCGGGGTGGTCTTCTTCGCGGTCGGCTTGGGCTTCGGCGGCGCGGTACGGGCCTTGCCCCGGGAGGCCGCCTGCTGCGACCGGATGGCCGACGGGCTGGCGGACACGCTCGGCGAAGGGCTGGCGGTCGGGGAGGTGGCCGGGGAACTGGGGGTGAGGCTGCTCGCCGCGGTGGTCGGGGTGAAGTCGAGGGCCGTTTGCCCCGACTGAGCGGAGCCGGAGGTCAGCTGAACGGCACCGACCGTGCCCCCGACCGCGAGGGCGACGCCGACCGCCGCGGTGGCCACGATGCCCGCCGGGGAGGAGAAGATGCGGGTACGGGAGTGCTTGGCTGCCACCGGCCCGGTCCTTTCGTCGTCTGAACAAACCGGGTCGGACCGTAACGAGAGAAGCACTTCCGACGTCAACGTGATCATGGTGGTATGCCCGTATTTGCACAGGTACGTGTAGCCGATCATCCGACCCCGGGTGGGCCGGCCGGCCCGGGTGCCGACGGGCCGGCCCCGGGTGTCGCAGGATGAGCGGATGCCCGCCGACCTGACCGCACGCCTGGCCGCCCTGTTCCAGTGGATCGACCCCGGGCCGGGCACCAGCCACCTGGTCAGCGACATCTCCGGCTGGTGGCGGGACCCGACGGTGCTGGCGGAACTGGGACCGGCCCTGGTCGCGCCGTACCGGTCCGCCCGGCCGACGGTGGTGCTCGCCCCAGCGGTCACCGGGTTGCTGCTCGGGCCGTTGGCCGCCACCGCCCTCGGGGTCGGCTTCGTGGCCGCCCACAAGCCCGCCGACGGGCGGTTGCCGGCCGGGCCGCTCACCTGGGCGCAGAGCCCGCCGGACTACCGGGGCCGGCGAGTCGACCTGGCCGTACGGGACCGACACCTCGGCCCCGGCGACCGGGTCCTGGTGGTCGACGACTGGGTGCGTACCGGCGCTCAACTCCACGCCCTGTACGACATCTGTGCCGCACGCGGCGCCGAGGTGCTGGGCACCGCCGTGGTGGCGGTCGACTGCCCACCGGAGGTCGCGGCTGAGCTGCGCGTCACCGGCCTGATCAACGCGGCCGATCTGCCCACGTGACGGCGGTTTGCGGCGGCGGTACGGGGCGCACTGGCCTAGCCTCGGCAGGATGTGGCCTCGGATCGGTGGACTGCGCACCCTCGCCCTCGGCACTCCCGGTGAGCTGCGGGCGACCCTCAACACCCTGGTACTCGCCGGCGTGAAGACCGCAACGGCCGGACGGCTCGCCTACTACGCGGTAGAAGGCGAGGAGTTGGAGCACGTCGGCGAACGGCTGGCGCTTGTCGACGACGACGACGCGCTGGCCGGCGTGGTGGAGGTCACCGGGCTGGAGGTGGTCCGCTTCGCGGACGTGTCCTGGGACTTCGCCCACTCCGAGGGCGAGGGTGACCGGTCGATCGAGGAGTGGCGGGCCGGGCACTCGGCCTACTGGGCGCGGCTCGGCACCCCGGTCGATGACGACACCCCGATCGTCTGCATCCGCCTGCGACTGGTCTCCGGCGGGGAGGGCGGCGTGGCCAGCGGCGACCTCGGCACCTGAGCCGGTCGCGGCGGCGGCGCGGGCACGGCCTGGGCGGCCACCGGCGCGGTCCCTACCGGGGATGCGTGTTCAGCCGCGCAACTGCGGGAGCAGTCGGGTCGCCACGTCCGCCAGGACGGCCTCGTCGCCCGCGTACCAACTGCTGGCCCGCGGCCAGTGCGCCACCACGTCGGTGAAGCCGAGGTCGGCGGCCCGGCCGACCTGATCGGCGAAGAACTGCGCGCTGCTGAGCGAGAAGACCGGTGCGGCGTCCAGCGAGAGATAACGGTCCAGGGTTGCCGGATCGCGGCCGGCCTCGTCCAACGTCCGGTCCATCCGCGCGGACAGGGCGGCCACGCTGTCCCACCAGCCGGCCAGGTCGTTGTCGTCACCGGTGCCGGTGGTCACCCAGCCCTGGCCGAAGCGGGCCACCAGCCGCATCGACCGTGGCCCGTTGGCGGCCACCACGAACGGCACCCGGGGCTGCTGAACGCAGCCGGGGTTGTTGCGGGCGTCCACGGCGGCGAACCAGTCACCACGCCAGGTGGTGCCGTCCTCGCGGAGGATCAGATCCAGCAGCTCGGTGAACTCGGCGAACCGTTCGACCCGCTGGCGCGGCGGCAGCGTCTCGCCGCCCAGCACCGCCGAGTCGAAACCGATGCCGCCCGCGCCGAGGCCGAGGACCAACCGACCAGCGGAGACGTCATCCACGGTGGTGATCTGCCGGACGAACGCGGCCGGGTGCCGGAAGTTCGGCGACGCGACGAGGGTGCCCAGCCGGATGCGGGAGGTCACCGTGGCGGCGGCGGTCAGCGTGGCCATCGAGTCGAACCACGGGCCGTCGACAAGGTCCCGCCAGCCCAGGTGGTCGTACGTCCAGGCGTGGTCGAAGCCCCACTCCTCAACCTGCCGCCAGCGATGCCGCGACTCCGCCCACCGCTGGTCGGGCAGAATCACGATGCCAATCCTCATGATCACCAGCCTAGTCGTGCCCGCCGGAGCTGCCCTAACATCGTGGTGATGCGGAGGATCGGGCCGACGGTACGACCGGCGGGACTGTCAGATGTGCCGGCACTCGTGGATCTGCGCCTGGCGAACGCCGAAGCTCACCTCTCCCTGGCCCCCGACGTCTACCGGCTGCCGCAGCGCGAGGCGGTCGCCCACCATTTCACGGCAGTGCTGACCAAGGGGGCTGGCGGGGACGCGATTCTCGTCGCGGAGTTGGACGGGCAGGTGGTCGGAATGGTCGAGCTGCTGCGCCTGCCCGAGCCGCCGGCGCACCAGATCCTGCGTCCCGAGCCGTCGGCACAGATCCACACGGTGGTGTCCGGCACGGCCCGGGGACGCGGGGTCGGTTCGGCCCTGGTCGACGCTGCCGGCCGATGGGCGGCCGAGAACGGGATCACCAGCCTGTCGGCGGGCATCCACCACCGCAACGACGGTGCGGTGCGCTTCTACCGCCGCCACGGCTACGCCCCCTCGGGCACCTTGCTGAACCGGCAACTCGAGGGCTAGCCAAGCCTGCCCGATGTGTCGAGTGCTGCCGAGGAGGTCACCGACGTCGACCGCGCAGGGCACCGCGCGGCGCTGGTTCCCGCTACCGTTCCGGCGTGGACCTACCGGCGCAGCGGGTCGAGACCGTACGAGCACTCGGCACGGTGTCGCTGGTTGCCGGGTTCATGATCTCGCTCATCACCATGGCGTCCGACTACAGCGGGCTTGATCCGCACATCCTCGCCACCTTCCTCATCCTGACCGGCCTCGGTCTGCGGATCGAGGCGGCGATCCGCAACCGCAGGTCGTAGCCGTCCCGGCCGGAGCAACAGGTGACGCGCGTCACACTTCGGCTCGGTAGGGCGCCGGCGTTCGGCTCCGACCCCTCGGGGAGCGACACCCGGGTCGAGGTGTCAGCCGAGGAGAGGACCAGGCGCGATGACGAAGGTGACCGCACAACTGTCCGTGTCGATGGACGGCTTCTACGCCGGCCCCCAGTTCGACGGGAACGGCAACTGGATGGACTCGGCGGAGAGCGCCGGGTTCTTCCGGGTGACCCGCTGGGCGACCGAGGTCGCGGCGTGGCGTGAACGACAGGGCTTCGCCGGCGGGGAGCGGGACGCCAACTCCGAGGTCGTCGCCGAGTCGTTCGGGGCCGCCGGGGCGTACGTGATGGGGCGCCGGATGGCCGACGGCGGTGAGGTGCCGTGGGGCGAGGAGCCGCCGTTTCGCGCGCCGGTCTTCGTCGTCACGCACCGCCCCCGTCCGACTCTGCTGCGCGGCGGAGGCACCAGCTTCACCTACGTCACCGAGGGCGTGGCCAGCGCCGTCGAGCAGGCGCGCGCCGCGGCCGGCGGTAAGAACGTCGCCGTGGCCGGAGGCGGCGCCCTGGTGCGGCAGGTGCTCAGGGCCGGCCTGCTCGACGAGTTGGAGCTGCACGTCGTACCCGTCGTTCTCGGCACCGGACTCCGGCTGTTCGACGCGGACCTCGACCTCGGCGAGAAGGAGGCGATCGAGCTGACGCCGACCCGGGTCATCCACACGCCGCAGGTCACCCACATCCGGTACGAGGTGAACGGTCGGGCGCCCCTCGTGCTCGACGATCGGGGCAGCGGCGGTGGCCCGACGGCGACCACCACTTGAATCCGACACGTCGAACCGAGAGGAGATGGCCATGCCGCAGCTGCTGCGGGTGCAGTGCTTCAACGTTTCGCGGGACGGATTCGGCACCGGAGAGGGACAGAGCCTGGAACGGCCCTTCGGCCACGCGGACCCCACCCCGCTGTTCTCCTGGCGGGCCGCCACCGCCAGCTTCGTGTATCGCACCGAGCCGGGCGGCACTCGCGGCCTGGACGACTACCTGACCCGCGACGCCGAGTGCAACATCGGCGCGGAGATCATGGGTCGCAACAAGTTCGGCCCCCAGCGTGGCCCCTGGGAGAACCATGACTGGCAGGGCTGGTGGGGCGACAACCCGCCGTTCCACACGCCGGTCTTCGTGCTCACCCACCACGAGCGCCCGTCGTTCAGCCTCTCCGACACCACGTTCCACTTCCTCGACGCCAGCCCGGCCGAGGCCCTGGCCCAGGCGAAACAGGCAGCCGACGGTCGGGACGTACGCCTCGGTGGTGGGGTCGACACCATCCGCCAGTTCATCGAGGCCGACCTGGTCGACACGATGCACATCGTGGTCGCGCCCGTCGATCTCGACCGGGGCGAGCGGTTGTGGGACAGCCCGGACGACCTTCTCGACCGCTTCCACCGTGAGTCGGTGCCCAGCCCGAGCGGGGTCACCCACCTGCTGTTCTGGCGACGGTGACGGCAGCCGATCCTAGGACAGGCGGGACAGCACCAGCATGCGGTTGCCGTCGGGGTCGGTGACCCGGGCGGACCGCTCACCCCACGGTTGGTCGACCGGCTCCTCGACGACCGTCGCGCCGGCCGAGCGCAGAGCGGTCACGGCGGCGTCGCAGTCATCGGCGTAGACGCACAACTCCCAGCGGTTCGCATCGGCCGGCCCGCCAGCCTCCGGGTTGGCGGCCAGGCCGAGCTCGCTGTTGCCCAGGCGGAGGGCGACGAACTCCGGAACGCCGTCGGCGGGGAACCGGTACGTCAGCTCGAAGCCGACCACGTCCCGGTAGAACCCGATCAGTCGTGGCAGGTCAGGTGTCGTCACGATCGGAAAGGCTTCGGTGAACACGGACCACCTCCACGCCGGACCCTAGCCGCGCCGAGGCTCCGGTGGAACCACCACTGTCGATACCGGTGGATGGCGTTGTTCGGTGGCCTTCTTGCGCAAAATGGTTTGCGATGCAAACCTATTGGTAATGCAGCAGCGCCAAGCGGCCTGGAGGTCACCGTGTCGGAGCAATCGAGCACCGCGCCGAACAGCAGAGACAACCCCGCGGAACTCCTCGCGACGGTGGCCGCGCTCCGCCGGCGCGCCCGGGTCGCCCGGCACGCCTACTGGTTGCCGCTCCTGCTGTTCGGTCTCCTGATCGCGGCAGCGGCACCCCTGTACGTGGAGTCGGCCGACCCGCTCGCCATGCGCGGGCCGCAGGACAATCCCGCGCTGACCGGCCTCGGTGGCGACTTCCTCGAACGCTCGGCGGGCCTCGGGTGGTACTGGTTGGTGGCACTCGTCGGCGGCTACCTGCTCACCCTCGGGTGGTACCGATGGCACGGCGCGCGGGTGGGCGTACGGACCCCGACCCGGACGTACGTCCTGGCCGGCATCATCGGCACGCTGGGCGGGCTCGTGCTGCCGATCGTGCTGCGGTTCCTGTTGCTCAACTCGGCGAACTCGGTGTCGAGCGCGACCAGCTGGGTGACCACACCACTGTTGGGCGTCTCCAATCGCGGCATGTTTCCGCATCTGGTCATCGCGGTGGGTCTGCTGGTCCTGGCCCGACTGGAACGCAGTCGCGGGCTGACGGTCGTGACCGTCTGCTACGTCGCCGCGGTCGTCCTGGTGAACGTCTACTTCCAGACCGCGGACTTCCAGCCGGGTGACCTGAACCGCTACAGCGTCCTGCTGGCGGCCCTGCTGCCGGCGCCGATCCTGCTCGTCGGTGGCATCATCGCTCTTTTCACCACGGGTAAGAGGTCGACATGAGCACCGGCACCGGCCCCGGCGGGCACCCGACCAACGGGCTCAGCGACACCGTCCACCAGCGCAACCGGCTCGGCATCCTCACCATCGCCGCCGAGGCCGAGCAGGTGGAGGTCGCCTACCTGCGCGAGGCACTCGAACTCACCGCAGGCAACCTCTCCCGACACCTCGCCGTGCTGGAAGAGGCCGACCTGATCCACATCGAGAGGGGCTACCACGGACGCAGGCCCAAGACCTGGATCAGGATCACCGAGCAGGGGCAGGCCGCGTTGACTGCCGAGATCAACGCGCTGCGGGAACTCCTCCAACGCCACCAACAGTCGGGCAGTGCCTCACCATCGGGCGGGCACGAGCAGTGACCTGTCGTACGGGTGGCATAGGTTGCCGGCCATGAATGCGTCGATGCCCGCACCGGATCCGATCACCCGGCGCGTCGAGCGCCAGGAGACACCCGTCCTGTTCATCTCGACCGCCGACGAACAGGACGCGATCACCGAGGCGTGGGATCGCCTGGAGGCGATCGTCGGGTCACTCCACGGGCGGAAGTTCTTCGGGGTCTTCGGCCCGCCCGACGGGTCATACCGGGTCTGTGTGCAGGTCCAGGACGACGACGTTGCCGCGCTGAACGGGCTTGAGTCCGGGTCGATCCCCGGGGGTCACTACCTGTCGACGACCGTGCGGGGCGAGCCGCCCGCGGTCTACTCGCACATCCCCACCCGGTACGCGGAGCTGAAGCAGGTCGCCGACCACGACTCGACGCGTCCCAGCATCGAGTTCTACCGCCGGCGCGATCAGATCGACCTGCTGATCCCGGTGAACGCCCGATAGCGACGCGGCGGTTCACCGGGCTCGCCTATCGTCCCCAGGGCTCGGCGGGTCGGCAGTCCGTTCCCGGCTTGCCGTAGACGATGGTGCCGGCGGGGTCCACGTAACAGTGGTCTGACTCGTCGGACGGCGGAAACAGCGGACGGCGGTCGATCTCGGCCCCGGTGCTGTCATAGCTGACCAACTCGGCGTCCCTGGTGACCTCTGCGTGATCGGTGAGCAGGCCGAACACCCCGTGCGCCAAGCGCGCCGTGGTCGTCTGCCCGTCGCCGTGTTCCAGCACCAGCCGTTGCACCCGAGCGGCGACCCGGCCGCTCACCGCGACGTCGCCCCCGTCGACTTCGGTCGACATGAGCAGGAGCCGCTGGATCGAGCCAGGCAACCAGGCCCGTTGCGGCCAGACGCGTTCACCGGTGGCACCCCCACTGATCTCCTCACCCGGCCGCATCGAGACATTGCAGGTGAAATAGCCGGTGTCCGTGATGAACAGCGCCACGCCGTCGTGGTCCTGTTCGGCGGCCACGGCCAGATCGTCTATTGACAGTGGAATCCGCTCCATCTGCCCGTTCCACTCCAGGCACTTCTCCACCGCCCGGTGCAGCGTCGGGGACAGCTCACCCGAACCCATCGCCAGATGCCGCACCTCGTCTCCCCTCGGCACCGTCGCCACCCCGACCACCACCGCGGCAGCCGTCGCCACGGTGGCGATCCCGAGTCGCACCGCCCTGCGGCGTCGAGGCCGGCGGATCGACGTCATCAGGTCCGCTCGCATCCGCACCGCCCTGCCCGGCGGCAGATCGCGCTCGGCGGGCGGGTCGAGAATCTCCTTCATCGTTCCTCCTTGTTGCCGTCGGTAACCATCCGTGCCAGCCGAGCCCGTGCACGACTCACGCGCGAACGGAGCGCGCCCTCGCTGATGCCGAGGACCGTCGCCGCCTCGCCGTACGGCACGCCGGACCACAGACACAGGGCCACCGCCTCGCGTTCCGCGCGAGGTAATCGGCGGACCACCGCCAAGACGTCGGTCATCTGCCGTTCGTCATCGAGCCGCGCGACGATGTCGCCGGCCGGGTCCGCGGTCGCCTCCCGCTCCGGTGGCAACCTCCGCAGGGCCGCCAACCACCGGCGGGCCGAGCGCCACTCGGTACGGGTCGTATTGGTGGCGACCACCAGCAGCCACGGCAACGCCGACCCGTCCACCAGGACCGCCGCTTCGCCGCGTCTACGCCACGCGACCAGGAAGGTCGCCTGCGTGACGTCCTCAGCGAGCGTCCACGAGCCGGTGAGCCGGAACACGTGGTTGTAGACCGCCCGGGCGTACCTGTCGAAGAGCCGGCCGAAGGCGACCTCGTCACCGGCCGCGATGGTCGACCACAGATCCTGGTCGGACGGTTGTATCTGGCTCGTCACACCTGACTATTGCCGGTCGCGGTGGATCCGTTGCAGTCCTGCTCGAAGTCGCGGGGCGGGACGAGGTGGGACACCGTGTCAGTGGCCGTGTCACGGTCGCGTCAGGGCGGTGACAGGCCGGCCGCCGATGGTAGCCACATGACGAGTTCAGCGATTGCGGTCTCCGGGCTGCGAAAGGCCTACAAGGACAAGGTCGTGCTCGACGGCATCGATCTGGATGTCCCCGCGGGCACGATCTTCTCCCTGCTCGGCCCGAACGGGGCGGGCAAGACGACGACAGTGAACGTGCTGACCACACTGGTGAAGGCCGACGGCGGGACCGTACGCGTCGCCGGACACGACGCCGCCACCCAGGCCAAGGCGGTACGCGCCGCGATCGGGGTCACCGGTCAGTTCGCGGCCGTGGACGAGCTGCTGACCGGACGCGAGAACCTGCAACTGATGGTGGACCTGAGCCAGGTGCCCACCAAGGACGGCAGGAGGGTCGTCACGGAACTGCTGGAGCGGTTCGATCTGACGGAGTCCGCGCAGAAGCCGGTGTCGACCTATTCCGGCGGTATGCGCCGCAAGCTGGACCTGGCGATGACGCTCGTCGGCGAGCCGCGGATCATCTTCCTCGACGAGCCGACGACGGGCCTTGATCCGCGCAGCCGCCGCACGATGTGGTCGATCATCCGGGACCTGGTGGCCGACGGTGTGACGATCTTCCTCACGACCCAGTACCTCGAGGAAGCCGACCAGCTCGCCGACCGGATCGCCGTCCTCGACCAGGGGCGCGTTGTCGCCCAGGGCACGCCCGACGAGCTCAAGCGCCAGATCCCCGGCACCCACGTCCGACTCCGCTTCACCACCGTCGCCGAACTCGACACCGCCGCCCGGGTGCTCGGCGACGCCACCCGGGACGACGAGGCGCTGACCCTGCGGGTACCCAGTGACGGCGGAACCGCCTCGCTGCGGGCCCTGCTGGACCGGCTCGACGAGTACGCGATCAGCGCCGAAGGGTTCTCCGTGCAGACGCCGGACCTCGATGACGTCTTCCTCGCCCTGACGGGCACCCGCACCCCGGAGGTTTCCGCGAAATGAGCACCAAGTCCCACTCGATCGTCATGCTGCGTCGCAACTTCACGCACCTCACCCGCAACCCGACCTCGGTGTTCAACGCGGTCCTGATGCCGATCGTGATCATGTTGATGTTCGTCTACATGTTCGGCGACGCCTTCAACGTCGGCGTCGACTACATCGACTACGCCACTCCGGGACTGATGCTGTTGGCAGTCTGCTACGGGCTGGGGGCCACCGCGACGGCGGTGAACTCCGACATGACGAAGGGCATCATCAACCGGTTCAAAGTCATGCACGTCTCCCGGGGCGCGGTGCTGACCGGTCACGTCGTCGCCAGCGTACTGACCAACCTGGTCGCCATCGCGGCCCTGGTCGGGGTGGCCTTCCTGCTCGGATTCAGTCCGTCGGCGAGCCTCCTCGGCTGGCTCGGCGTGCTCGGCGTCATCGTGCTGCTCGGCTTCGCCGCCGGCTGGCTCACGGTCGCCCTGGGGCTCTCGGCGAAGTCTCCGGAAACGGCGGGGCTGGCTTCCGTACCGTTGGTCATGCTTCCGTTCTTCAGCAGCGCGATCGTCCCGGCGGACAAGATGGGACCCGGGCTGCGGCAGTTCGCGGAATACCAGCCCTTCACGCCGATCATCGAAACGCTGCGCGGCTTCCTCAACGGCACGCCGTCCAGCGGTGACGTGATCCCCGCCCTCGCCTGGTGCGTCGGGATCGCTCTCGTCGGATACCTGTGGGCACGTTCCACGTTCACGAAGCGAGCGTGACCGCGACCAACCGATTCCACTCCGTCCGACCGCCTTCTCGCGCCGCCTCTGCGAATCTCACTTCGCCGAGGCGGCGCCGTACTTCCCGCTCGATCCGGGGAACATCCGGCTGGGAGTGATCCTGCCGTCCCCGCACGCCGGCGCTCGCGGCGAGCAGCCGCGCGGCCAGCTCATGCTGGTCACGGCGCAGCGCCAGGTCCGCGACACCGACGAGTACCCGCGCGATCGAGGGTGCGTGCCCCGTCGCGGCTGCCGCCTCGCAGGCCAGGGAATGGTGTCTGCGCGCCGCCTCGAGATCGTCCGCGACATAGCCGAGCAGGTCGTGTGTCAGCACGCGGATGTGCGCCTGTGTCGCCTCGTCGCGCAACAGGCTGGTCGCGACACCGACCTGGTGGGCGACCTCTTCGGCCTGGCCACACCAGCGAGCGAGTTCCGCCTGGGACAGGGCCAGCATGGCCAACGCACCGGGCCACGTGACCCGCGCCGCGCATCGCCGTGCCTCGGCCATGGCAGCCGCACTGGACTTCTCATCGCCGAGCAACCAGTACAGCTGAGCCTGCCGGGACCGCATCCGGATGATGTCCTCGACGGTGCCGACCTCGGTGACGACCGCGGTCGCCTCCTCGTAGAGCTCGCACGCACGGGCGAACTCCCCGCGTACGGCAATCAGCTCCGCCAACTCGGTCAGGGCGAACGAGATCCCGAACCGTTCGCCGAGTGCCCGGAACTCGGCGAGCGCCGCCACGAGATGCGCTTCCACATCCCGACCGTCCTGGCCGAAGATGATCCGCATCTTGCCCAGCTGCAACCGGGCCAGCGCGCGTACCCAGGGATCCTCGTCGTCCAGCAACGGTTCCCACGCTTGCAGGATCGCGTCCGGGGCTCGCAGCATGCGTTCCAGCGGGACGACGAGCGCCGTCCCCGGGTGGCTGCCGTTACCACGTTGGCTGAACTCGTACGCCTTGTGGATCCACTCCGCCGCCTGGTGTTCGTCACCCGGTCCCGAGTTGATGAAGAGCACGACGAGCGCGTACACCGTGGCCCGGATCTCGTCGCTGACCTCGCCAGGCGTCTCGGTGGCCGCCGTGATCAACTCCATGCCTTCGGTCCGGTGACCACCCAGCCACCAGTACCAGCCGGCACCCGCGGCCAGCCGCATGGCCGCGTGCGCCTCGCCCGCGGCGAGCGCACCACGCATCGCGGATCCGATGTTGTCATGTTCGAGCTCGAGAGTGGCGAGCCAGGTCACCTGGTCCGCGCGACGAAGCTGCGGCTCCGCGGTCGCGGTCAGTTCGATGAAGTACGTCAGGTGCGCATGGCGCGCCAGGTCCGATTCCCCCGCCTCAGCGAGGCGGTGTGCGGCGTACTCCTTGATCGTGCCGAGCATCCGGTAGCGCGGAGCCTCATCGCCCTCGGCGACCACCAGCGACTTCTCGGCCAGTGCGGTGACCAACTCGAGCACATCCTCCGGCTCGACCTCGTCGCCGGCGCAGACCCGTTCGGCCGCTTCCAGGCTCGCCCCGCCCGAGAACACCGAGAGCCGGCGCAGGACCGCCCGCTCCGCGTCGGTCAGCAGCTCCCAACTCCAGTCGACCACCGCGCGCAGCGTCCGGTGCCGGGGCAACGCGGTACGGCTGCCGCCGGTCAGCAGGCGGAACCGGTCGTCGAGCCGCCTGGCGAGCTGGTCGATGGACATGGTGCGCAACCTGGCGGCGGCCAGTTCGATGGCCAGCGGCATCCCGTCCAGCGCCCGACAGATCCGCGCCATCGTGGACAGCGTGAGATCGTCGACCGCCAGATCCCTGCGCACCGCGCCCGCTCGGTCCCGCAGCAACCGGACAGCGGGAGAGGTCTCGATCTCACCGGGGCCGGCATCGACGTCCGGCAGGGCCAGCGGCGCGACCGGCCAGAGCGCCTCGCCGGTGATGCCGAGCGGTTCCCTGCTCGTCGCGATGATCCGCAGCCGCCGACACTCCCCGAGCAGCCGGTCCGCGAGCACCGCCGCCGGCTCGATGACGTGCTCGCAGTTGTCCAGGATCAGCAACGCCTCCCGCTCGCGGATCGCGGCGACGAGCCGGTCGATCAACTCCATGCTCGGTGGCTCACCGAGCAGGGCGTCCCGGAGTCCGAGCCCCGCGAGCGTCGCCTGCACCACGTCACCGTCCGCACCGATGGCGGCGAACTCGACGAGCCAGGCGCCGTCCGGCAGGTCGTCGAGCATTCTGCGCGCGGTTTCGGTGGCCAACCGGGTCTTCCCGGAGCCACCCGGCCCGATCAGGGTCGTGAGCCGGTGCTCGGCGACGAGCGCGCCGACCTCGGCGACGGCCTCGTCCTTGCCGACGAAGCTGCTCAACTCGGCACGAAGGTTGGTCTTCCGGTGCTCCTCGCGCCGCTGCTGCACCTCACCCCGCAGGAGCGCGACGTGCAACGCCGAGAGTTCCGGCGAGGGGTCGACGCCCAGCGCGTCGGCCAGCGCCGCACTCGTGCGCTGATACACGAGCAGCGCCTCGTTGTCTCGGCCGCTCGCGGCGAGCGCCCGCATCAACGAGAGGACCAGCCGCTCCCGTACCGGGTGCGCGGCCACCAGATCGGTCAGCTCCGCGATCAACTCCGGACCGTGGCCGACGCCGACCTCCACGTCGAAGCGATCCTCGAGGGCGGTCAGCCGCAGCCTGTCGAACCGGGTGACCGCCGCGTCGAGCGCCGCGCTGTCGGCCAGGCCGACGTCCTGCATCGCCGCACCGCGCCACAGATCGAGGGCCTCGCGCAGCCGCCGTCCCCGCTGCGCGCCCTCGTCATCGCGAGCCAGGCCGACGAGCCGTTCGAACCGTACGGCGTCCACGTCATCGGGTTCGACGATCAACCGGTAGCCGTCCGCCTGCCCCTCGATCGACCCCTCCGGCAGCGCCTTCCGCAACCGGGAAACCAGGCGGTGCAGGGCGTTTGCCGCATCGGAGGGCGGATGTTCACCCCAGATCCAGTCGACGAGGGTCCCCTTCGGGACCACGCGACCCGGGTTGAGCGCGAGGGCGGTCAGCAGCCCGCGCAGCCGCGCGCCCGGCACGTCGATGACGGTGCCGACGTCCGCGCGAACCTCGAATGGACCAAGCATCCTGACCTGCACCTGGCAGATCCTGCCACGAACGTGAGAAGCATCCGTGTCGCCGTGGTGCTCTGCCAACGGCTCTCCGGGCCGAGGTCGACCACGCATTCCTGGTCCTGTGCCACGCCGGTGGCACGCGGGGTCACCCAGCGCGGTTGCGCCGGGTGGCGTTGTCGTACGACTCTCGGGCGTCGAGCAACTGGTCCCAATGCTGCTCGGTCCAGGCGCAGGCAACCGCGATCGGTTCGAGCATGCTGCGGCCCACCGGCGTCAGCTCGTACTCCACGTGCCGGGTGGCCTCGGCCAGGACGGTGCGCTTGACCAGCCCGTCCCGTTCGAGGGAACGCAGCGACTGGGTGAGCACCTTGGGGGTGACGCGGCGCAGCGGCACGCGCAGCTCGGAGAACCGACGAGGCCCCTGCTCAAGACAGCGGACGATCAGCGCCGCCCATTTGTCGCCGAATCGGATCGGGGTGAGCGAGGACGGGCACAGCTCGTCGAACATGTCGGCGGGCAGAGGTTGCCTCATCACCAAACGATAACTGGTATCCCGGTGGTAACCACGACCCTCGATAGCGTCGGCACACCGGCCGGGCGCACGGGCTCCGGCCTCTGGTGAGAGGCGTGACCCATGAGGATCGTGGTCTTCGGCGCGGGCGGTCGGGCCGGACGGCAGGCCGTCGCCGAGGCGCGACGACGCGGCCACCAGGTCACCGCCCTGGTGCGCAACCCCGCTGACCACGGCGACCTGACCGACGTACGGGTGGTGGCAGGCGACGTCACCGACGCCGGAAGCATCGCCCAGGCAGCCGCCGGGCACGACGCCGCCATCAGCGCTGCCGTCGACCTGTCCGTACCGCCGCACGACTTCTTCACCGCATCGGCACGCGCCCTGGCCGCCGGCCTGACCACGGCAGGTGTACGTCGCCTGGTGGTGGTCGGCCTCGCCTCGATCATGCCCGGCGCATCCGGCGCCGCCCTGATGGACCACCCCGGCTACCCGAACGAGTACCGGCCCTTCTACCTGGGGCACGCAGCGGGCCTTGACGAGCTTCGGACCTCCGACCTCGACTGGGCCTACCTGGCCCCCGCCGGTGACTTCGACCACGGCGGCACACGCACCGGCCACTACCGGATCGCCGAACATGGCGACCCGGCCAGTCGGATCAGCTGTGCGGACTTCGCGATCGCACTTGTCGACGAGATCGAGGCACCCCGCCACCACCGCGCCGCCGCAAGTGTCCGGGAGGTGTGATGACCGAGGTCCACGACAGCCCGACGGCCTGGATCGCCGAGCACATCCGCCGGTTCGAGGAAACCGGCGGCCGGCCCCGGCCCGGCGTGAACGACCTGCTCCTGACGACCCGAGGCCGAAAGACCGGTCAACTGCGCCGCACCGCGCTCGTCTACGAACGCGATGGCGACCACTACGTGCTGGCCGCCTCGAACCGCGGCGCGGACCAGCACCCCGCGTGGTACCTCAACCTGCTCGCCGACCCGTACGTCACGGTGCAGGTCGGTACGGAGACCTTCGGCGCGTACGCGCGCCCCGCCGCAGCCGGGGAGCGTCCGCATCTGTGGCGCTTGATGGTTTCGGCCAGGTCGGAGTACGCCGCCTACCAAGAACGGACCACGCGGGAGATCCCCGTGATCCTCCTGGAGCCGGTAACGAAATGAGATGCGTACGGACTGGCGTACCTGTTGGATCTCGGCATGACGCATGAGCTTGTTCGTCCTCGGAAGGCCCGACCCGGGGACAAGATCGCGGTTCTCTCGCCGTCCTTCGCCGCGGCCGGCGCCTTTCCCGAAATCCACGAGCAGGCCCTGCGACGGCTCGCCGACCTGACCGGCCTCGTACCGGTCGAGTACCCCACCACCCGGCAGGTCGGTGCGACCGCGGCGGCGCGGGCGGCGGACATCAATGCCGCCTTCGCAGACCCTGAGGTACGCGGCATCCTCGCCGTCGTCGGCGGCGAGGACCAGATCACGGTCATCCCGCACCTGGACGCGGACCTCGCCCGAGCCGATCCCAAGCCGTTCCTCGGCACCAGCGACAACACCAACCTGCACCACTGGCTCTGGGGCCTCGGCGTCGCCAGCTTCTACGGCGGGTCGTCCCAGGTACACCTCGGCCCCGGGCCGGCCGTGGACGACATCCACGTCCAGTCGCTGCGAGCGGCGCTACTCACCGGCGAGCGGTTGGAGATCACCGACCCGGGCGAGTCCGAGGATGTCGGGTTCGACTGGGCCGATCCGCGGGCGTTGACGTCCTTCGGAGAACGCGAACCGACGGAGCCGTGGAGCTGGCACGGGCCGCGTCGCGCGGTTACCGGCCCCACCTGGGGTGGATGCCTGGAAGTCATCCAGTGGATCCTGACGGCGGGACGTTTCCCGTTCACTCCGGAGGCTCTGCGGGGCGGGGTGCTGGTCATCGAGACGTCGGAGGAACTCCTTCCCGCGCGCGAGGTCGGCTGGATCGTCCGCTCCCTGGGTGAACGCGGCCTCCTCAGCGCCGTCGACGCGGTGCTGGTAGCCCGTCCGGCGGTCTCCGACCACACCCGGCGGCCCGCTACCGCGGATCGGGCACGGCTACGCGAGCAGCAACGCGACACGGTCGTCGACGTGGTGGCCCGCTACAACCCGGAGGCAGTCGTCTGCGTCGGCATCCCCTTCGGCCACACCCGACCGCAGTGGATCCTTCCCCACGGCGGCCAGGTGACCGTTGACGGCGTGGAACGGCGAGTGTTCGCCGACTATCGATAGAGCACGTTTACTCGACACGCCTTTGGCTACCGCTGCCCGCTCCTGCGTCGAGCGCGCCACGGGCACCTGTCCGCACCCGGATGATTGCTGCCGCCGACAGTTCGGGTCGCACCGGGCATCGCCACCATCAACCCATAAATCAGCCTGAATGAGTGTGGAATTCATTCCTCATCACTCGGACTCTTCCCCGGTCCGGCGCCTTCCGGCTCGTGCCCGAAGCAGCAGCACGGCTGAAACCAGGTGGCCAACGGCAAGCAGTGCTGCCAGCGCGGCGATGAATATCGACCAACTGATCGGCCTCCTGATGGAAAACACCACGTACGTCACGACAAGAAGGAGCCAGACACCTCCCAGGAGGAAACCCTGCTTGGGCGTCTTCGTTGTCTGCCACCACGGGCTCCCGGCCGTTCCCATCTATGCGATCCTGCCATCGTCGGAGGAAAATCAGACTCGCGTGGCTCACCGATTGGATGGCCAGATGAGGATTCCGCCGTTCGCGTTCAGGCTGCTGTATCACCTGCGTCGGGCGTACTGGCGGATCGTCAAGCCGACCATCTACGGCGTGAAGGCGCTGATCATTCACCCGGTCGACGCCGATCGAGTCCTCCTCGTCCGACACAGCTACGGTGACCAGTCCCTCTGGAGGCTGCCCGGAGGCGGATACCGGCCGGAACGAGAGACACCTCAGCAGGCAGCCAGGCGCGAGTGCATCGAGGAGCTGGGCGTTCAATTGGACTCGTCCGCTCTTGTGCTCGAGGAACGCGTGACCACCAACGGCGGCAGACGGGGCTACCTGACGGTTGTCCGCCTGCACGCGACCTCGACCGAACTCAACCCAAACGGGGAGATCTCCCAGGCCCGGTGGGTAGCCGTGGACCTTACGGACCTACCCAACGACTCGGCGGTCTCCACGGGTGTGCATTCGGCCCTGGAAAGGCACCGAAGCTGAACTGGTGGCCCCATGCCCTGTTCAGCATGGCCTAGAAATACGGCAGCCCCGGCAGGACGTGGGTCCTGACCAGGGCTTCCGTGCGTGGAGCGGGTGACGGGAATCGAACCCGCACTGTCAGCTTGGGAAGCTGATGTTCTGCCATTGAACTACACCCGCAAGCGGCACCACTGTACCCGAGTCGTCGAGCCCGTGCACCCAGGTACCCCGCCCGCCGCTCGGCCTGGGTTGATCCACTCGGTGTCTTGGAAGTCGGGGCATCCGAGCGGCGGGACACCGCGACATCACCGAAACCGAGTTGGTCATGCCGGGCGACCGCCGGCCGGACGCGGGGCGGACAGCCGAATGCCGGCTCCGTCAGCACGGAGCCGGCATTCGCTGTCGCTGGGCCGTGGTCTAGGCGGCCGTGCACTGGACGTCGCGGCTGCGGCGGGTCGGGCGGGTCTGCGGCACGCTGAGCGGCGCGGGCGCCATCGCCGATGGCGCCCGCGGGTCGAGCCAGACCCGAACGGCCGGCCGGCCCGGCGCGAGGCCTGGGACGCCGGTGATGTGCTGCTCGCGGCGGGTCAGCATCGCCACGTCGATGGTGAACTCGAACAGCTGCCAGTCGACCTGCGGCTCGGCGCGGGCGCCCTGCGCCAACCGGGCGACTCGCGCCGGATCGGTCACCGGGCGGGCATGACCCGCCACGTATGCCTCGTCGTCGCTCTCCTCCGGCGGGAACGAGTGCAGCGCGTAGCGGCCGTCGCGTTCGAGGTCACGGCGCTTCGGGGAGTCGATGATGAAGCAGAACAGACCCTCGTCGGTGATGACCGGGGAGACCGGATGGACCCGGGGCCCGCCGTCGGCACGGACCGTGGCCAGATAGCCGAAGCCCGGCCCGTACTGCTGGAGGAGAACGCGGATCCCGTCGGCGAGTCGGGGCTCGTCGGCGGCGAATTCGGACCAGGAAGCCATGTGGGCATTCTATCGAACAAATGTACGAGCGGCGACCTCGACGCGCTGGTCACCGGCACCGAATTCGGGGGTTTTGAGGCCCGCGGCTAAGGTGGTCCGATGCTGCTCTCCGACCGCGACCTGGTCTCCGAGATCAAGGCCGGCACGCTGGGCCTGGAGCCGTTCGAGCCCACCCTGGTCCAACCTTCCAGCATCGACGTACGGCTGGACCGGCTTTTCCGGGTCTTCAACAACCACCTCTACACCCACATTGACCCGGCGATGCAGCAGGACGACCTGACGTCGGCGGTCGAGGTGCCCGACGGGGAGCCGTTCGTGCTGCACCCCGGGGAGTTCGTGCTCGCCTCGACGCTTGAGGTCATCTCGCTGGGCGACCAGCTCGCCGGCCGGCTGGAGGGCAAGAGTTCACTGGGGCGGCTCGGGCTGCTGACGCACTCCACCGCCGGCTTCATCGACCCCGGCTTCTCCGGTCACGTCACGCTCGAACTCTCGAACGTGGCGAACCTGCCCATCACTCTCTGGCCGGGCATGAAGATCGGGCAGCTCTGCATCTTCCGGCTCTCCTCGCCGGCCGAGCACCCGTACGGCTCGGCGGTCTACGGCTCGCGCTACCAGGGGCAGCGGGGGCCGACGCCCAGCCGCGCCTGGCAGCACTGGCGCACCTGGCCCACCCGCTGACCCCGTGAACGACAAGGGCCCGCCGCGACGAGTCGCGGCGGGCCCTTCGGTCAGTACCCCTGATCAGCCTGGACGGCCGTAGCTGTGGATCGGCCCGTCGTCGACCTTCTTCATCTTGACCGGTTGACCGGCCTGCGATGCGTGCACCACCCAGCCGCCACCGACGTACATGCCGACGTGGTGGATGTCGCTGTAGTAGAAGACCAGGTCGCCGGGGCGCAGGTCGGCCTTGCTGACGTTCTTGGTGACGCGGCTCTGCGCGGCGGCGTTGTGCGGCAGGGACACCCCGGCCTTCGCCCAGGCGGCCAGCATCAGCCCGGAGCAGTCGTACGAGTTCGGACCCTCGGCACCCCAGACGTAGGGCTTGCCGATCTGCGCGCAGGCGAACTTGACCGCCGTGCCCGCGGCGCCGCCGGGATAGCTGCCGGGGCAGGGAGCTGGGCGCAACGGACCGCCGCCACCGCTGCCGTACACCTTGAGGCGCAGCTTCTGCAGCTTGTCGATCTCCTCGTTGATCTGCTTCTTCTTCGCCGCCAACTGAGCCTCGGTACGGGTCAGCTGGGTCACCATCTCGTCGAGTGGCGCCTTCTGCCTGGCCAGCTCGTCGCGCAGGTCGGCCACCTCGCGGACGTCCTGCTGCTGGTTGTGCGCGAAGCGGTCGAGCATTTCGAGCTGGCCGACCACCTCGCTGGGTGACTGGCTGCCCAGCACCGCGTTGACGGTCAGCACGTTCTCACCCTTGTAGGCGCGTACGGCCAGGGCACTGACCTTGTCCATGGCGGCGTCGACCTGGCGCTCCAGCGGGGCGATCCGGGCGGCCAGCGCCTGGGCCTGCCTGCGCTTGTTGGCGAGGTCGATGCGGGTGGCGTTGTGCTGTTCGATGACCGGTTCGAGTTTGTTCCAGTCGGCGTCGATCTGGCGTTCGATCTCGGCGACGGACGGGTCGGCGTGGGCCGCCGTGGCGCTGCCGGTCAGGACGACGGCGACGCCGGCCAGGGCGGCGAGCGCGGTGGTGAAGCGGGACCAGCGTGGGCGCGGCGCGATCGACGGCGGGCCGGCTGCTGCCGACCGCTCGGACGACGGCCGCGGGGCATGGAGTGCCACCGGGGTTCCGTACTCCTTCTTCCTGACCGCCTACCGGGTTAGCTGACGGGTTCGGGCGGGAAGTGGGCGCCCTACCGCAGTGACTGCGGATTCACCCCGGGGGACATGGGTCCCCGGTTCGTTCGGAAACGACTCGGCGGTGTCGGACCGTTACCGCCCGGGCTGGACGGAGCTGCTATCGGGCCGACGAATGACCAGAGTAGAGACGCTTGTTACCACTCCGCAACCCGTGCGGCCGTGACACTCCGTACCGATCGGAGAGGATCACCGGCCGTAGGTGAAGAATTCTTTCCCAACGAGTCGACACATAGAAAGGTATTGACGCGGACTCCCGGACGGCGCGAGGGTGACCTCACCTTCATCCGTGAAATCTAGGGGGTTCGATGCACCATCCAACCCTGCTCCTCGGCCGGCGTGCGCTGCTCGCCGCCGCCGTGGTCGCCGCCGCGACCGCGGTCCCACCACCCGCAACCGCCGCCGCACCCACGGCCGACCGCCAGCAGCGGTACGCCGCCGCGGCGGCCGAGTACGGCGTACCGACCGACGTGCTGCTCGGCGTCTCCTACCTGGAGTCCCGCTGGGACAGCAACGCCGGCACACCCAGCACCAGTGGCGGCTACGGCCCCATGCACCTGACCGACGCCCGACACGTGACCGCCCTGCCCGTGGGCGGCCACCACGACACCGGCACCGAGGACCCGCGTGGCGACGACTCCCGCACCGCGCTGGCACCCGCGCCCCGGCCGGCCGAGGACCCGGCGCCACCCGCCGCCGCGTTGCAGACCGTGGATGCCGCCGCCGCGCTGACCGGCGCGACCCCCGACGCGCTGCGCACCGACGCCGACGTCAACATCCGGGGCGGGGCCGCGCTGCTGGCCTCGTACCAGCGGGAGTTGGGCGCGCCGGTCGGTGCCGGCACCGACCCGGCCAGCTGGTACGGCGCGGTGGCCCGCTACGCCGGCGCGGACAGCGCCGACGCCGCGGCGGCCTTCGCCGACGAGGTCTTCACCACCATCGGCAGCGGCGAGTCGCGGGTGACCGACGACGGCCAGCGGATCACGCTGCCGGCCCGGGCGATCCGGCCGCAGCGATCGTGGCTGGACCGGCTGGGTCTGCGTCGGCTCGCCCGCCCGGACGGGCTGGAATGCCCCCGGACCATCTCCTGCGAGTGGATCCCGGCGCCCTACGCGGCGTTCGGCGACGGGGACTACGGCAACCACGACCTGTCCGACCGGCCCGCCCGGCAGAAGATCGAGTACATCGTCATCCACGACACCGAGGGAAGCTGGGCCACCACCCTGCGACTCGTCCAAGACCCCACCTACGTGAGCTGGCACTACACGCTGCGCTCGGTGGACGGGCACATCGCCCAGCACGTCAAGACCAAGGATGTCGCCTGGCACGCCGGCAACTGGTACGTCAACGCCAAGGCGGTCGGGCTGGAGCACGAGGGCTTCGCGGCGCAGGGCACCTGGTACACCGAGGCGATGTACCGGACCTCGGCGAAGTTGGTCCGACACCTCGCGCTGCGGCTGGGCGTCCCGCTGGACCGCCAGCACATCATCGGCCACGACAACGTGCCCGGCACCATCGCCGCGAACGTCCGTGGAATGCACTGGGACACCGGCCCGTACTGGGACTGGAACCACTACTTCGAGCTGCTGCACGCGCCCCGGTTGGACACCGGCACCCCCGCCACCGGTCTGGTCCGGATCGACCCGGACTTCGCCACCAACCAGCCGGCGTTCGTCGGCTGCGTCACCGCCGGCGTGCCGTGCGCGCCACGCGGCTCCTCGGCGGTGGTGCTGCGCTCCGCGCCGGCCGCGGACGCGCCACTGGTGAACGACATCGCGCTCCGCCCCGACGGCACCCCGAACACCATGGAGGTGTCGGATCACGGCGCCCGCGCCTCCGCCGGTCAGACGTACGCGCTGGCCGGCCGGCAGGGCGACTGGACGGCGATCTGGTATCTCGGGCAACGCGCCTGGTTCCACAACCCGGCGTCCGCGCCCACCGCCAGCTGGACGGTCGGCGTGGTGGCCACTCCGAAGCCCGGCCGCACCACCATCCCGGTGTACGGACGGGCCTACCCGGAACAGGCGGCCTACCCGGCCGGCGTGCCCTACCAGACGATCTCGCCACTGCAGTACACCCTTGCCGCCGGGCAACGGTACGCCGTCGGCGCGGTGCTGCCGGGCGAGTACTACCGGGCCAGCACTGTCGATGGCTCCTCGCCCGGTGACTGGACGGTGATCCGCGGCAAGAACAGGTACGCGCAGATCCAGTTCGGCCACCGCATCATGTACGTCGACCTGGCCGACGTGCAGCTCCTGCCGTCCCCGGTGGGCGCACCCCGCTGACAACGACGACGGCCCCCGGTCGGTGACCGGGGGCCGTCGTGTCGCACGGGGTGGATCAGCCAGGTCTGCGGAACCCGGCGACGGGCATCGTGTTGATGCTGGACACCTGCACCGGTTTACCGGCTCGTGGTGCGTGCACCATCTGGTTGTTACCCAGATACAGCCCGACATGACTCAGGCCCGAGTAGAAGAAGACCAGGTCACCAGGACGAGCCTCGGATCGCGGCACGGCCTTGCCCTCGTTCCACTGGTCTCCGGTGTGGTGGGTGAGGGAGATCCCGGCCGACCTGTAGGCGTACTGGGTCAGCCCCGAGCAGTCGAACGAGTTCGGGCCGGTGGCACCCCAGACGTACGGGTCGCCGACCTGCTGGCAGGCGGTTTTGATCGCCTTCTGGGCGGCCACGGCAAGCACACCGTTGATGGTCGGGCAGCCGGCGGTCTTGACCGTGGTCTTCGGCATCGACGCCTCAAGCTGCTTGATCTCGGCGTCGATCTGCTTCTTCTTGGCCGCCAGCTCGTTCTGCTGCTTGGTCTGCGTGGCGATCAGGGTGTCCAGCTTCTGCTTCTCGCCATCGTACTTGGCCCGCACGGCGAGGACGCCCTCGACCTCCTTGCGCTCCTGCGCGGCCAGCCGGTCGAGGATGGTGAGCTGCTCGGTGAGCGTGTCCGGCTTGGCGCTGACAAGTAGTGCGCCAATGTCGTGCGACGGGCCCGAGATGTAGTAGCGGGAGGCGAGATCGCCGACCCGGTTGAGCGCCAACTCGCTCTGCAACGCCAGCGGCTCGATCTTCTTCTGCAGGTCCGCCGACTTCTGCCGATTGACCTTCAGCTGCGCCCTGACCTTGTTGTACTGCTCGATAGTGGGCTCCAACTGCTCCCACTTCTTGTCGATCTGCGCCTCAATCTCGTCGACCGTGGGCGCGGCGTGCACCGGGGCGGCAAGCAGGCCCGCGCCGACCACCGCGGCGGCGACCAGGACGAGCAGACGACGACCGGCCCGGCGCAGACCACCCGGCCGAGCAGACGCGGACAGGTCGTGACGATGAGGGGGCATGGTTGCCACCGGCACCGACTCCTTTGCAACCGACCGCCGGGCGCCTCGCGTGAGGGAAGGGCCGAGGCAGACGACCCACAGCGGTCGGTGCCCCACATTAGGGAAGCGCGAGGCGGTAATCAAGGCGAGTGGAGTAACCGTCACTGTCGTGCAACCGCTTGCACACCAAGGGTATTGGCGCGTCAGCCAACGATTGCCGTCAATACATCGTCGAGAGTGACGACACCGAGCGGGCGCCGGCCGTCGCTGACCAGCACCATGTGCCGCCGTTCGCGGCGCATCGCCAGCAGCAGGTCCGCCAGCGTACGCTCCGGCGGCACCACCGCCAGCGGCCGGTAGACCTGGGCCGGCACCGGCGACCGGCGACCCTGCCCCGCGTATCCGAGCACGTCCTTGACGTGCACGAAGCCGAGCACCCGCCGGGTCGACCGCTGCACCACCGGGAACCGGGACCGGCCGGTCCGGGTCGCCAACACCTCCAACGACGCCGGCGAGACGTCCTCGGCGACCGTCACCACCGTCGACCACGGCTGCAGGGCGTCCGCCGCCGTACGGCTGTGCAGGGCCAGCGCGCCGGTGATCCGGGCGTGCTGCTCCGCGTCGAGCAACCCCTCGGTGCGGGCCTGCGAGACGAGCCCGGCCAACTCCTCGGCGGTGAACACCGTCTTCACCGCCTCGGACGCCTCGATCCGCCAGATCGCGAGCACCCGGCGGGCCGCCCACTTCATCGCCAGCAGCAGCGGCTTCGTGGCCACGCAGAACGCCAGCATCGCCGGGCCGAGCCACAGCGCGGAGACCTCCGGACCGGCCAGCGTGATGTTCTTCGGCACCATCTCACCGACGACCGTGTGCAGGAAGACCACCACACCCAGGGCCAGCACGAAGGCCACCGGGTGCACCGCCCGCTCCGGCAGGCCGGCCGCGTGGAACGGTGGCTCCAGCAGGTGCGCCAACGCCGGCTCGGCGATCGCGCCCAGGCCCAGCGAGCAGACCGTGATGCCGAGCTGCGCACCGGCGATCATCAACGGGATCTGGTTCATCGCCGACAAGGCCCACCGGGCGCGTTTCGACCCGGCGGCCAGCGGCTCGATCACCGTCCGGCGGGACGCGATGAGCGCGAACTCACTGCCCACGAAGAACCCGTTGCCGAGGAGCAGCAGGACGGTCACCAGCAGCTCAGTCATCGTCGTCCGGTTCCGCCGGGCGCAACACCCGGACCTGCTCGATCCGGTGCCGCTCCACCTCGACCACGGTGAACTCCCAGCCGCTCGCCTCGACCGTCTCGCCGGCCAGCGGGATGTGCCCGAGCTGGGCCATCAGGAACCCGGCCAGCGTCTCGTACGGCCCCTCGGGCAGTCGGAAGCCGGTCTGCTCGGCCACCTCGTCGGAGCGGAGCACCCCGTCGACGAGCACGGTGCGCTCGCCGCCGGGCACTCTCAACTCGACCGGCTCGGCGTCGTCCACACTCGCCGGGTCGAACTCGTCGGCGATCTCCCCGACCAACTCCTCGACGAGGTCCTCGATCGTCACCACGCCGTCCGTGCCGCCGTACTCGTCGACCACGATGGCCAGGTCGGCCCCGGCCGACTTCAACGCGGCCAGCACACCGTCCAGGTTGAGACTCTCCGGCACGTACACCGGCTCCCGGGCCACCGAGCCGACCATGGTCGACGCCCGGTCGGCAAGCGGCACGCCCAGCGCGTCGGGCACCCCGGCCACACCGGTCACCAGGTCCAGGGTCTCCTCGTACACGGGGAACCGGGTCCGCCCGGTCTGCCGGGACTGTTCGAGCAGCTCGGCCACGGTGGCCGTGGCACGCAGCGCGACCACGTCCACCCGGGGGGTCATCGCCTCGGCGGCCCGCTTGTCACCGAAGCGGATGGTGCGGCGCAGCAGCATCGCGGTGTCGGTCGGCAGCGCGCCGGCCCGAGCCGAGATGGCCGCCAGCAGACCCAGTTCCTCCGGCGAGCGGGCGCTGGCCAACTCCTCCTGCGGTTCCACACCGAGCGCCCGGACCAGTCGGTTCGCAGAGCCGTTCAAGCCCCGGATCAGCCAGCCGAACGTCCGGGAGAAGGTGTGCATCGGCCCGGCCGTGGCCAGCGCCGCCGGCATGGGCCGGGCCAGCGCCGCGTTCTTCGGCACCAGCTCACCGAAGAGCATGGAGAGCAACGTGGCCAGTGCCAACGCCAGGAACGGGGTGTAGCGCTCGGTGCTCTCCCCGGCCAGGGGGCGCAACAGCGGGGTGAAGAGCCGCGCCAGGGCCGGCTCGGCCAGGTAGCCGGTGAGCAGCGCGGTGATGGTGATGCCGAGCTGTGCGCCGGAGAGCTGGAAGGAGAGTTCGCGCAGCGCGGTGCGTACCGTCAGGGCGGCCTGGTCGCCGGCGGCGGCCCGCCTGTCGATCTCCGCGCGGTCGACCGTGACCAGGGCGAACTCGGCCGCGACGAAGAACGCGTTGCCCGCGGTCAGCGCAACGAAGCCGACCAGGGGCAACAGCGTCATCAAGAGCAGGCCGTCGATGTCGCCTCACCTCGGCGAGATTCTTGCACGACGGCGGCGGACCCTGAGGGCCGCCGCCGTCGATCTGCGCACCGCGGGGGGTACGGCCTCAGCCGCCGACCGGCGCCGTCTCCCTGCCGCCCTGCGGCTGCTCCGGCTTGACCGAACGGAGCAGCACACTCGCCACGTCGATCACCTCGACCTGCTCGCCAGCGCCCTTGCCGTTGACGCCGTCGCTGAGCATCGTCGAGCAGAACGGGCAACCGACCGCGACCGTCTTCGCCCCGGTGGCCATGGCCTCCTCGACCCGGTCCACGTTGATCCGCTTGCCGATCTTCTCTTCCATCCACATCCGGGCGCCGCCAGCGCCGCAGCAGAAGGAACGCTCGCTGTTGCGTGGCATCTCGGTCAGCTCGCCCGCGATGGCATCGCCGAGGACCTCCCGGGGGGCCGCGAAGACCCGGTTGTGCCGGCCCAGGTAGCAGGGGTCGTGGTAGGTGACCCCACCGTCGACCGGCTGCACCGGGGTGAGCTTGCCGGTGGCGACCAGGTGGGCCAGCAACTGGGTGTGGTGGACCACCTCGAACTCGCCGCCGAGCTGGCCGTACTCGTTGCCCAGGGTGTTGAAGCAGTGCGGGCAGGTCGCGACGATCTTTCGTTTGGCCTTCTCCCGACCCTCGAACGCCTCGTTCAGCGTCTCCACGTTCTGCTGGGCGAGCATCTGGAAGACGAACTCGTTGCCGATCCGCCGCGCCGGGTCGCCGGAGCAGGTCTCGCCCTCGCCCAGGATCGCGAACGACACCCCGGCCTCGTTGAGCAGCGTGGCCACCGCGCGGGTGGTCTTCTTGGCCCGGTCCTCGAACGCGCCGGCACAGCCGACCCAGAACAGGTACTCGAAGTCGTCCACCTCGCCGACCCGGGGCACCTCGAAGTCGAGACCCTTCGTCCAGTCCTCGCGGGTGTTCTGCGGGGCGCCCCACGGGTTGCCCTTGTTCTCCAGGTTGCGCAGCATCACGCCGGCCTCGGAGGGGAAACTCGACTCGATCAGCACCTGGTAGCGGCGCATGTCGACGATGTGGTCGACGTGCTCGATGTCCACCGGGCACTGCTCGACGCAGGCGCCGCAGGTGGTGCAGGACCAGAGCACGTCCGGGTCGATGACACCGCCCTCCTCGGCGGTGCCGATCAACGGCTTGTCCGCCTCGGCGAGGGACAGCACGTCCAGGTGGGCCAACTGCGCCTGGGTGGCCTTCTCCTCGCCGGTCAGGTCCTTGCCACCGCCGGCCAGCAGGTAGGGCGCCTTCGCGTACGCGTGGTCGCGCAGGCTCAGGATGAGCAGCTTGGGCGAGAGGGGCTTGCCGGTGTTCCAGGCCGGGCACTGCGACTGGCAGCGGCCGCACTCGGTGCAGGTGCTGAAGTCCAGCAGACCCTTCCAGCTGAACTGCTCGACCTGGGCGACGCCGAACTGGTCGTTCTCCGGGTCGGCCTCCTCGAAGTCGAGCGGCTTGCCCTGGCTCGTCATCGGGCGCAGCGCGCCGAGGCCGGAGCCGGCCGGCCGGGCCGGCTCACGCTTGAAGAAGATGTTGGGGAACGCCAGGAAGCGGTGCCAGGCGACACCCATGGTGACGTTCAGCGAGATGACGATCAGCCAGGTCATCGAAATGATGATCTTTATGGCGGCGGCGACGCTGACGCCGTCCGCCCAGTCGGGAAGCACCGCGCCGACCGCGTGACTGACCGGGGTGGCCCAGAACGGGAACTCGAAGTGGTCGGTGGCGACCTTGAATCCCCGGATCACGAACCCGAAGATCAGGACCAGCAGCACGATCCACTCGACGAAGTAGCCCTGCCACATGGTCGAGCCGGTGAACCGGGACCGCCCGCCCGGCCGCGTCGGCCTGTTGCGCAGCCGGATCGCCATCAGCACCAGGATGCCGACCAGGCCCAGCACCCCGATGATCTCGGTGACCAGGCCGAAGACCGTCCAGTGCCCGATGATCGGCAGGCCACCGTCGGTGGTGACCACCTCGAAGTACGCCTCGAGCACCAGCAGCGACAGGACGACGAAGCCGACCATCACGAACCAGTGCGCGGCACCCACCACGCCCCACTTGAGCATCCGGGTGTGGCCGGCCGTCTCGACCAGCATGGTCCTGGCGCGGGTGACCTTGTCGGTGAACCGTTCCGGTGCCGGCTGCCCGAGCCGGATGACTGCCACCATCTTCAGGACCGCACGCACCGCAAGCCACACCGCTACGGCGGTGATGGCGGCCGCGAGGATCGTGGTGACGATCTGGACGCTGCCCATCGAGTTGGCCTCCCCGGTCTGCTGCCTGATGACCTCGCTTAGCTCGGTCATGCAGTGCAGCCTACGCGAATGTTACCCAGCGGTAACGTGAGTCATCTCGCAGTAGGCCACGCTGCCTGCGGACACCATAGGGGTCCCCACCCGCGCCTGCCGGACAGGGGCGCGGTGGGTTGACGTGGGACCGCCGACACGACGGCCCCCGAGCCGGCTCAGCGCCAGCGGGAGAGCAGCCCCAGCGAGGCGACCATCGCGCCGAAGCCGACCGCGAGGTTCCAATAACCCCACGCGGCGACCGGGTACTCCTGCTCGGACAGGTAATAGAGCACCAGCCAGCCGATGCCCACGACGATCAGGGCGACGGCGGTGGCCGGCAACCACACCGGGCTAGGCTTGCGCGTCGACGCCGCCGTCGTCGGACGAACGTCCGTCGGCGGGGTGTACACCTTCTTCTTGCGGACCTGAGACTTGGGCACGACGCTCTCCAGAGGGGTGACGACCTCGTCCGGCCTGACAACCGGGCGCGGGGGCGACGGTCCATGGCCAATAATGTTCGACAGCTAGCGTAGTCCCGATTGCCCGTCCGGACCATGAATGGGGTCAGGCCGGTGCACGGAGTGACCGAAAAAGGCGGGACTGTTCGCATCACCGGCCCGGCCGGGGCGGACCGATCCCCGACACGCGGAAGGAACGCTCGGTGGAGTACACATCCGGCGCAACCTCCTGGCAGAAGGTCCTCCGACGGGCCGCCGCCGGGCTACTGCCCCGGCGACCGCGTCAACGCCGACCGGGCTGGTCGATCGGGGTGCCCCTGATCGCCGCCGCGGCGGGGCTGCTCTTCACCACCACCGCGACCACCGCCGGTGGCACCGCGCTGCGTGAGGACCGACGGCCCCAGCTCAACCAGTTCATCGAGGACCGGCGCGAGCAGGTGGCGGCGAGCGAACGCCGGGCCGCCACGCTGCGCGACGAGGTCCAGCAACGCACCAACATGCTGGCCGGCTCGGACGCCCCGATCAAGGATCAGCAGGATCGCGCCCAGGGCAGCCTCCAGGCCGCCGGATTCACCGCCCTCAGCGGACCCGGGGTCACGGTCGAGCTGAACGACGCGCCGCAGCTCGACCAGACCCAGTCGGACGCCGACAACGACGACCTGGTGGTGCACCAGGCAGATGTGCAGGCCGTGGTCAACGCGCTCTGGGCCGGCGGAGCGGAGGCCATGTCAATCATGAACGTCCGCGTCCTCGCAACCAGCGCGGTACGCTGCGTCGGTAACACCCTGCTGCTCCACGGCCGGGTGTACTCCCCACCGTTCAAGATCGTAGCGATCGGCGATCCCGCTGCCCTCCAGCAGGCCCTCGCCAGCTCTGAGGGAGTCCAGTGGTTCAAGGACGCGGTCGACGACTACCAGCTCGGCTACAACGAAACGGCTTCCACGGTGCGAGTCCCGGCATTCGAAGATTCGACCTCCCTACGCTCGGCCACGGTGCCTAAGTGAGCGCGCCGGACGAGCGTCGGGACGGGCGACACCGGAACCAGACCGACGATCCGACCGCCTTCCTGCCCAAGGTCGACCGGCCCGAGCCGGCGCCGGTCCGCCCGACCCCGGCCGGCAACTGGCCCGAGCCGATGCTGCCCGCCCGACCCGGCACGTCGCGTCCGCCGGCCCCGCCGGAGCCCCCCCGACCAGCCGACCCGACCCCCGACCCCCGGGGTGTCGACGCACCCCCGCCGTGGCCAGGCAGCCCCGCCCCCCGATCCGGCTCGCACGGAGGGTCCGCCGGTCCGACCGCGCCCGGCCAGCCGGCCGTGGCCAATCCGGGCCCGATCCGGCCCGCTGCCCCGGACGACGCCCCGACCCGGGCGACGACCTCCGGCACACCGGGTCAGCAGGCCCCGTCCGGCCCGTCCACCCCACCGGTGGCCGACTCACCGACCGCGTTCATCCCCCAGATCGCCGCCCGACCCACGCGCCCGACCGGCTCCCCGGTCGCTCCGTCCGCGCCCGGCCCTGGCCCGGATGCCTCCTCTTCCGCCGGCCCGGGCCGTGTCCCGCCCACCGGGCCGGATCGCGTCGCCGACCCGGCCGCCACCGCGTTGATTCCCGCCGTGCCCGGCACCACCGCCACCCGGCCACCAACCCTGGACTCGACCGCGCTGATGGGTGCCGTCCCCCGCACGGCGGGCCCCCAGGAGCCGACCGACGGCGGCGACAACCCCGGCGAGCCGCCCCGGCCCCGGCGCGGCGAGCGCGTGGTCCAACTCCGGCCCCACCAGACCGGAGAGGGCTACAAGAGCGTCTACTCCGAGCTCACCCGCCCGTCGCTCGGCTCCCGAATCCGCACCGGTGTCCGCGTCACCGGCGAAGTCCTGATCACCTTCGGCCTGGTGGTGCTGCTCTTCGCCGGCTACGAGGTGTGGGGCAAGTCGGCAATCGTCGACGCCCACCAGAACGACCTCAACAAGGCCCTGGCCCAGGAGTGGGGCCCGTCCGACGACCCGACTGTCGCTCCGTCGGCCGGCCCGAGCGTCAAACCGACGCCCCCGGTACGCGGCAAGCCGCTCGCCGGCCTCTACATCCCCAAGCTCGACAAGAACTGGGTCGTGGTCGAAGGCGTCACCCAGCAGGACATCCGCTACGCCCCGGGCCACTACCCGGCTAGCGCCCTGCCCGGCCAGGTGGGCAACTTCTCCGTCGCCGGCCACCGCAACCGGGCCACCTTCTGGCGGCTGGACGAGCTCGACGAGGGCGACGCGATCGTGGTCGAGAGCAAGACCGACTGGTACGTCTACCTGGTGTCGCGGTCACAGATCGTCCGGCCCACCCAGGTCGAGGTGGTGGCACCGGTGCCCGGCGAGCCGAACAAGAAGCCGACCAAGCGGATGCTCACCCTGACCACGTGCAACCCGAAGTTCGACAACTACCAACGCCTGATCATCCACGCCGAGCTGGAACGCACCCAACCCAAGACGGCGGGCCGCCCGGCGGAGCTGGGAGGCTGACCCGATGTATTCGTTCATCTGGCGGAAGCTTCCCTTCGGCCTGGCCGGAAAGCTGATCGGCTCGGTGCTGCTGGTGGCCGCCACGGTGGCCCTGCTCTGGTATGTCGCCTTCCCCTGGGCCGAGCCCCTGCTGCCCTTCGACGACGTGCAGGTCGAGTCCCCCGCGGAATCGGGCGGCGGCGGCCCGGCGACCGGCGACGCCCCGGCCGGCGACGAGCACGAACTTCCGTACGACACCGATCAGAACAACCCCGCGCCACCCTCCCCAAGCAGGTGACAATGCGCATCCTGGTGATCGACAACTACGACTCGTTCGTCTTCAACCTCGTGCAGTATCTGGGTCAGCTCGGCGTGACCTGCGAGGTCCGCCGCAACGACGAGATCGACGTCGACGCGGTGGGCAGGGTGGGCGCGGCCGGCATCCTGCTCTCCCCGGGGCCGGGCAGCCCGGACCGGGCCGGCATCTGCCTGGACGTCATCCGGCAGTACGCGGGCGAACTGCCGATCTTCGGTGTCTGCCTCGGTCACCAGGCGATCGGTGAGGCGTTCGGGGCGACCGTGACGCGGGCGCCCGAACTGTTGCACGGCAAGACCTCCGAGGTACGGCACGAGTCGGTGGGCGTACTCGCCGGCCTGCCCGACCCGTTCACCGCCACCCGGTACCACTCGCTCGCCGTGCTGCCCGACACGCTCCCGGACGAGCTGGAGGTCACCGGCTGGACCGGCTCCGGCGTGGTGATGGCGATGCGGCACCGGACCCTTCCCATCGAGGGCGTCCAGTTCCACCCGGAGTCGGTGCTCACCCAGGGCGGTCACCTGATGCTGGCCAACTGGCTGGCCGGCTGCGGTCACCAGGAGGCGTTGGAGCGTGCGCCCGCACTGGCCGCCGAGGTCGACGCCCGCCGCCGGTCGGCCTTCGTCACCACCTGAGGCCGCGCCGCCCGATCAGCGGGCCGGTGGACGGCACGTTGGCCGGATCAGCCGCGCAGCGCGTCCCGCACCGCCGGATCCGCGGGCGAGCGGACCGCGGGCGGGCGACCACGGACCGCGTCCCACGCCGCTTTGCCGCTGGCGAAGTAGTCCCGGACCGACTTCTCGGCCAGCAGGAACGGGCCGCAGTCGTCACATCGTGCGGTGACCCCGTCGACGTCGAGGCCGAGATGCCGGCACAGCGTCACCGCCCGGGACAGATGGTAGGACTGGGTCACGATCAGAGCCCGCTGGACGCCGTACACCTCGCGCGCTCGGGTGCAACTGTCGTACGTGTCCAGGCCGAACGGGTCGGCCACCACACGACGCGCGTCGACACCGAGCCCGGTGAGATGCGCCGTCATCACCGCGGGCTCGTCACCCGACGTGCCGCCCCCGTCGCCCGAGACGAGCACGACCTCGGCCCGCCCGCTGGTCACCAACTCGGCGGCGGTCTCCAGGCGGCCGGCGAGCCGTTCACCGGGCCGCTGCCGATCGGTCGCCACGGCGGTACCGAGGACGATCACCACGTCGGCGGCCGGCGCGTCGGCCTCGGCGTACACGTGGCCGCGTGCGGCGAGCGTCGTCCACAGCCACGGAAGACTGGCGAGCAGCAGCACGACGACCCCGAGGATCACCAGACGTCTGCGGCGTCGAGGACGTCGACGCACCACCGACCCGCCGCCGGCCACCTCGGCGTCACTCACACCGCCGCCTGAGTCTGCCACCGGCGGGCACGCTCTAGTCCTCGGGGAGCCGGCTCGGCGGGGGCGGGAACGGCAGACCGACGCCGCCCCCGGTGCCGGGCGTGGTCGGCGTGGCCGACGGCGTGCTGGTCGGTGTGCCGGAGGGCGGCGGTTCGACGACCTTCTCCGGTACGCCGACCTCGATGGTCACGGTCCGGTCCTTGGCCAGTGTGGTGCCCGCGCTCGGACTCTGCTTTTCGACCCGACCGGCCCGGTCCGCCGGCACCTCGTCACCGTCGCGGACCTCGACGTTGTAACCCGCCTCGCGAAGCTCCGCGGTGGCCTCTTCCCGCGTCGAGTTGAGCACGTTTGGCACCTTGCTGACGTTGCCCTTGGAGACCTCGACGACCACCGTGCTTTCCTGCTCGACGGTGGTCCCCGACGACGGAGTCAACTTGATTACGGTGCCCTTCGTCGCCGGATTGTCCACCGGCTTTTCCTGGACCTTCAACCCCTGGGCCTCAAGCTGGGACTTGACCAGCTCGAACTGGGAGTTGGCCAGGTTGGGGGGGATCTTCACGTCGGGCTTGCCGTCGCAGAGCTGGATGGTCACCGTGCTGGACTGCGCCCGCCGAGTACCCGGCGCCGGATCCTGCTTGGCGACCGTGCCCTTCGTGCAGTCGTTGTCCTGGACCGGGTCACCCAGCTTCGGCTGCAGGTTGGCCTTCTGGATCTCGGTGACCGCGACCGCCTGGGTCTTGCCGGTGACGTTCGGTACCGCCTTGTTGGCCTTCTCCTGCTGCTGGTTCCAGAGGAGGGCGACGACCAGGGCGATCACCGCCAGCACGCCGACCGCGCTGAACGTCGCGATCAACCAGGAGGACGCCTTGCGCTGGCGCGGATCGCCCACCCGGGCCATCTGCCCGGTCTGCGGCCCACCGGCGGGAGCGGGGTAACCGCCCCGGCCGCCGGCCGGGGCCATCGCCACCGTCTCCGCCTCGCGCAGCACCGGGGTGGCCAACACGGGCCGGCCGGCGGCGGCGCGGAGCAGGTCGGCACGCATCTCGCCGGCGCTCTGGTAGCGGTTGAGCGGATTCTTCGACAACGCCTTCAGCACGATCGCGTCGACCGCCGGGGTGACGTCCGGGTTGATGTCGCTCGGCGTCGGCGGCGTCTCCCGTACGTGCTGGTAGGCAACGCTGACCGGGCTGTCCCCGACGAACGGCGGGTGCCCACACACCAGCTCGAAGAGCACGCAGCCGGCCGCGTACACATCGGAGCGGGCGTCGACGGCCTCTCCCCGCGCCTGCTCCGGGGACAGGTACTGCGCCGTGCCGATCACCGCGCTGGTCTGCGTCATGGTGGTCGCGCCGCTGGCCAACGCGCGGGCGATGCCGAAGTCCATCACCTTGACCTGGCCGGTCTGGGTGAGCATCACGTTGCCGGGCTTGATGTCCCGGTGGATGATCCCGTGCCGGTGGCTGAACTCCAGCGCGGCACACATGTCGGCGCAGATCTCCAGCGCCCGGCGCGGCTGCAGCCGACCCTCGGCTCCGAGGACCTCCTTCAGGGTCCGCCCGTTGACGAACTCCATCACGATGAACGGCAGTGTCTCGCCGGTCGGCGCGGTCTCCTCGCCGGTGTCGTAGACCGCCACGATCGCCGGGTGGTTGAGTGAGGCGGCGTTCTGCGCCTCCCGGCGGAACCGCATCTGGAACGTCGCGTCCCGGGCGAGGTCGGTCCGGAGCATCTTGATCGCGACGTCCCGACCAAGCCGGAGATCGCGACCGCGGTGCACCTCGGCCATGCCGCCGTAGCCGAGCAGCTCGCCGACCTGATACCTGCCACCGAGCAGGCGGGCCTGCGCTGTCATCGCGTCTGTCGTCCTTCGCTCGTCGTCGTCCCGCCGTCGCTCGGCTGGAGTCGTATCTCCCGACGGTACGACGTCTGGGTCGGATCGTCGCGTCCGTCGAGTCGCAGCGCGCCGGACGTCGCGGTGCGCCCACTCGTCCCGACGGGTTCGGCGGCCTGCGACTGCTTGTTCAGGTAGTAGGAAATCACGCCGGAGCAGAGCAGGACCAGCACGGCCAGGAAGATGGCGAGGAGCACCAGGCCAGGCCGGGACCGCCGGGGCTCGGGGGACGGCGCCGACGGTACGGCCTGCCGGGCGTACGCCGCCGGTTGCTGCTGCCGGGGCGGTGCCGACGGCACCGACGCGGCACCGCGCGGGTACCCGTTCGGTGCGGCCGGCGGCCGGGCGGACGGGACGGACGGCGCGACGGCGGTGGGGCGCGGCTGTTGGACGGGCGCGATCGCTGTCGGCCTCGGCCCGGCCACCGGCGGGCGGGCGGTCGGCGGACGCATCTGGTGCGCCTGCGGCACCTGGGCTCGGCCGGGCGCGGCCGGCGAGGCGGGCGCCGCGGAGACCGGCCCGGAGTTGGCGCCGGCCCGGGCCTGCTGGGAGAGCGCGGCCTTGAGCTGACGGGCCACCCCGGCGAGAGCGGCGGCGCTCGGCCAGCGGGCGGCCGGGTCCTTGGCCAGCGCCCGTTCCACCACCGAGCGGACCTGCGGGGGGATGTCGGCGGGCAGCGGTCGGGGCGTCTCCCGCACGTGCCGCATCGCGATGTCGAGCGGGTTGTCACCCTCGAACGGACGCCGCCCGGCGAGACACTGGTAGGCGACCACGCCGAGCGCGTACACATCCGAGGCCGGGGTGGCCACGCCTCCGGTGGCCTGCTCGGGTGAGATGTACGAGGCGGTGCCGAGCACCGAACCAGCGGCGGTGAGCTGGCCGACCAGGTCGGAGCGGGCGATGCCGAAGTCGGTGAGCACAAGCGTGCCGTTCGGCCGGACGAGCAGGTTGCCCGGCTTCACGTCGCGATGCACGATGCCCTTCTCGTGCGCCGCGTGCAACGCGTCCGCGGCCTGCGCGACGAGGGCCATCGTCCGGGCCGGGGTGAGCCGGCCGACCCGGCTCAGCGTGGACGACAGGGCGTCGCCCTCGACGTACTCCATGACCAGGAACGCGATCTGCTGGTCGTTGCCGAAGTCGTAGACGTCCACCACGCCCGGGTGGTTGATCGTGGCCATGGTGCGGGCCTCACCACGGAACCGCTCGGCGAAGTCCGGGTCGTCGAGCAGGGCGGGAAGCAGGCTCTTGACCGCGACCGTCCGGCCGAGCACCTGGTCGGTGCCGCGCCAGACGTCGCCCATGCCGCCGCTGGCGATCCGCTCGTCGAGACGGTAGCGGTTGCCGAGCTGGACGCCGGGGCTGAGCATGTCAGCGGCCCCCGGGGTCGGCGATGGCGGCCTTCATGATCTGGCCGGCGATCCGGGCTGCCTCGCCGCTGCCACCGGAACCGGCCTGCTCGAGCATCACGCAGACCGCGGAGACCGGAGTGCCGTTCTTGTCCAACGCGAAGCCGATGAACCAGCCGTGGTCGGGCCGGTCCGGCGCGGACTGGGCGGTGCCGGTCTTGCCACCGACCGTGTAGCCGGGGATCGCGGCCCTCCGTCCGGTGCCGTTCTGGACGACGCTGACCATCATCTCGCGCAGGTCGGCGGCGACCTGCGGTTCGATGGGCTGACGCAGCTCACGCGGCTTCGCGGTGTGGTAACTGGTGGTCCGGTCCGGGGCGAGCAGCTGCTGCACCAGGTACGGCCGCATCTGGCTGCCGTTGTTGGCGATCGCGCTGACGATCATGGCGCCTTCGAGCGGAGTCATCCGGACGTTGTTCTGGCCGATCGAGGACTGGGCCAGTGCGGCCTGGTCGGGGGTGCCGTCCGGGTTCTGGATGTCTCCGGTCCGGCTGGCCGCCGTGGGCAGACCGTCCTCGCCGAGGTGACCGACGGTGAGGTCCTCCTGCTCGAAACCGAACTGGCGGGCCTTCTCCTTGATCGTGTCGGCGCCGAGCCGTACGCCGAGCTGGGCGAAGCCGGTGTTGCACGAGTCGGTGACCGCGGTCAGCAGGGTGACCTTCGGCTGCGGGCAGATCGACGGATCGGCGTTGCGGATCGGGGTGCCGGAGGTGGGCGGAGTCCAACTGGGGCCGGCCGGGATCTGGGTGGTCTTGGTGACGCCGTTCTCCAGCGCCGCCGCGGCGACCACGATCTTGAACGTGGAGCCCGGCGGCAGCGTCTCGGAGAGCGCCCGGTTCTTCAACGGACCCGCCGGGTCCTGATCCAGCTTGTTGAACGCCGCGGCCGCCTCCTTGTCGGTGTGGCTGGCCAGCGGGTTCGGGTCGAAGCTGGGCATGGAGACAAGCGCCTGTACCGCCCCGGTACGCGGGTCGATGGCGATGGCCGCGCCCCGCTTCGCCCCCACCTGGTTGTTCCGCAGCTGGTTGTACGCCGCGTCCTGGGCCTTCTTGGAGAGGCTGAGCAGCACGTTGCCGCCACCGCTCTCGTCGCCGGTGAACATGTCCTTGATCCGGTCGCCGATCAGCTGGTCGCTGGTGCCGGCCAGGAAGTCGTTCTCCACCCGTTCGATGCCCGTGTCGGCCAGGCTGACCGGCTTGTAGCCGAGCACGTGGGCGTACTCCGCGCCGCCCGGGTAGGTGCGCTGGAACTTCAGCTTGCCCGTGGTCTCCTTGCTGGTCGCCACCGCCGTGCCGCCGGCCTCGATGTTGCCGCGCTTGCGCTTGTAGTCGGCGACCTGGACCCGACCGTTGTAGTCGCTGGTGCGGTACTCGTCGGCCTTCTGGAACTGCACCCAGTTGAGGTTGGCGAAGAGCAGACCGAACAGGACCATGACGACGACGCCGACGCGGCGCAGTGGTGCGTTCACGGCTTGATCACCTCCGTGGGAGCACCGTGCAGCTGCTCCGGGGCACCACCGGTGGGTCGGGCGGCCTTGCTGACGCTCCCGCCGACCGGCCGGCGGGCGCCGTCGGAGACCCGCAGCAGCACCGCGATGAGCAACCAGTTGGCCATCAACGACGAGCCACCGGCGGACAGGAACGGGGTGGTCTGACCGGTCAGCGGGATGAGCTTGCTGATCCCGCCGACGATCACGAAGACCTGGAGGCCGAGAGTGAACGCGAGACCGCCGGCGAGGAGCTTGCCGAACGAGTCCCGGACCGCGAGCGCGGCCCGCAGCCCACGCTCCACGATCAACAGGTAGACGACGAGCAGGGCGGAGAGGCCGAAGAGGCCGAGCTCCTCGCCCATGCCGGCGAAGATGAAGTCGTTCTGCACCTCGGGCAGGATGTCCGGCTGGCCGCCGCCCGGCCCGGCGCCGAAGAGCCCGCCCGTGCCCAGGGCGAGCAGGCCCTGGACAAGCTGGTAGCCCTTGTCGGTCGGGTCGGCGAACGGGTCGAGCCAGATCTCCGCCCGGACGTAGAAGTTGGCGAACGGGCCGCCGACCGTCGAGCCGAGGACGTAGGCGAGGTAGGCCCCGCCGAAGAAGAGGACGAGACCGATCAGCAGCCAGCTGACCCGTTCGGTGGCGATGTAGAGCGTCACCACGAACATGCCGAAGTACAGCAGCGAGGTGCCCAGGTCCTTCTCGAACACGAGCACCAGGAGGCTGACCAGCCAGACGCCGACCACCGGGCCGAGGTCGCGCCCGCGCGGGAAGTCGATGCCGAGGAAGCGTCGGCTCGCCAGCGAGAGCACCTCACGCTTGCGGACCAGGTAGTAGGCGAAGAAGACAAGCAGCGCCAGCTTGGCGAACTCACCCGGCTGGATGGAGAAGGCGCCGAGATCGATCCACAGCTTCGCGCCGTTTCTCTCCGAGATGCTCGCCGGCAGTACCGCCGGGAGCATCACCAGCACGATGCCGGCCAACCCCAGGGTGTACGCGTATCGCGAGATCGACCGGTGGTCGCGCATGATGGCGAGCAGGCCGGCGGCGAGGATCACCGCACCGAGCGTCCAGGCCAACTGGCGCCCGCCCTGCCCCGCGAAGACGGCCAGGCTCTCCCGCTCGGCCACCGGGGCGTCGCCCAGGTCGATCCGGCGGAGGAAGCCCACCCCGAGCCCGTTGAGCAGGGCCACCGCCGGCAACAGCGCCGGGTCGGCGAACGGGGCGAGGAATCGGATGACCAGATGCAGACCGAGGAAGACCGCGCCGAGCACGGCCGCGGGTATCCAGAAGTCCGGGGTGACGGTGTCCAGCAGGTTCGCCTCGACGGTCGCCCCGTACGCGGCCACCAACGCCATGGCGAGCAGCAGCAGGGACAGCTCGGCGTTACGGCGCGACCGCGCCAGGCGTACGCCGGACTGCTCGCCCGCGGTGGCGGGCGAGGGTGCCGGTGTGGCCGCTACGGTCACAGGTGGAGTCCTTGGGATCTCAGCCGACGCTCACTCAGGAGACCGGCAGGTGGCCGGGTCGAGCGCCGGCGTGGCCGAGTCGGAGGGCGTGTTGTCGGGCGTGGTGGACGAACCGGTCGCACCGACAGCGGCGGTGGCACCGACGGTCGGGCTCGCGCTGGCAACTCCGTTGGAGGTTGGCGACGCGATGGTGCTCGGACTGCCGTTCGGGCTCGGCGACGGATCGGCCGGTGTCGGCGTACCGCTCGCCGCGGCGGTCGGATCGAGCGCGCAGAGCGGCTTCAGGTTGGGATTGCTCGGGGTGTCGCTGGTCAGCTCGGCGAGCTGGCGTTCGGCGTCCGGCTCGCTCTTGGCCCGGATGCCGACCTTGACGGTGTCCTGCGCCGCGACCGTGAGGTCGTCCAACCGGGTGCCGCTGCGGCGGTGCACGGTGGAGAGGTCCATCCCGGCGATCTGACCCTGGACGCCACGGAAGACGGCGACCTGGCCCTCCTCGGTGGCTCCCACGTAGTACTGCCGCTGGGTGTACGTCCAGCCCCCGAACGCCGCGCCGCCGATGATCACCAGCAGGGCGACCGCCATGGCGGCGGTCCGCACCGGGCGGCGCTTCGGCCGGTCCGGTTCGTCGTCCGAGGCCGCCGGCTCCTCCGGGACGGCCGGACGCGGCGCGGCGAGAGCCGAGGCTCGGGCGGCCGGAGTGGAGTCGTCCGCCGAGGTCGCCATACCCCGGTCCCGGGCGGCGGCACCGCCGACGATCGGGCTCGCCTCGACGATGTCCTGATCCGTGGCATCGGCGATGATCACGGTGATGTTGTCCGGTCCGCCGCCGCGCAGCGCGAGCTGCACCAGCCGCTCGACGCACTTCTGCGGGTCGGTGTACTCCCGCAGGGTCTCGCCGATGGTCTCGGCGCTGACCACACCCGACAGGCCGTCGCTGCAGATCAGGTAACGGTCGCCGGGCAGCACCTGGCGCACCGAGTATTCCGGGTCGATGTCCCGGCCGTCGAGGGCCCGGGTGAGCAGCGATCGCTGCGGGTGGCTGCTCGCCTCCTCGGCGCTGATCCGACCCTCGTCGACGAGCATCTGGACGTACGTGTCGTCCTTGGTGATCTGCGCGAACTCACCGTTGCGCAGCAGGTAGGCCCGCGAGTCACCGATGTGGACCATCCCCAGCTTGCTGCCGGTGAAGAGGGTCGCCGTCAGTGTGGTGCCCATCCCCTCCAACTGCGGGTTGGCGTCCACCGTGTCGCGGAGTTGTTGGTTGGCGGTGCCGACGGCCGAACGCAACGCGTCGACGAGAGCGTCCCCGGGGACGTCCTCGTCGAGCGGCGCCATGGCACCGATGACGATGTTGCTGGCGACGTCACCGGCGGCCATGCCGCCCATGCCGTCGGCAACGGCGAGTAGCCGCGGCCCGGCGTAGACGGAGTCTTGATTGCCGTCTCGGATCAGACCGCGGTCGCTGTGGGCCGCATAGCGCAGGGTCAGAGTCATGGCCGTAATTCGAGGGAAGTGCGGCCGATCCGGATCGGCACGCCGAGGGGGACGGGGGTTGGTCCGGTGACCTTAGCGCGATCGAGGTACGTGCCGTTAGTCGAGCCGAGGTCCTCGACGAACCACTGCCCGTCACGCGCCATGAGCCGGGCGTGTCGCGCGGAGGCGTAGTCGTCGGTGATGACCAGGGTGGAGTCCTCAGCTCGCCCAATGGTGATCTGCGCGTCACCGAGAGTGATCTTGGTGCCGGCCAGCTGACCGGCTGTCACTACCAGCTGGTGCGCCGCCCTGCCCCGTTTCACCTTCGCCGGCTTCGCCGCCTGACCGGTCGAGGCGCCAACCGCGCGTGGCGCGGCCACCAGACGACCGGAGCGGGCGCCCGCGAAGAGATCCCTTCGGATCACGCCCACCACGGTGAACACGAAGATCCACAGCAGGATCAGGAACCCGAACCGGGCAACGGTGATGACCAGTTCCGGCAAGGCGGGTCAGCCGTCCACGCGGAAGGTCAGCGTCGTCGTCCCGAGCTGGACCATGTCACCAGGGTTCAGTGCGACAGCGGAGACCCGCTGCCCGTTGACCATGGTGCCGTTGGTCGACCCCAGATCGGTCAGCACGACCTGGCCCCCGTCGAAATCCAACCGGGCGTGTCGCCGGGAGATGCCGACGTCGGGCAGACGCAGGTTGGCCTGATCGCCGCGACCGATCACCGTCGACCCCATCTGGAGGGGGTAGGTGCGACCGTCACCGGAGACCAGCCGCACGTTGCGACCGCCACCGTGCCCGGGCGGAGGGCCGTAGCCACCACCCTGGTCGTACGCCGGGTAGGCGGGCGGGCCGGCGTCGTAGCCGGGCGCCGACACCGGGGCGACCTCGCCACCGGTGTAGACCTCGGCTGTGACACGGAACATGCCCGTGTCCAGGCCCTCGCCTCGCTCGATCTCGACGATCACGTCGCCGTAGACAGTCCAGGCCTGCTCGCCGATGAACTCCGCCTGCGACTGGGCCAACTCCTGGGCCAGCGCAGCGGCGTACGGCGCCAGCCGACTGTGGTCGAACGGCGAGAGATCGATCACGTAGCGGTTGGGCACCAACGTGCGCCCACCGGCCAGGATCGCCTTGTGCGCCTCGGCCTCCCGCTGCATGGCGTTGAGGATCTCCACGGGGTGGACCACCCCTTTGAAGACCTTGGCGAAGGCCCCTTCGACCAGGCCTTCCAGACGCTTCTCGAAGCGTTGCAGCACGCTCACCGGCTCCTCCTCGGGTCCCGAGGACATGATGGTATCCGGCCGGCGCGCGCGCAGCTCACACGCCGCTCGGCCACCTGCTCCCGACCCGTTCGGAAGGGTCGGGACTGCCGTGCTAATCTTTCGTCCGCCACGAACGGTAACCGCTCGTGGCGAGCACCTGGGACAGCGTAGTATTCCCGAGGCCGTTGGAGACAGCGGGGCCGGGGCGGCTACAGTGTTCCGGGTTGTGCCACGGGGATGTGGCGGAATGGCAGACGCGCACGGTTCAGGTCCGTGTGCCCGAAAGGGCGTGGGGGTTCAACTCCCCCCATCCCCACCAGCGACGAGGGCTCCGCTTACCGCGGGGCCCTTCCGTCATATCGGGGCGTGTCGGACGCCAGGCTATGCTGCGATGGATTCTGTCTCCGATGGACCAGGAGTGGCGTGTGAGTGTCGCGTTGGTGACAGGGTCGGGTGGCCTGATCGGCTCCGAGGCGGTCCGGCACTTCGCCGGCCTCGGTCTGGACGTCGTCGGCATCGACAACGACATGCGCCGGTATTTCTTCGGCGAGGACGGCTCCACATCCTGGAGCCTGGATCGGCTCACCCGTGACCTGGGCGGGGCGTACACCCATTTCGCGGTGGACATCCGGGACCGGGACGGCCTGGAGCAGGTGTTCAAGAAGTACGGCTCGGACATCGCCGTGGTGATCCACAGCGCGGCTCAGCCGAGCCACGACTGGGCGGCCAAGGAGCCGTACACGGACTTCGACGTGAACGCCGGCGGCACGCTCAACATCCTGGAGAACACCCGCCGGCACGCGATCGACGCGCCGTTCATCCACTGCTCGACGAACAAGGTCTACGGCGACCGGCCGAACACCCTGCCGCTCGTCGAGCTGGAGACACGGTACGAGCTGCCCGAGGACCACCGCTGGTACCAGGGCATCACCGAAGAGATGTCGATCGACCACTCGCTGCACTCGGTCTTCGGCGCCTCGAAGGTCGCGGCGGACGTGATGGTTCAGGAGTACGGGCGCTACTTCGACATGAAGACCGCCTGCTTCCGGGGTGGCACGCTCACCGGTCCGGCGCACTCGGCGGCCGAGTTGCACGGGTTCCTGGCGTACCTGATGCGCTGCGTGATGGAGGGCCGGACATACAACCTGTTCGGTTACAAGGGCAAGATGGTCCGGGACGCGATCCACTCCCGGGACGTACTGACCGCCTTCGAGGCGTTCTTCCGGGCCCCGCGCTCCGCGGAGGTCTACAACCTCGGCGGCGGCCGGCACTCCAACACCTCGCACATCGAGGCGTTCCGCATCGCGGAGGAGATCACCGGCCGCGAGGCGCGGATCAACTACGTCGAGCAGGCCCGCACCGGCGACCACCAGTGGTATGTCAGCAGCATGGCCCGGTTCGAGGAGCAGTACCCGGACTGGAAGATCACTTACGACGTGCCGATGATCCTGCGGGAGATCTACGAGGCCAACGTGGGTAAGTGGGTAGTCAAGGCATGACCGCGCGAACCAAGCGCAACGTACTCGGCGTCCTGGTCGACGCCACCGACTACGCGACGGCGACCGATGCGGTGGTGACCGCGGCACATGAGCGGCGTCCGCTCGCGCTCACCGCGTTGGCCGTGCACGGCGTGATGACCGGGGTGCTCGATCCGGCGCACAACGCGCGGCTCAACTCCTTCGACGTGGTCACCCCGGACGGGCAGCCGGTGCGGTGGGCGCTCAACCTGCTGCACCACGCCGGGCTCTCCGACCGGGTCTACGGGCCGACGTTGACCCTGCACGTGCTGTCGCGCTTCGCCGACGAGGGGCTGCCGATCTACCTGTACGGGTCGACCGAGGAGACCCTCTCCCGGTTGATTCCGGCGCTGGAGCGGATGTTCCCGGCCCTGAAGATCGCCGGGGTGGAGCCGTCCAAGTTCCGGGCCGCCCAACCGGGCGAGGACGCCGAGATCGCCGACCGCATCCGATCCAGCGGTGCCCGGCTGGTCCTGGTCGGGCTGGGTTGCCCGCGCCAGGAGGTCTTCGCGTACGCCATGCGACCGCTGCTGGACATGCCGTTGATGGCGGTCGGCGCGGCCTTCGACTACCACGCCGGCTTGCTCCGTCAGCCCCCGCGCTGGATGCAGCGTGCCGGTCTGGAGTGGTTCTGGCGTCTCGGTCTGGAGCCGAAGCGGCTCTGGCGGCGCTACGTCATCCTCAACCCGGCCTACCTGAGCCGGCTCGCCGCCCAGAAGCTCGGCCTGTGGAAGGCCCGCCCGCCGGCGCCGGCCAGCGAGCGGCCGGCGACCTTCTCGGTCTGATCGATCCGTACGGCACGAGGCCCCACCCGGTCCACCGGATGGGACCTCGGCCGTCAGAAACCGTCAGACGGTCAGGGTCCAGGTGTTGATGTAGCCGGTGTCGGCCGAGTAGGTGTCCCGCACCTGAAGCCGCCAGATGCCGTCGGCGGCCTCACCGGAGACGTTCACCGTGTACGTGGCGTTCACGTTGTCGGCGCTGTCCGAGGTGCTGCTGTTCTTCAGCCGGTACGCGCTGCCGTCCGGAGCGAGCAGGTCGATGACCAGGTCACCCCGGTAGGTGTGGACGATGTTCACCGCGACGGTGGAGGCCGACGAGGCGTTGCGTCCACAGCCGGAGATGGTGATGGAGCTGGTCACCGCCGAGCCGACGTCCGGGATCGACACGTCGGTGCCGTTGGTGCCGGTGCAGCCGGTGGGCGGCGGCGGGGTGGTGCCGGTGCCCACGTAGAGCAGCAGGTTCGGTGAGCCCGAGCCGGGGTTGCTCACCACGTTGGGTGTCGCGTTGGCCACCAGTTGGTTGCGGACCTGCGCGGGCGTCCAGCCCGGGTTGGCGCTGGCCACCAGGGCCGCCGCTCCGACCACGTGCGGCGTGGCCATCGAGGTGCCGCTGATCGTGTTGGTCGCGGTGTTGCTGTTGTACCAGGCCGAGGTGATCGACGAGCCGGGCGCGAAGATGTCCAGGCAGGTACCGACGTTGGAGAACGACGAGCGGGCATCCGAGCTCGTCGTCGAGCCCACCGTGATGGCCTCGGTGGTACGTGCCGGCGAGGTGTTGCAGGCGTTCGCGCCGTTGTCGTTGCCGGCCGCCAGGCCGTACGTGACGCCCGAGGCGATCGAGTTGCGGACCGCGTTGTCGAGTGAGGTGTTCGCGCCGCCGCCGAGGCTCATGTTCGCCACCGCCGGCTTGATCGCGTTCGCGGTGACCCAGTCGACGCCGGCGATCACACCGGCGTTGGTGCCGCTGCCGGAGCAGTTGAGCACCCGTACGCCGACGAGTTGGACGGCCTTGGCCACCCCGTACGCGGACCCGCCGACGGTGCCGGCGACGTGCGTGCCGTGCCCGTTGCAGTCGTCGGCCGACCCGCCGTCGACCGCGTCGTAGCCGGAGGTGGCCCGGCCGCCGAAGTCGTTGTGGGAGAACCGGATGCCGGTGTCGATGATGTAGGCGTGCACGTTGCTCGCCGTGTTGGGGTAGGTGTAGGAGCTGTCCAACGGCAGGTTGCGCTGGTCGATCCGGTCCAGGCCCCAGGAGGGCGGGTTGGCCTGCGTGCCGAAGATGGACACGGTGTGGTTCTGCTCGACGTACGCCACCGCCGGGTCGGCCGCGATCCGCGCCGCCGCGCTCGCGCTCACCGTGACCTCGAAGCCGCGCAGCGCCGCGCCGTAGGTGCGGGCCACCGTGCCGCCGTGGCGGCCGGAGAGCCGCTTCGCGGTGTCGCCGACGCGGTCGCGGGCCACGGCGCTGTCCTTGAGAACGACGATGTAGCTGTCCGGCACGGCGGTGGCTCCGCCGGCCGCCCTGACCACACCGGCAGGTTCGGCGGCCAGGGCCGGCGTGCCGACGGCCAGCACCGTCGCCGCGGCCACCCCGACCAGTACGGACCTTCGTGGAAGACCCATTTCCTACCTCCCTCTGACCGGCGGCGGAACGTGACCACCGGTCCCAACATCAATCGACGCTTGCCGATCTAGCTGAGAGTAGGTCAGTGAGCGGGCTGTTGGACATGCCGGAACGTCCATATCTCCGTGGGATGACCCCTACGGGCCGATCGTCCGGGGCGAACTGGGGACCGGCCCGGATTCGCCCGACCGTGATTCGGGAAAGACTCTCGAACATGGAGAGTCACCTCACCATCCTGCTTCCGATCGCCGCCGTCTGGCTGGCCGCCGGAGTCCTCGCCGACGGGCTTCCCCGGCTGCGTAACACCCGCATGCTGCGCCGGCGTACCGGATGGTTGCTGGTGCTGTCCCTCATCGGCGTGGCGCTCACCGCAGCCGTGGTCGGTGGCGGCCTGCTCAGTGCCGGCACCGCGCCCGTCGACCGGGCCGCCGCCGGGCTCACCCTGGCCGCCGGTCCGGCGCTGGTGGCGACGGTCTGCTCCCTACGGCGGATCCGCCGGCTGCGGGCCGGGGCGGGCGCGTTCGCCAACGCCCCCGGCACGCCTGCGCCCCACGGGCTGCGCGCCGCCGCGGCCCACCCACTCGTCGGGCTGCCACTACAGGTGACCGCCCTGGCCACGGTGCCGGCGGTGATCGAGGCGGTCGGCACCGACCTGAGCGCCAACCCGGGGGTCACCGGGCCGGCGATCACCGTGGGCGCACTCGCGGTGATCGCCATCGGAGTCCGGCACGCGCTGCGGCACAGCCGGTTCGCCGAGCGGGCGCAGCCCGCCGTTCCGCGATCAGCGCGGACGACCGGCCCCCTGCACGTATAGCAACTCCAGGATCGCCCTGGTCGCCTCGAACCAGCGGTCCAGCCACTCCGCTGGCGGCAGGCTGCCCTTCGGCGGCAACTCCATCAGCAGGCCACGAAGCAGCGGATGGTCGGCCAGCGACCCGCGGGGCTCCATCGGCCAGCCGGTGGGCGGAAACGACGGCTCGACAAGTGGGTTCGTGTCCAGCGAGGGCAGCGAGAGCGGCAGGTCCGCCGACTCGGAGGCCGACGTGTCCCGCCCACTCATCTCCTGGTCGGTCGACACCACCTCGGTCAGTACGCTGTCCCGACGCGCTCCGCGGTACTTGCCACCGAACCGCTCCGGTTTACCCGGACCGCTGGTGAGATTGTCTGACCCGATCGTCGTCATCCGTCTCGCCTACCTCGCTCGGTTGCCGGTCGGTGCGACGGGTCGTCGACCTGCGCCGTACCGACCAGTTCAACGAGACGGGCGGCCTGTGGCGACGGGAATCCCGGCGGAACCTCGCCGACCGCCCCACCCGCCCGGCCCGCCCCGGACACGGCAAGGCCCTCGTCCGGATCCGAATCCGGACGAGGGCCTCAGTTGACCACTCGGTCAGACCTCGCCGAACGCACCGCCTCGGGTGCCGCCGACGAAGGCGTGCCAGTCACTCGGTGCGAAAACCAGGGCCGGGCCTGTCTTGTCCTTCGAGTCCCGCACTCCGACCGCCCCCGTCACGTACGCCACCTCCACGCAGTTGTCACAGTTCGGCCCGCTTTTTGAGCTCTTGAACCATGCTGCCTGCGTCAGGTCCACGGGGAACCTTTTGGTCGCCATTTCCACAACGGCTCCTCTGCCAGTTTTGCGATGTGTGCGACGGACTCCTCTGGACGTATGGCCGCAGCGCGGATGTGATCGAAGATGAAGCTGTACTTCTGCAGTTCGTCGCTCTTCTCGAGGAAAAGCCCACCCGTGGCGTTCTCCGCGTACACAACATCAGGATCACCGGGCTCAGGGAAGCTGAGGATCGTGAAGGTGCCGTCCATGCCGGCGTGCGCGCCCACCTCGAAGGGCAGGATCTGCAACGTCACGTTCGGCAACTCGGCCACCTCGACCAACCGCTTGAGTTGGCCACGCATCACCTCGTCCCCGCCTACCGGCCGACGTACCACCGCCTCATCGAGTACCACCCACAGATCGACCGGATCGTCCTGGGTCAATAACGACTGACGGCCCAGACGGACACGCACCCTCTGGTGCACCTGATCGGCGGTGAAGTCTGGCCGAGCCGCGCGGATCATCGCTCCGGCGTACTCCTCGGTCTCCAGAAGACCCGGTACGACCTGCTGTTCGTACGCCCGGATCGAACTCGCGGCCGCCTCCAGCCCGACGTACGCGCCGACGAGCACCGTGCTGTACGGATGCCACCAACCTTTTTGTCGGGCCTCCCTGGCGATCTGCACCAGCTCGTCGCTCTCGGCACCGACCACCCCGTAGATCCGCAGCATGTCCCGGACGTCGCGAGGGGTGGCGGTGGTGTGCCCGGTCTCGATCCGGGAGACCTTCGACGCCGAGCACTCCAACTGCTCGGCGACCATCTCGATGGTGATCCCGGCGGACTCCCGCTGGCGCCGCAGCTCGGCACCGAGCCGCCGCCTTCTGATGGTGGGACTGCGCCGCTCACTCATCGCGCAACCCGTGAGTCGCTGATCCCCGCGGCTGGCTGCTCGGCCCCACTCGGGCTACCTCCGGTCGACGCGCCACTGGCTGACACCCGCCGGGGGCGCGACCGTCGTCCGGCGAACGTTCGCGACGAAGGGGGTGGTGCCGGTCCTCGGCCGGCCGCGACGGGCGAAACCGGCTCCCAGTGTGCCGCCCGTACGCGGAAGGCTTCAATAGGCCTTTCGCGGGACTCGCTCACGTATCGGCAAAAGTCGACGTGCAACTTGCATGCAGCACGTCCCTCATGCACTCTGTCCGTATGGCACGGGTTACTCAGCGTCTCGATCCGCTCCCTCGCAGTGGTGAACCCACCGAGGCGGGGAAGCCCGACGCGGCGCGGACCCGGCCGGCACAACCGAGACGTGCTCCGGGGTAATGACCCCGCCGCTGCAAGCCGGCAAGCTGCGGCGGCGGGCGCGGTTCCCGGAAGCATCCGGGTGATGGTCGGGTGGCGGCACGCCACCAGCGAGGTACGGCCCGGCCACCACCATCCGCACCACCGGTTCACGAGGCACGACCCCGTCACCGGCCGAGACGTCCCCCGATCAGGCACCGCCGGCACAGTTGCCGGCCATCCTCCCCAGGAGCCCATGTGCTTCCCCGCACCGGTGACGTACTGCTCGTGACTCGCGCGGCGAGTGTCCAGTTCCTCAAGCCCATCAAGTTCCGGGTGATCCGGGTGCTGGACTGGCCCACCTACGACGGTTGGCTCTGGCTCGACGGCTATGAGCTGAACGCCGCGGGCGACGCGGTCAACCGACGATCGATCTTCGTCCAGCGCGACGGGCTGGAGCAACTACAGGCCGCCCCCGAGCCCCGCCCGCACACCGTACGGGCCCGGCGACCGGTCACCCGTACCCCGCTCCGGGTCGGCTGACCGACCCGATCCGCCGCCGGTGGGCGTGCCGTCGCCATAGAATCGGTACGCCCACCCCGGCACCGTTCCACCCGCGCGTCCAGGACCCTGACCCTGGGATGGTCATGGTCAATCAGCCCGCCCTGCGGCACCACCGCTCCCGTATCGCCTATGCATGTGGACTGCTCGTCCTCCTCGGGGCGATGGTCACAGCCCTGGTTCTCGTCCGCGACCCGGCGATGTCGTCCACCCGGCTGACCGCACCGGTGCCCGCACCGGAGATCACCGTGGTCGACGACCACCCACCGACGGAGGACTCTCCACCGGCAGCCGGGAACTCCGACCGGACCGGCGCGGATGCCCCGGGCAGCCAGGCCGGCGTCACCACTCCAACCGGGTCGGCGGCCGGCCGTGGCGCCGGCAGCCAGTCCGACGACCGTCCGCAGGTCACCGAAGCGGCTCCGGCCGGACGCACCGCGGCGGACACCCGCCGCTCCCTGTTCTGGTCCGGCATCTTCGGCCTCGCCATCGCACTGGCCGGCCTCGGCCTGGTCGGCACCCGCCGGCGAATGTGGTGACCACCGGTCAGGGCGTACTGGTCACCGTCGGGCTCGGCGCGGTCGGACTCGGCAGGGTCGGACTCACCCCGGTCGAGGGCCGGGCCTGAGAGATGATCAACAGCACCTCGTCGTCGGTCGACACCGGCGTGCCCGTTCCCGGCTCGGTGCCCACCACAGTTCCGGGCGGCAACTCCGAGGACCGGTACACCACCTGGTAGGCAAGGCCGAGCCGGCCCAGTAACCCCTCGGCGGTCGCCTGCGGCAGGCCGACGAGCGGCGGCACGGGCACCTGGACCGGCGCGCTGGTGGCCGGCGCGCTGCTCGGTGCCTCGCTCGTCGGCGCGGCCGAGGTGGGCGATGCGCTGGTCGGTGCGGCACTTGTGGCACTGGCCGACGGGGTGGGGTCGGGATCGTCCCGGTCGTCATCCTGCTTGGCGAGCACCAACCAGAGCGCCCCGCCGAGCAGGCCGGCGAGCAGCAGCGCGAGCACACCCCACAGGATCGGCAGCCACCAGCGCCGACCGCCCTGCTCCTCGACGTACCAATCCCCGGATGCCTCATCCGGCCGGGGCGGCCGGACCTCGGCCCGCCCGGCCCACGAGGGCGTACCCGGGCTGGGCGGCGCGGTGGCGGCGGCACGGTCGATCGGCATGGTCTGGTCGGACGACCCGGTGGGACGAGCCGGGACCGTCCGGTCGATCGGCGCCGTCTCGTCCGGCTCGCCGGTGGGTCGGGTCGGTTGCGGTGGCTCCGCCCGGTCGGCGGACGGTGGCAGTGGGCGGGTCCGATCGTCCTCGTGCTCGCCGGCGGGAGGCTCCTGGCGGTCGTCGCTCATCGCACGTCCTTTCCGCGAACCGGACGGGCGGCATGGCCCTCGACCGTCAACCTAGTCGCCCAACCTGCCATCGGTGGGGATCAGCGTGCCGTGCCGCGCCGTTCGCGGGTACGTCGCTCCGCCTCGGCTGCGTCGACGATCGGCGCACGGGTCTCAGCTCAGGGAGTGGGTTTCGTCGAGGGTTGTTCGGGGGCGCCCGCCCCGCACCAGATGCTGACCTCGTCGTTCCACCGGGCCGAGCCGTCCTCGACCGGCTCCTGCCGGGCGACCTTTCCGTTGCGACCGCTGATGTAACGCGGGTAGAGGCCCTCGTCGATCAGCTCGTCGACGGCCTTGGCGCAGTCCTTGCCGACCACGTCCGGCACCTCGGCCGCTGGCGCTGGCCCCGTCACCTGAAGTTGCACGGTCGTGCCCCGGGCGACCTCAGTGCCCACGGCGGGTACGGCGCTCTCGACAGTGCTACCGGCTCCGCCGCCGAAGACCAGCCGCCAGCCCAGCCGATGCTCGCGCAGCATGTCCCGCGCCTGCACGAACTCGACGCCGATCACCGGTGGCACGGTCAGGCCGGTGCCCTTGGTCGGTGTGGCGGAGGTCCGGACGGCCGACGGCGTGGCCCGACCGGTGCTCGGTCGAGCCGAGGTGGCCCGGCTGCTCGGCGGGTTGGTCGTGGTCGCGGCGGTCAGCGGGTCCCCCGGGGATTTCTCGCCGTCGCCGGCCAGCAGCCAACCGCCGGTCGCGCCGATCGCGGCGAGCAGCACGACGGCCAACCCACCACCCAGCCACATACTGGCCCGGCTCGCACCGCCGCCCGCGGCATCCTGCGGGTTCGTGCTCGTGTCCGTCATACCGTCCACCGCCTCATCACCGGCGACGGTACCGCCCGCCGCCCAATCCGCCGCACCGACGGTCGGCCCACACCGGCGGGTCGTTGCGACTCGCCGCGCCGACGACGGGACGTTACGCTGCCCGGCATGGCCAGACAGGGCTGGGGAGTGTCGATCGCGACCGCGATCGGGGTCGCTGCCGGCGCGGGTGCCGCGCAACTGGGCTTCGGCTACGGGCTCGGCGTCATCACCTGGACGCCCAGCGATGCCGGCGCCAGCGACACGGCCTGGGCCGACGGCCTCGCCTGGGCCACCTGGCTCGCCGCCAGCTCGACGGTCCTCGGCGCGGTCTGCGCGCAGCGGCTCCACCAGCGCGGCGGCGCACCGATGACGCCCACGCCGCCAGTGACGGCCACGCCACCGGCGACCGACCCGGCAGCGACCGAGGAGTCCGACCCGGCCACCGCCCTGGATCCACCTGCCGCCGACCGGCCCGACCCGGAGCCGACGGACAGCCGATCACCGCAGGTGGCCGAGGCGCCGTCCGCCGACCGGGCGGGCCTGCTGCGACGGGTTGTCCTGGCGCTCGGTGCCGGGATCGGCGGGCTGGTCACCGTGCTGCTGATCGCCGTTCCCGCGCGGGTCGCCACCGGCGCCGACACCGGGGCACCGCAACGGACCGCCGCCGTGCAGGCGATGCTGGGCATCCTGATCGGCGTGCTCGTCGCCGGCTGGGCGCTTCGCTCCCGGGCCGCCGCGATCAACGTGACCGCGACGGCCGCCTGGCTCTGGCTGCTCGCGGTGGTCTCGGTGATCGACGGGGTACGCGTCGGACGAGGGCTGACCGGAGCCCAGCTCGGCACCTGGCAGCTTGATCCGGACCACCCGCGGTACTGGATCTCCGACCAGCTCTACTGGCCAGGTGCGCTGTTGGCACTCGTGCCGGCGCTGCTGATCGGCGTGCTGGCCGCTCGGCGGACGGCCCGATCGGCCGGGCACCGCGTCGGGGCCGCTGCCTCCGGGGCCGCTGGTCCGGTGCTCGTCGCGCTCGCCTACCTGACCACCCTGCCGCACTGGTCGACGCTGGGTCCCGCGCAGCTCTCCACCCAACTGATCGCCCCGTACGCGGTGATCGCCGGGATCGGCGGCTCCGTACTCGCCGCTGTCCTCGCCGATCGCGCCGAGCGGAGTCGGGCGGCTCATCGGAGCGCCTCAGTCGCGGCCCCGAAACCCGAGCCGCACCCGGCAGTTCAGGTCGACTCGACGCAGATCACCGTCGACGGGCCTCGGACCGATCCGGCTCCGAACGCCGAGCCCGAGCCGTCGACTTTCCGCTCGTCCATCACCGCCGCGGGCCGACGCGGCAGGACCGACGCCGCGCACCGGACAACCACGACAGGCGCCGCACCTGGTGCGGATGCCACGCCAGGTGCGGATGCCACGCCGCGGGTGCCCGCGCCCAGGGTGCCCGCGCCGCGCACCGAACCATCCATCTCCGCCCCCGCAGAGGATCCGACACCAAGCGCCCGCCGCAGCCGCGCAACTCGCCGCCCCACCCGCCCCACCTCCGACTAACCACCCCCGGCCCCCGGCCCCTCGGCGACCCCGAGCGGCGTGTCGCGGCAATAAACCCCATGATCAACGCGATCGGGGGGTGGGGTGGGGTCAGGGGACCGGCCAGGTGTGGACTGGTTCGTTGGCGCGCTGGAGTTCCGCGTAGCGCTGGACCATGTGGTGCAGCGCGGCCGCCCGGTCCATGCCGTGCCGCCGCTCCGCCGCCCACACCGCCTCGGTCTGCCAGACGGCACCGTTGCGGCCGGTGCGGCAGCGCTGCTCGATGATGCCGAGCAGCCGGTCCCGCTGCGCCGGGGAGACGCCGAAGCCGTCCAGGCCGGCCGCGGCGGTGGGCAGCAACTGCTCCAGCACCAGCTTGGTGACCGGTACGTCGCCGAGCCCGGGCCAGTGCAGCACGGCGTCGAGACCACGTCGGGCGGCGGCTTGGAAGTTCTCCTCGGCGGAGGAGAAGGTGAGTTGGCTCCAGATCGGGCGGTCCGCCTCGGCCAGACCCCGTGCCAGCCCGAAGTAGAAGGCCGCGTTGGCGAGCATGTCCACCACCGTCGGGCCGGCCGGCAACACCCGGTTCTCCACCCGCAGGTGCGGCCGGCCGTTCATGATGTCGTAGACCGGGCGGTTCCACCGGTAGACCGTGCCGTTGTGCAGCCTCAACTCCCCGAGTTTCGGGACGCCGCCGGCGTGCAACACCTCCACCGGGTCCTCGTCCTCGCAGATCGGCAGCAGCGGCGGGAAGTACCTGACGTTCTCCTCGAAGAGATCGAAGATCGAGGTGATCCACCGTTCGCCGAACCACACCCGGGGCCGTACGCCCTGGGCCTTCAGCTCGTCGGGACGCGTGTCGGTGGCCTGCTGGAACAGCGCGATCCGGGTTTCGGCCCACAGGTGGCGCCCGTACAGGTAGGGGCTGTTCGCTCCGATCGCCACCTGGACCCCGGCGATGGCCTGGGAGGCGTTCCAGTAGTCGGCGAAGCTGTCCGGTGCGACCTGGAGGTGGAACTGGAGGCTGGTGCAGGCAGCCTCGGGGGCGATCGAGTCGGTGTGCGTCCGTAACTGCTCGACGCCGCGGATGTCCAGCTCGATGTCCTCGCCACGGGCGCCGACGATCTGGTCGTTGAGCACCCGGTAGCGCTCGTTGGTGGAGAGATTGTCCTCGACCAGGTGCCCCTCGGTGAGGGTGGGCAGGATGCCGACCAGGACGATCTTCGCGTCGGACTTCGCCGCGCGTTCGTCGGCCCTGGAGAGGCTGCCGCGCAGGTCGTGCTCGTAGTCGGCGAAGCCGGTGCCCTCGATCAGTCGGGGTTCGGCGTTGAGTTCCAGGTTGAACTGCCCCAACTCGGTCTGGAACAGCGGGTCGGCGATGTCGGCGAGGATCTCCTCGTTGCGCATCGCCGGCTCGGCCGCCGAGTCGACCAGGTTGAGCTCGATCTCCAGGCCGGTCATCGGCCGGTCGGCGTCGAACCCGAAGTCGTCCAACATGAGGGCGAAGACGTCCAGGCAGCGTCGTACCTTCTGCCGGTAGCGGACGCGGTCATCCCGGGTGAAGGCGCCCTGTGCGACGTCCCTGCCCATGTGTCCTCCCGACAGCCGGCGCGGTCGGGATTCGTCCGTCCCGGAAAGCGCATTGTGAACCCTCCACGGTAAGAGCGCCCACCTGACCGGAGCCAGAGGCCGACGGCGGTGATCCGACATCGACCGGAGCGGGCGCGCTCGTGGCGCCATCTGTACCCCGTTCACCGAGCGAGCGGACGCGATGGCGGCGCGAGCCGCTCGTGACAAATACCACGACATCGGCGTCGGAGGTGGAGACGACACCGGGCCCACGCCGACGTGCGGCGTGGGCCCGGTGTACCGGCGATGCGGGGAAGATCAGGCCTGGCGGACAGCCTCGCCCTCGATCTCAATCTTGATCTTGCGGCTGACCAGCACGCCCCCGGTCTCCAGGGCGACGTTCCAGGTCAGGCCGAACTCCTCGCGGTCGATCTCGGTGCTCGCGGAGAAACCGAAGATGTCCTGACCGAACGGGCTGCGGCCGACACCCTCGAACTCCACCTCCAGCTCGACCGGCCGGGTGACGCCCTTGATGCTCAGCTCACCGGTGAGCACGAACTCGCTGCCACTACGGGACTTGACCCCGGTGCTGCGGAACTCGAGCGTCGGGAACTTCTCGACGTCCAGGAACTCGGGGCTGCGCAGGTGTGCGTCCCGGTCGGTCTGGGTGGTGTCGATGCTGGCCGCCTGGATGGTCGCGACGACCGACGTCTGCAGCGGGTCCTCGGCGATGGTGATGGTGGCGGTCGCGTCCTTGAACTCACCGCGAACCTTGCTCACCATCATGTGCCGGGCCACGAAGCCCACCCGCTTGTGCGCCACGTCGAGGACGTAGGTGCCAGCCGCCGGGATGGTGAGGCCGTCCCATTCGCGGGTAACGGCATCGATGCTGCTGGTCATGCTGCTGTCCTCCAGGAGATTGTTTAGTAGCCCAACGACTGCTTGAGCAAATATAACCCCAACAATATTCCTCCTGTCAAGTACTGCTAGGATTAACGAGTGACCAACGTCTTCGACGATCCCCGGATCACCGCCGTCGGCCTGCTCTTCGAGGCACACGCCGGGCTGTCAGCCCGGTTCAACGCTCAACTGGAGGAGCACGGCCTGTCCTCGGTCGAGTTCGAGGTCATCACCCGACTGGCCCGCTCGCCGGGCAACCAACTACGCATGACCGACCTCGCCGCGCAGACCTCGTTGTCGACGAGCGGCGTGACCCGTGTGGTGGACCGGATGGAACGCGACGGGTTGCTCACCCGGCGGGCCTGCCCGAACGACAGGCGCAGCTCGTACGCGGTGGTCACCGCCGCCGGGATGCAACGCCTGAACGAGACGCTACCCGGGCATCTCCAGATGATCGAGCAGTGGTTCACCGGCCAACTCGACCCGGAGGCGCTGACCGCCCTGCTCGACGGGCTGCGCCGGGTACGCGACGCCGCACACCCGTGCGCCACCGCCGGCAGCGACGACGTCAGCCCCGAGCAGGAGTCCGCCGCCACCCAGCCCTGAACACCGGCTGTCCGCACCGGCAGAAAGACCGGCAGAACTGAGCGAGCCAAGGCGAAGAATTTCGGCTAATCAGACTTTTCGCTCTGCTGGCGGTGGCAGGCTTCCTGCACCGGGGAATCACCGGGGGGTGACGGCGCGGGCGAACAGCGAGGGGTAGCACCAAGGGGGCTCTTCGTCCGCGCCACTCTCCCCGCCCGCGCACGGGCACCTACGGTGCTTCCGGCCCACTACGGGTCGCCGTCAGCGCGTAGAGCAGTCCCGACTCCTGCGGCAGCAGCCGAATGCCGCTCTCCTCGCAGACCCGTTCCAGCCGCTCCAGGACCGCCGGGTCCGCGGTGCTCGCAGCCAGTCCCACAAGCGCCTCCACCACGTCTCGGCGCTCCTGACCTTTGGCGTCGACGGCCGCGGCGAACCACTCTGCGGCCAACTCCCGGTCACCCCGGTGCAGCGCCAGATTCCCTTCGATCAACGCACCGAGACCCACCTCCGGCCCGCCCGCGGACAGCGCCGACTCCCCCGAGCGTTGCCTCGGCGCCACGGCCCGGCGAGCCGGCGCTCGCGGTGATTCGGCTGCCACCGCCTCAGCGGTCCCCGCGCGCAGCTCGGTGAGCACCTCTGTCGCTTCCACGGCACGCCCGTCCTGAGCGAGCGCCAACCCGATCTTCCCGAGCACCCGGCGACGGCGTCTCGGATCACCCAGCTCGGACAACGCCGCGAGCGCCCGCCGGCCCTGGTCGACGGCGTCCGCGTACCAGCCCTCCAGGCGGGCGACCTCGGCTCGATTGGCCCAGGCCAGCACCCGGAGGCGCTGCTCGCCACTCTCGGCGGCGAGGCGGTCCACCGCCGCCAGCCTGCGACGGGCGGCGGCCAGGTCACCGGTCCGGATCTCGTGCCAGGCAAGACTGTTCTGGGCCACCGCCAGATCCCGGGTACGTCCGTTACGGGCGGCCAACCGCAGCGCCGTCTCGGCCTGCTCGCGAGCCTCGTCCTGCCCGCCGACGGAGCTCAGCAGGATGCCGAGGATGTTTCGCGCCTCCAGCTCCCCGGTGACGTCGCCGGCCTGTCGGAAGATGCCCAACGCCGTACGCGCCGTCGACAGTTCCTCGGCGCCCGCACCGTGCTCGGCCGCGAGCTGGGCAACCCCGAGCGCTGCCCAGCCACGCAGGATCGGATCGGCGTCGGCGGTCCGGGGGTCCGCCAGCAACCGCCGCAGCCACTGTCGCCCGGCGACGTCTCGCCCACGGAACCGCCACCAGCGGGTCAGGCACGCCGCCAGCCGCAGCGCGGTGAGCGGGTCGTCCGTGGTCGCGTGGGCCAGCGACGAGCTGATGTCACTGCTCATCTCGTCCAGCCGGTGCACCGCGTCGGGCAGCCGGGGGCCGACCAGGTCGCTCGCGATCCGCGCCACCAGGCGCGCGATCACCTCGGCGTGCCGACGTCGGATGCAGGTCAGCTCACCCGCGGCGGCCGCCTGCTCGATGGCGTAGTCGCGGACCGCGTCGAGCAGGCGGAACCGGAACGGCCCGGTGCCGCGCACGCCCAGCAACCCCAGCTCGACGAGCCGGTCCAACAGCGGAACCGGGTCGATCGCCACCGCGCCGTCCCGGTCGGCCCGGTCGCCGAGCATCTCCTCGGCCAACTCCACCGACCAGCGGTCGCCGAACACGGCGAGCTGCCGCAGCGCCGCCCGCTCGTCGGGGGCCAGCAATCGGTAGCTGGTCGCCACCGCGTCGCGCAGGGTGACCGACACCGCCGCCGCCGCGCCGGGGTGGACCACCGGATCGGCGGGAGTGGCGAGGTCGAGCACGTGGTCGCCGTACCGGTCCAGCAGCTCGGTGAGGTCGAGCAGTCGACCTCGGGCGGCCATCAGCTCGATGGCCAGCGGCAGCCCTCCCAGCCGGCGGACCAGCGCGACAAGGGCGGGCAGCTCATCGGGACTGGGCGGCTCCCGACGCACCTGAGCCAGTCGGGTGGTGAACAACGCGACCGCCGGCCACGATTCGAGCGGGGCCGCTCCAGCGCGTCCGTCGCCCGGCGGCGGCACATCGAGTGGTGCGACCGGCCAGACCCTCTCGCCGGGCAGTCCGACCGGATGCCGCCCGGTGACCAGCACCCGAAGTGACGGCACCGCACCGATCAGCCGGTGCAGCGTCGCGGCCACCGGGTCCGGCGCATGCTCCACCGCGTCCAGCACCAGCAGCGCCGGCTGTCCGGCGAGCCGGGTCAGGAGGTCCGGCAGCCGTGCCGCGCCCAGTACGGCCATCGCGGCGGCGAACACGTCCGGCCCGTCCGAGCCCTCAGCGACAAGCACTCCGGCCACACCGCCCGGGTGGTCGACAGCCACCAGATGTGCCACCGCCGTTGCCAGCGCGGTCTTGCCGACCCCGGCCAACCCGACCAGGCTCACCAGCCGAGGCCCGCGCTCCGCGGTCAGCATCTCGGCCAGCTCGGCGAGGTCGCGATCTCGGCCGACAAGCGCGATCGGCGGCGGGAGGGTGGCCGGCGGGTTGGTGGAGAGCGACTGGGAGGTCGTCCGGTCGCCGGTCCCGAGCGCCGTCGGGGTGGCGTCCGGCCCGGGTGACTCGGTGCCGGAGTGCCCGCGGGCGGCGGCCAGGAACGCCGCCCGGCTGGTGCCGGTCAGCGCCAACGCCGTGGCGAGCAACTCGACGGTGGTGCGTTGCGGCCGGACCGACCGGCCACGCTCCAGGTCACGCACCGTCCGCACGCCCACCCCGGCCCGGGACGCCAGCTCGGCCTGGGTCAGGCCGGCGGCGCGTCGATGCCCGCGGAGCAGCTCCGGCAGGGGGGTACGACCAGCCGGGCTCCGTGACCCTTCATGATCCGGAGTCATGGCCACGAAGAGTACGGATGAACTACGACCGTCGGCAGCCGAACGTCGGGCTGCCGACGCCCGTTCGCCGATAATCCGACAGCCCTACGGGCAGCCTTGCCGGGCCGATCGGTAGGCCTACGCGGCGGACCTTCAGAGACCCAGGTCCCGAGCGATGATCATGCGTTGCACCTCGCTGGTGCCCTCGCCGATTTCCAGGATCTTGGAGTCCCGCCAGAAACGGGCCACCGGGTACTCGTTCATGAAGCCGTACCCGCCGTGGATCTGGGTGGCCTCCCGGGCGTTGTCCACGGCGATCGTGCTGGCGTGCAGCTTGGCGATGGCGGCCTGCCGCTTGAACGGTTCACCGGCGAGCATCCGCGCGGCGGCGTCGTAGTACGCCAGGCGAGCGGTGTGCGCCTTCAGCTCCATGTCGGCAATCTTGAACTGGATGGCCTGGTTGGCGCCGATCGGCTGGCCGAAGGCGTGCCGCTCCTTCGCGTACTTGATCGACTCGTCGACGCAGCCCTGCGCGAGGCCGACGGCCAGCGCGGCGATGGCGATCCGGCCCTCGTCGAGGATTCGCAGGAACTGGGCGAAACCCCGGCCCCGCTCGCCGAGCAGGTTGGCCGCCGGCACCCGGCAGTCGTCGAACGTCAGCTCGTGGGTGTCCGAGGCCGTCCATCCCACCTTCGAGTAGCCCGGCGCCACGGTGAACCCGGGCGTGCCGGTCGGCACGATGATCGTCGACAGCTCCTTGGAGCCGTCCGGGTTCGTGCCGGTCACCGCGGTGACGGTCACCATGGCCGTGATGTCGGTACCCGAGTTGGTGATGAACGCCTTCGAGCCGTTGATCACCCACTCGTCGCCGTCCAGCACGGCCCGCGTCTGGGTTCCGGCGGCGTCCGAGCCGGTGCCCGGCTCGGTGAGCCCGAACCCGGCCAGCGCCTCGCCGCTGAGCAGCCGGGGCAGCCAGGTCGCCTTCTGCTCCGGGGTGCCGAAGCGGTAGATCGGCATCGCGCCCAGCGAGACCGCCGCCTCCAGCGTGATGGCCACGCTCGAGTCGACCCGGGCCAACTCCTCCAGGGCCAGGCAGAGCGCGAAGTAGTCGCCGCCCATGCCGCCGTGCTCCTCACCGAAGGGCAGGCCGAACAGGCCCATCTTGCCCATCTGCCGGATCACCTCGTACGGGAACGTGTGCTGCTCGTAGTGCTCGGCGATGACCGGGGCGACCACCTGGCGCGCGAAGTCCCGCACGCTCTCGCGCAGCGCCGCTTGTTCGTCGGTGAGCCGGAAGTCCATCTCATCCTCCTGTAAGGACGGTCCGTCCCGGCGCTCGTGACGCCGAAAGCGGGTCGCGGTGCGGGTCTGGGTGGGTGATCAGACCGGGGTGACGCCGTGCCGACGGCGGGAGAAGTGCCGATCCTTCGTACGCGCCGCCGCGAAGCGACGGACCAACTCGGTACGCAGGTCGTGCGGTTCGACGATGGCGTCCACCACCAGCTCGCTGGCGAGCCGGACGACGTCGATGTCCTGCTCGTACTCGGCGCGCTTGGCCGCGACGAAGGCGGCCCGCTCGGCCTCGTCCTCGATCGCCGCGATCTTGTTGGCGTAGACCGCGTTCACGGCGGCCTCGGCGCCCATGACCGCGATCTTCGCGCTGGGGAGCGCGATGGTGGCGTCCGGCTCGAACCCGGGGCCCGCCATCGCGTAGAGGCCGGCACCGTACGCCTTGCGCACCACCACGCAGATCTTCGGCACCGTCGCCTCGGAGATCGCAGTGATCATCTTGGCGCCGTGCCGGATGATGCCCTGCTTCTCGACCACGCTGCCGACCATGAACCCGGGTACGTCGCTGAGGAACAGCAGAGGCACGTTGAACGCGTCGCAGAGCTGCACGAACCGGGTGGCCTTGTCGGCCGAGTCGACGAAGAGCACGCCGCCCTTGAACATCGAGTTGTTGCCGATGACCCCGACGACCTGACCGTCGAGCCGGCCGAACCCGATGGTCAACTCCTTGGCCCAGAGCGCCTGGATCTCGAAGAAGGAGCCCTCGTCGAGCAGGCCCTTGACGTACCGACGCATGTCGAACGCCTGCCGCTCGCTGGCCGGCACCAGCGCGGCCAGGTCGGCCTTGGCGGGGGCGGCGACGGCCGGCGCGGCCGGCGGCGCCTGCGTCCAGTTCGCCGGGAGGTACGACAGGTAGGTCTTCACGACGTCGAGCGCGTCCGCCTCGGTCTTGCAGAGGAAGTGCCCGACGCCGGACTCGGTGGTGTGCACCTTGGCCCCACCCATCGCCTCCAGGGTGGTCTTCTCCCCGGTGACCATCTCGACCATCCGGTCGGAGCCGAGGTACATGCTGGCGTTGCCGTCGACCAGGGCGACCACGTCACAGAACGCCGGAATGTACGCCCCTCCGGCGGCGCTCGGGCCGAACAGCGCGCAGACCTGCGGGATCGAGCCGGAGGCGCGGACCTGGTTCCAGAAGATCTTGCCGGCGCCACGCCGGCCGGGGAAGAGATCGACCTGGTCGGTGATCCGGGCACCGGCCGAGTCGACCAGGTAGACCATCGGCACGCCGGCGCCGTACGCCCGCTCGATGATCCGGATGATCTTCTCGACGGTGCGGGCGCCCCAGCTGCCGGCCTTGACGGTGGAGTCGTTGGCCATCAGGCAGACCTGTCGGCCGTCGATGGTGGCCGTGCCGGTGACCACGCCGTCGGCGGGCAGCCCCTCGGCGAGCGCGTTGGCGTAGAGGCCGTCCTCGACGAACGAGCCCTCGTCGACCAGGAGCGCGACCCGCTCCCGGGCGAAGAGTTTGCCCTTGGCCGCGTTGGCCGCGTGGTACTTGTCCGCACCACCGGACCGGGCCCGCTTGCGCAGCTGCTCCAGTGCCTCACCGTCGAGCGTCACGCCGACCCCCTACTGCCGCCACCCCCGGCCGGCGGCCCGTCCGGGCACACCTACCGACCTAAACGATCGTTAGGCTAACGTACCCGGACGGGTCGCGGCGACCCAACCGCCGGTTACGACAGGCCGGAGGTGGAGCGCCAACCAGGGGGCCGAGCGGCCAGGGATCGGGTCAGACGCGCGGCTTCTGACCGATCCACTTCTCGTAGAGCGCGTCGTACGTGCCGTCCTGCTTCGCCTTGGCCAGCTCCTCGTTGATCGTCTTGAGCAGTTCCGGGTTGCCGTCCTTCTTCACCGAGATCCCGTACTGCTCGCCGGTGTCGAACTCGGCCGCCACCTCGAAGCCGCCCGGGTTCTCCTTGATGTACTCGGCCCAGACCGGCAGGTCGTTGATGGCGGCCTCGATCTGCCCGGTGGCCAGAGCCTGCTGCTCGGCGGCGAGGTCCTCGAACTCCACGAGTTGGAGGCTCTTCTCCTTCTCGAACTTGCGGGCGTAGTCACGGCCCGTGGTCGCCGCCTGCACGCCAACCTTCCGACCCTTCAGGTCATCCAGCGACTTGTACGACTTGCCGGTCTTGACCAGCATCGCCTGCGTCGCATCGAAGTAGGGGGCGGAGAAGTCCATCACCTTCTGCCGCTCCTCGGTGATCGTCATGCCCGCGGCGGCGGCGTCACACTTGCCCGTGTTGAGATCCTGACCGGACTTGATCCCCTCGAACGGCGTGTCGACGATCGCCTGCTCGACGCCCAACTTCTTGGCGACGAGATCCATCACGTCGACGTCGAACCCCACCACCTTGCCGCTGGCGTCCTTGGACTGGAACGGCGGGTACGGCAGATGGGTGCAGATGGTCAGGGTGCCCGCCTTGATGAGCTTGACCCCGCTGGTCTGGACCTCACCCTGATCCTTTTTGGCACATCCGGCACTGAGGACAAGTGCACCGACAGTAACAACAAGACCGATGGTTCGGACCGGCTTATAGATATTCACAGTTATGCCCCTTTGTTTCCCCGAAGTAACGGCAGGACAGGGTGATGGCAGAGGGACCGTACCTGATTACCCGGATTGCCGACCAGATCCAAAGGCACTGACCAGTGGGTCCGCTCAGACGAGGCGGTGACACCCCGAAGTCGTCGATCCCGAGTCGTGAGAATCGTTGACGGCACTGGGATTTCCCTGCTAGCTGCCGGACGTCAGCGGGGTCGGCCCCCACCCCGGCTCGTGGACCCGCCGTCGCGGCCGACCAGAGATCATTCGACGCTGACCGATTTCGACGCTTCGCCCTGTTCGTCGGTGGCAAATTACCGCTGTCGATGCATGGACAATTTCAAAAGTTCGCAGTTACGATGCGATGCAGTCAACGGGGACTATCCACCCTGTCCACGGTGCCGCCGCAACGGCATATTGTGAACTGCTCGGGAGAGGTGCCTCCGTGGTGTCCTCAGAAACACCTTGACCGTCACCAGAACAGAGCGCCTGCGCCCCAGTCCTGCCCAGGTCGGCGCTCTCCTCAACGGGCCGGTCCGGCCACGTCCGATCCACCAGACAGTCGCCGACCTCATCGACGAGACGATCCGCCGGCATCCCGACGCCACCGCGATCGTCCATCCCACCGGCACGCTCACCTATCGGGACGTGGATCGGCTGGCCGACGCGGTCACCACCGATCTGCTCGCCGTCGGCGCCCGGCGGGGTGACTTCGTCGCGCTCCTGCTCGACGACCGGGTCGGGCTCCTCGTCGCCATGCTCGGCACCATGCGGTCGGGTGCCGCGTTCGTGCCGTTCGACCGCGCCTGGCCGGCGCTGCGCCAGGTCCGGATGCTCGACGGCCTCAGCCCGGTCGCCACCGTCGGGTCGCCGCCGGACGGCGCACCCGCCCTGCCGGTGATCGACGTGCGGACGGAGCCGACCACACACCGGAGCCCCGCGCCCGCCACCGACCGTCCCCGGCCGGAAGACCCCATCTACGCCTTCTTCACAAGTGGTTCCACCGGTCTGCCCAAGTGCGCGGTCAACCTGCACCACGGGCTGGTCAACCGCTTCCTGTCCATGACCGAGCGGTTCGCCGCCGACGGCGCGGTGGTGCTCCAGAACTCCGCGCACACCTTCGACTCGTCGATCTGGCAGCTGCTCTGGCCGCTGACCCGCGGCGGCACCGTGGTCATCCCGGACCGCACCGGCATCCTCGACTTCGACGCGACGCTGGCCCAGATCCACCGGCACGGCGTCACCATGACGGACTTCGTCCCCAGCATCTTCGACCTGCTCGTCGAACGCCTCGAGCACCGGCCACAGGACCGGCACCTGCTGGCGTCCATGCGCCAGGTCTTCATCGGTGGCGAAGCCGCGAAACCGCACACGGTCCAGGCCTTCCGACGGATGTTCGCCGACATCCGGGTGACCAACACCTACGGTCCGACCGAGGCGTCGATCGGCTCGGTCTTCCACGCCGTGCACGACGACGACCGCCAGGTCATCCCCCTCGGCCTACCCCTGCCCAACACCTCGGTGCTGCTCCTCGACGAGGACGGTCAGCCGACACCCCGGGGCGAGATCGGCGAGATTCACCTCGCCGGCGTCTGCCTGGGCGCGGGCTACCACGGCGACGCGGAGCGCACCCGGCAGGTGTTCGTCCCGAACCCGTACGACGAGGTCGAAGGCGACCTGCTCTACCGCACCGGTGACTTCGGCTGGGTACGCGAGGACGGCCTGCTGATGTTCAGCGGCCGCCGGGACGCCCAGGTCCAGATCGCCGGGATACGTGTCGACCTGGGCGAGATCGAGCACGCGCTCACCACGCTGCCCGACGTGCACCAGGTGAAGGTGATCGTCGACGAGGCCGGCGCGGCGGCCACGATGGTCTGCTTCTACTCGGCCGAGCGGGCCGTGACCGAGGAGGCGCTGCGCGAGCACGCCCGGACCGCGCTGCCCGCCGCGTTGGTGCCCGGCAGATTCGTCCGCCTCGCCACCCTGCCGCTGCTCTCCAACGGCAAGGTCGACCAGGAGCGACTGCGCCGCCGACTGGCCGGTGCCGCACCGAGGGCCACCGACACCGACGCCGCCTACCCGGCGGACAGCGTCGAGGCGCGGATCGCCGAGATCTGGACGCGGGTGCTGGGCTTCAACGCCAACGACGACGACTTCTACTGCCTCGGCGGAACGTCACTCGGCGCCGCCCGGCTCGCGGTGGAGTTCGAACGCGCCTTCGCGATCCGGTTGGACGTACGCGACCTGATCCGTTCGACCACCATCGCGGCACAGGCCGAACTGGTCCGCCGGGGCAGCCCGCTGCCCCCGCCCGTTGTCACGCCACACGAACTGGCCGACGACCTGCGCCTCGGTGAGCTGGGCCGGGTGCGGGTCCGGCGGCCCGACGACCCGGGGGCGATCCTGCTGGTCGGCGCGACCGGCTTCATCGGTTCACACGTGCTGGCCGCCCTCACCGCGCAGGGTGGTCGACCGGTCGTCTGCCTGGTCCGCGCCACCGACGACGAGGCGGCCCGGCACCGGGTCGGGTCCGCGCTGTCGGCCGGCGGCTACGGGCCGGCGGAGCTGACCGGTTGGTCGGCCCTCGCCGGTGACCTCGACAAACCCCACCTCGGGTTGGTGGCCGCCGACTGGCGGCGGCTCTGTCGACAGGTCGGCACCATCGTCGACGCCGGCGGTCGGGTCGACACCCTCCGCGACTACGTCGACCTACGGGCCACCAACGTGCACGGCCTGCGTACCCTCATCCACCTCGCGGGCACCCACGTCCGCAAGCGGATCATCTCGCTGTCGACGACCACCGTGCGGCACGCCCCCGGCACACCGCTCACCGAGTCGTTCCTGCCGCCCTGGTCGACGTTGCCACCCGACGGTTACAGCCAGTCCAAGTGGGTCGGTGAGCAACTGCTGCGGGCGGCCAGCGAGCAGGGTGTCCCCGCCGCCGTCGTCCGGCTCGGGGAGGTCGCCGCCCACTCCCGGACCGGGCACGCCAACCCCCGGTCCTCGGTCACCATGATCCTGCGGCTCTGCCTACGGCTCGGCGTACGGCCGCCGACCCGCCTGCACGTGGACTGGACCCCGGTCGACCTGGTCGCCCAGGTGGTCGCCGCGCTGACCGACCCGCACCACCCGGTGCTGCCGGGCACCGTGCTGAACGTGGTGGCGCCGACGTCGGTGCCGGTGACCGAGCTGCTGTCCCTGCTCCGCGCCGAGGCGGGCGCGCTGCCGGAGGTCCCGTACGACCGGTTCCTCGACCGGGCCGCCGACCTGGTCGGCGATGACGAGACAGCCCGCTGTCTCGCTGTTCTTCGGCCCCGCAGCGCCGCGGCGACCGACGCACTGACCGGGGTGTGCCACGACGCCCTGGTCGGCACCGACACGGTCCGCGCCGCCCGGCTGGCTCGGGATCTCGGCCTCAACTGGGGCACGAGTCGGGACGTGGGGGTCGACACGATGGTCGACCGTCTCGCGAGGACCTTCCTGTCAGTGAACCGTCCGCACCTGTCCACCGCGACAGTCCAGTGAACCGCGACCTAACGGCCCAGGAGACGCCATGAAGGTGAACCTCTACTACGCCCCGTTCCCCTCACAGATCTTCCAGGGGGAGAGCGAGCCGATCAACACCGAGCGGCCACTCAACCCGAAGAGCGCGCTGACCACCATCGCCGCCGGGCTGCGGGCGTACGCACCGCACTTTGGCTACTCCTGCGACATCGAGATCATCGATCTCCAACTCGGTGGGCAGCGGGTCAAGTACAAGTCGCTGCCGTACGGCCCTCGGATCATGGACTGTTACCGGTACGGCACCCCGTTCGAGGAGGCCGACGAGAAGATCCGCTCGGCCGAGGTGCACGGGATCACCTGCAACTTCACCAACAGCGCGCACATCGTCAGCGACCTCGCGCAGCACATCAAGCGGGTCAACCCGAAGGCCATCGTCGTCGTGGGCGGTGTCGACTGCACCGCCCGTCCGCAGTACTACCTGTCCCGGGGCGCGGACGTGGTGGTGCGTGGTGAGGGCGAGCTGACCTTCGCCCGGATCATCGACGCGCTCAACCGCAAGCAGGACCTGGGCACCGTGCCGAACATCTCGCTGCAGGGCCGGCTGATCCCCACGAAGGTCGACACCGGCGAGACCATACCGATGGATTCGATCGAGCCGATGGCCCTCGACCTGATCCCCGATCTGTCGGTCTACACGGACACGGCGGAAGGTCCGCCGCCGGAGGGCGTGCAGGGCAGCTTCATCTGCTGGGAGACGTCCCGCGGCTGCGCGTGGCGGTGCTCGTTCTGCACGGCCCCGTCCCGCGGCGGATACCGCTACATGAGCCTGCCGACGATGGAGAAGCACCTCAAGACGTTCCAGGAGTACGGCATCAAGACGATCGTGTGGCAGGAGGACAACCCGCTGTCCCGGATCCAACAGAACGGCACCGGTCGCTACCTGTACGACTCCGGGCGCGAAGACGTGCTCGCGATGTTCCACATGTTCCGGGACTACGGCTTCGCCTGGGAGTTCGCCAACGGCATCGAGTTCGGCAAGTTCATGCAGAACGGCAGATTCGACCACGAACTCGCCGACGCGCTGCTCGGCAGCAAGATGGTCGACGGCCAGTGGGTCGGTTGCTACCGGGTGCAGATCCCGCTGGACAACATGAACGTCAAGAAGCGCCGGTTCCCCAAGCTGCTCGGCTTCGACGAGCAGGTGGACGTCCTGGCCACGATGCTCACCGACCACGGCGTCGGCCACCAGACGTACGACCTGTTCATCGGCTATCCCGAGCACGACCGCGAGGGCATCGACATGTTCACCGACTACTGCCTCCGGTTGAAGGAGGAGCTCACGGCCGTCGGGCAGGGAAAGTACAAGCCGTACTTCAACGTGTTCAACCTGTCGTTGCTGCCGGGAGCCCGGGACTGGACCACCCTGCACTCCCTGCTCCAGTTCGACATCGACGAGAACCCGGAGGTCATCGGGATCTTCCTGTCGGCGATCAACACCGACCACTTCACGTACTGGGACATCTACCAGAAGCGTCTCGAGATGACGACCATGCTCAACGATCGCGAGATGCACCGTCTCTACGACGGCATCTACGCGGGCTGACCAGGAGGTTAGGGCCATGCGTGTCACCCTGTTGTACGCCCCGTACCCCGGGCAGTCGTTCCGCGACGAGGACACCACCATCAGCCCGGTGCGGGTCCGCAACCCCAAGAGCGCGCTCGTCACGTTGGCGGCCGGTGCTCGCGCCTACCTGCGCGAGTGGGGGGTCGACGCGGAGTTCAAGATCGTCGACACCCAGGTGGACGACGGCGAGCCGCTGCACTACGCCTCGTTCCAGTACGGGCCGCGCACCATCGACTGCCATCGCTACGGCGGCCCGTTTGAGGCGTACGCGGACGAGGCGCGTGCCGCCGACATCATCGGGATCTCCAACAACTTCACCAACTCGGCCCGGGTGGTGACCGAGTTCGCCACCTTCCTCAAGCAGGTGAACCCGAACGCGCTGATCGTCGGCGGGGGGATGGACGTCACCGCCCGACCGGACTGGTATCTGGCCAACGGCTTCGACGTGGTGATCCAGCTCGAGGGTGAGCTCACCTTCGCCAAACTGATCCAGGCCCGGGCGACCGGCCAACCCATCGAGGGGATGGTGATGACGCGGCGGGTCGGCGACGGGCTCGTCATCATGGGTGGCGCCCAGCTCAACCTGGCCGAACTGCCGCCAATGGCACTCGACCTGATCGACGACCTGTCGGTGTACGACGACACCGGCGAGGGCCAGCCGCCGATGACCGTACGGGCGCCGTTCACCTGTTTCGAGACCTCGCGCGGCTGCTACCGGACCTGCTCGTTCTGCGCGACCCCCATGCGTGGGCACTACCGCTACATGAAGCCGGACGTGGTGCGGCGGCACTTCGAGTACCTGAAGTCGATGGGGATCTCGAACATCCTGTTCCAGGAGGACAACACGCTGTCCCGGATCCAGCGCTCGGGGCGGGGGACGCTGCTGCACGACAGCGGGCGGGAGGACACTCTGGAGATCTTCCGGATCGCCCGCGAGATGGAGTTCTCCTGGGAGTTCGCCAACGGACTGGAGTTCGGCAAGTTCCTCGACCTGGGTGAGGTCGACCGGGAGCTGATGGAGACCCTGTTCTGGAACGACACCAGCGGGGACCGCTGGGTCGGCTGCTACCGGGTGCAGATCCCGCTCGAGTACCTCGGTGACGAGCCCACCAAGAAGTTCAACAAGCTGCGGCCCTTCCAGGAGCAGCTCCAGATCGTCACGTCGATGCTGGACCTCGGCGTCCGCTATCTGACCTTCAACATGCTGATCGGGCATGACGACGACGACCAGGCGATGATCGACATGTACCTCGACCGGTGCCTGCAGTTGAAGGCCCGGCTCAACGAGGCGAGCACCGAGGCCACCAACTACTTCAATGTCTTCAACCGGACTCTGCTCCCGGGCACCGCGGACTTCCGGAAGAAGGCGGACCGACTATCGTTCGACATCGAGGAGACGCCGGAAGTGATCAGCGTCTACCTTTCGCCGATGCCGTCGAACCACCTCTCCTACTACGAGCTGTTCGAGCAACGCCTGCGACTCACCGAGGCGTTGAACGGCTCGCTGATCGACCAGTACGACGGCATCTACCGGCCGCGCACGCAGAAGGAGTCCGTCCCCGTTGTCTGAACTGGTGACTGATGTCGCTGGGTGAGGCCGTCGGGCGTTACGCCGCACTGTGGCGTACGCCCGGCGTTCCCCGGGTGATGTTGCCCGCGATGCTCGCCCGGCTACCGGTGGCCATCGAACCCCTCGCGATATTCCTGCACATCAGCGCCAAAACCGGTTCCTACACGTCCGGCGCGACGGCCCTCGGCGTCTTCTCGGCGGCGTTGGCCGTCGCCTGGCCGCTGCACGGCCGACTGATCGACCGACGCGGGCTGCGGGTCGTACTGCTGACACTGGCGGCGCTGCACGCGGTGGCGCTGGCCCTCTTCCTCGTCGCGAGCAGCGGCCCGACCTGGTTGCTGGTGGCCTCGGTCGCGCCCGTTGCGCTCACCATGGCACCGGTGGGCTCGACCGTCCGCGCGGCCTGGGCGCTGATCCTGCCGCCCGGAGCGGCACTGAACACCGCCAATGCCCTGGAGGCGGTGCTGATCGAGGTCTTCTTCGTGATCGGCCCCGCCCTGACCGGCCTGTTGACCGGCGTGTTCAGCGCACTCACCACGACGCTGCTGGCCGGCGGAATGCTCGTCGTCGGCTCCCTCCTGTACGGCACCGCACCGGCCGTCTCGACGATGCGCCGGGAGGCCGAAAACAGCGAGCCCGGCGCACCCGACGCTGGGCGCAGCACCGCCCGGGGCGGGCGGAGGCCGTGGCGCATTCCCGGCGTGGTGGCGATCCTGGTGGCCGCCGGCGGGGCGGCCGCGGCGTTCGCCGTACTCGAGGTCACCGTGCCGGCGACCGTGTCGGCGCACGGCGACGCCGCGGCGACCGGCGTGGCGCTGCTGTCCCTGCCCCCGGCGGCCAGCGTCCTCGGCGGGTTGGTCTACGGCGCGCGGCACCACACCCGGCTGCCGGTCAACCGCTACCTCGTGCTGCTGGCGGTGGCGTTCGCGTGCATGGTGCCGCTGGTCTTCGCCACGTCGGTCCCGGTGCTCGCGGTGTGCCTGTTCCTCGCGGGTCTTCCCCTGGCGGCGCTCAGCTCGGAGGAGTTCGGGCTGCTCGGCAGCCTGGTGCCCAAGACAGTGATCAACGAGTCGTTCGCCCTGGCGGCCACGATGATGGCGGTGGGCAGCGCGGCCGGGACGCTTGCGGCGGGCGCGGTCCTGGGCTGGCTCGGCCCCACCGAGGCGCGGCTGCTGTCCCCGATGGCTGCCCTGATCGCGTTGGCGGCCGTCTTGTCGATGCGGGCTACGCTGAGCAGCGTCGATTCAATGGTCACTGCCGACAGCGGAGCGTGACGGGACAGCGAGGTCGAAGAACGCCCGGGGGGTGGGGATCGCAAAGGCGGGGGGACACGTGTCCGGAAACGGCGCGGAAGATTACTACGGCCTGCGCAGATGCATCGTGACGGCGCAGGAGGCACTGGACCGACGGTGGGCGGACGACGCGGACGTGGTCGTCGTGCCCGACCCACCCCGGGAGCACTGGGCGAGCCTTCAGGCCGCCGGCTTCCGGATCAAGCCAGGGTGGGTGACCTGGGGGCGACCCACCCCGGCCCGCGCGGAGGACTTCCTCGCCGGGCTCTCCAAGGCGGAGCGCCGCAACTTCCGGGACGTGCGCCGGTACGTCGACACGCAGGGGCTCACCATCGAGGTGCACGCCCGGCTCACCCCGGAATTGTTCGCCGAGTTCCTCGCCGTCTACGACGCGCAGATCGCCGCAATGCCGCACGGTCTGCCGGCGGCGCACGGGGTCGACCCCACCGAGGCCGGGCTCGCCGACTTCTTCCTCGTCGCGGCGCGCGCCGGTAACGAGTTGATCGCCGGTGTCGTCTGCCGCGTCGCCGCGTCCGACCTGGCCATGCGGATCGCCTTCTCCGCCGCGCGGCCGCAGGTCCGCCAGGCGATGATCAGTCGGGCGCTCTACCTGGCCGCGTTCGAGGAGGCCCGCCGGCGTGACTTCGCCTGGATCTCGCTCGGCACCGACCCCACCCTGTACGGCCACATCGCCCAGGCCGGACTGTTCACCTTCAAGAGCCGACTCGGGTTCGTGCCGGTGCCGCTGCACCACCTCGACCCCAACGACGACGGCTGCGACGAGGCCGAGTTGGTGCTCAACACCGAACGGCTCAGCGAGCCGGCGTTGAGCCTCTGTTACGCCCGGCCACCGGATCGGCCGGGCACCTGGGCGGATCCGCTGCCGATGCGGCTCGACGTACTCAGCCCGGCGCACGGCCTCGACCTGCGCCCGTACCGGGCCTCCTTCGTCACGGAGACCGTCGTGACTCCACCGGGCGCCAGGGCGGCCGCGGGCGAGGTGGTCGTGATCGTCGACCCGTTCTCGACCGGCGCGCTGCTGGCACCCGCCTTCAACCAGCAGGGTCGGCGCTGCGTCGCGGTCCTCACCGGCACCATCAACGAGCGGTACGCCGCCGGTCTGCGCCGCGACGACTTCCGGACCGTGTTGACCGTGCGTGGCGAATCTCCGCAGGCCCTCGGCGCGGCCGCCGAGATGCTCGCACCGATGCGTCCGGTCGAGGTGATCGCGGGCAGCGAGTGGGGCGTCAACGTGGCCGACGACCTCGCGGAGCTGCTGGGGCTGCCCGGCAACGTCCGCTCGGCCGACCGTCCCCGGCGGGAGAAGCCCGCGATGATGAACGCGGTCGCCGGCGCGGGGTTGCGGGTGCCGCTCGGCGCGAAGGTGGGCAGCGTCGAGGAGCTGGACGACTGGCTCGCGACCAGCCGGGTGTTGCCGGTGGTGGTCAAGCCGGCCGCCAGCGCCGGCTCCGAAGGGGTGTACTTCTGCACGGACGAGGCCCAGGCGCGGGCGGCGACCGCGAAGCTGCTCGGCGCTACGAACGCCATGGGCCAGCCGAACGACTCGTTGCTGGTGCAGGAGCAGCTCGTCGGCCAGCAGTACTTCGTCAACAGCGTGAGCCTCGACGGCCGCCACCACATCCACGAGATCTGGCGCGACGACCGCTTCTTCATCGACGGCCGCCCGGTGTACGACAGGCAGGTCCTGCTGGACGGGACCGGTGCGATCGAAGGTGTGCTCCGCCCGTTCGTCGAGAAGGTGCTGGACGCGCTCGGTGTGCGTACCGGCCCGGCGCACACGGAACTGCTGGTCGACGACCGGGGGCCGGTCCTGATCGAGTCCGGGGCGCGGCTGGAGGGTGGCGTCACCCCGGCCGGGCCGGAGCGGGCGACCGGGGTGAGTCAGTTGTCGCTGACCGTCGAGCGGTACACCGACCCGGACCGCTTCGCCCGGCGGATCGGCGCCGGCTACCAGCGGCAGCGCGCCCTGATGGTCGTCTGTCTGGTGGCGCCCCACGACGGCACGGTCGCCGAGGGCGCGGCGCAGCGGCTGGCCGAGATTCCCTCGGTCTTCTGCGGGTCGGCGTTGGATCTGCTGCCCGGCACCCCGGTGCACCGGACCATCGACCTGTTCACCTCGCCCGGCCACCTCTACCTGATCGCGGAGGATCCGAGCCAGCTGGAGGACGACTACCAGCGGATTCGTGCCCTCGAACAGAAGGACCTGTACGAGTACAGATAAGGGGTAGATCTTCGTTGGGTGGGCGATATCCTGAGCGCTGATCTCCCGAATGAGGATTTTATGGATGAGTTCACCTATCGCGACGGTTCCCTCTGGTGTGAAGGGGTGTCGCTGACCTCGGTGGCCGAGCAGTACGGCACACCCACATACGTCTACTCCGCGAGCACCCTGATTGATCACTACCGCCGATTCGCCAAGGCCTTCGACGCGGTCAGCCCATTGGTCTGCTTCTCCGCGAAAGCGCTGGGCAACGTCCACCTGCTCAGGCTGCTGGGCCGGGAGGGCGCCGGCATCGACGCGGTCAGCGGGGGCGAGCTGCACCGGGCGGTGGTGGCGGGGATCGACCCCGAGCGGACGGTGCTGGCCGGGGTGGGCAAGTCCGAGGCCGAGCTTCGGGAGGCGGTCCGCCGCAACATCCGCTGCATCAACGTCGAGTCCGAGGCGGAGGTCGAGCTGCTGTCACGGATCGCCCGTGAGGAGGGCGTACGTCCTCGGCTGGCGATCCGGGTCAACCCCGACGTCGCGCCTGACCAGCGCACCCCGGCCCGGACGACCACCGGCACCCGGGGCGGCAAGTTCGGTGTCGACATCGAGCGGGCCGGCGCGCTGTTCGCTCGTGCCGCCGACGACGACGCGCTGCGGATCGAGGGCTTCCACATCCACCTGGGCAGCCCGATCTTCGACCCGCAGGTCTACGCCATCGCCCTGGATCGGCTGCTCGCCCTGGTCGCCCGACTGGAGGCGGCCGGGCACCGGATCACGACGCTCAACCTGGGTGGCGGTTTTCCGGCCGAATACATCGATCGCACCGCACCGAGCTGGGACGATTTCGCCGAAGTGATCGTGCATCGGCTCACCGCGTTCACCCGGCAGGGCGGTCAGGTCATATTCGAGCCGGGCCGCACCATCGCCGCCAATGCCGGAATTCTGCTCAGCACGGTCCGCTATCTCAAGCAGGCCGGTGACCAGCAACTCGCGGTGATCGACGCCGGCATGACGCACATCGCCCGCGCGGCGATGTACGACAGCTACCACTTCATGTGGCCGGTGCAGCCATCCGCGGAGGCGATCCCCAGTTCCCGCGACGTGTCCGGCATCGAGGGTCTGACGACGTACGACGTGGTGGGCCCGATCTGCGAGTCGAGCGACTACCTGGCCCGGGGCCGGTCGTTGCCGGCGCTGAAGGCCGGCGACCACTTCGCGATCTTCACGGCTGGCGCCTACGGCATGTCGATGACCAGCAACTACAACAGCCAGTTGCGCCCCGCCGAGGTGCTGGTGCACGGCGACCAGATCTCGTTGATCCGTCGGCGGGAGACATACGACGACCTGGTGGCGCTGGAGCTGCTCGACGACGGTAGCGACCGGGACGGCTGATGAGCGACGACGTGTCGGTCACGGCCCTGCGGTCCGTCCGCGAGATCGGCGAGCAGGTGTGGAACGGCCTCGCCGAGGGTGAGGGGTTCTACCTCGGTTACCCGTGGATGGCCTGGGCCGAGACCGACCCGTCGTTCGTCACCACCTATCTGGTGGCCCGGGACGCCACGGGTGCCACCGTGGCGGCGGTGGCGACCTATCTCTGGGCCGGCGCGAGCGTGCCGTCGATGAACCTGGCGTACAGCCCGGGTCACATCGCCGAGGAGAATCTGGAGCGGCCGCTGTCGCCGGAGGAACACGCGGCGTTCCTGCCCGCGTTGCTCGTGGGTTCGCGGGCCGGCTACCACGGCGCTGTCGCGATCTCCAAGGAGTTGCCCGGCGACCGGCGGGACGCCGTGCTGACCGCCCTCTTCACCGAGGTGGAGGCGCTCGCCGTGCGGCTCGGGGCGGCCAGTGTCGCGCTGCTCTACACCCCTGCCGAGCACGTGGCCGCGTACCAGGCGGCCTGGCATCGGGCGGTCGGCCCGGCCGGCCGCGGTCCGGTGGCGGCGATGCTGTCGGCCGAGGCGGTGTTGCCCGCCCCGGGCGGCGAGGTCTCCGACCGGGCCGCCGAGGCGGCGGACCGGCGGGAGTGGCGACGCGAACGCCGACGGTACGGCGACGCCGTGGACCGGATGGAGACGGTCCGCCTCTCCGAGTGCGTGGACGTGATAGCGCCGCTGCTCGGCGCGACCCAGCGCAAGTACGGCGGCCCGGACACCGACGCCGACATGCACCGCTACTTCGCGTCCCAGGTGCCGGCGCTGGACGCGTACAGCCTGGTACTCCTGGAATTCGCGGGCGACGACGTGGTCGGGTTCAGCCTCAACTACCTGTGGCCCGACGGGGTGTACGTCCGCGCGGCCGGCTTCGACCCGCTGGCGGCGGCGTACTCGTACTTCAACCTGACCATGTACCGCCCACGGGGCCTGGCCGCGGAGCGCGGCCTGCCCCTGGTGCACCTCGGTGCCGGCACCTACGGCGCCAAGCGCGCCCGGGGTGCCGAGCCGAGGTGGACGGCAAGCCTGGTCCGGCCTCCGGTGGACATCCCCGACGAGCTGACGCGCGCCTTCGCGATCGACGGCTCGGACTACCGGCAGGCGGTGCGGACCTGGGGCGGTCCCGTCCCCACCATCCCCTCACAGCAGGAAGGTGACCATGCACTATCGCAGGTTCGGTCGGCTGGGCTGGCAGGTCAGTGAGATCTCGTACGGCATGTGGGGGGTCGGCGGCGGCCTCCACGGCTGGACCGGTGTCGAGGACGACGAGAAGTTCGCCGCCCTCCAGCGGGCCGTCGACCTGGGCTGCAACTTCTTCGACACGGCCTGGGTGTACGGGCGCGGGCACAGCGAGCAGGTGCTCGGCGACCTGGTGCGGGCCAACCCCGGCACCCGGCTGTACGTGACCACGAAGGTGCCGCCGAAGGACATGAAGTGGCCGTCGACCCGGGACTCCACCCTCGATGACGTCTTCCCCCCGGAGCACATCGAGGAGTACGTGCACAAGAGCCTGGACAATCTCGGGCTGGAGTCGATCGACCTGCTGCAACTGCACGTCTGGGAGGATTCCTGGACGGACGACCCGCGCTGGCGGGACACGCTCACCGGGCTGCGGGACGCGGGCCTGATCGGTGGGATCGGCATCTCGGTCAACCGTTGGGAGGCGTGGAACGGCGTACGGGCGATCGAGACCGGGCTGATCGATGCCGTCCAGGTCATCTACAACATCTTCGACCAGGATCCCGAGGACGAGTTGTTTCCGGCGGCCACGGCACAGGACGTCGCGGTCATCGCCCGGGTTCCGTTCGACGAGGGCACCCTGACCGGCACGTTGACCCTGGAGTCGACGTGGCCGGAGGGGGACTGGCGCAACTCGTACTTCGTGCCGGAGAACCTGGCCGAGAGCGTCGCCCGAGCGCAGGCGCTGAGCGAGGACCTGCCGCCCGGGATACCGATGCCGGAGGCGGCGCTGCGCTTCATCCTGGCGGACCCCCGGGTCTGTACCACCATCCCCGGGATGCGACGGATCGCGCACGTCGAGAGCAACATCGCGGTGAGCGACGGGAAACCGCTGGAGCCGGAGGTGCTGGCGACGCTGCGTCGGCACCGCTGGTCCCGGCAGCCGACCTGGTGGTCGCAGTAGCGGCACTGATCCGGATGGGCGGTGACCAGGCATCGGCGAAACAGGCATTGATATTTACAGATGTCTATGGCTAGGCTCCTGGCACCCCCTTCCAGATCGGAGTCAGCGATGACCTCACGACTCAGTCGAATCGCGGTAGCGATGCTCGCGACCGCAGGTGCCACCCTCGCCGTCACGGTCGCCAACCCGGCACCCGCGTCGGCCGCGATGACCATCTGCTACAACACCAGCCAGGCAGGCAGCTACGCCGGCACCGCCAGCCAGGCCGCGTCGATCTGGAACAACGCCACAGTCAACCTGACGCTCTCCGCGAACTGCGGCTCCAACCTGCGGATCTACCAAATCACCGGCGGCGGCTCCTACGCCGTGCGGACCAGCCTCGGCAACGGCCGGGTCTACATCGACACCCAGCAGGCCGCGCAGTACAGCCCACTGCGGATCATGACCCACGAGATCGGGCACATCCTCGGCCTGCCGGACAACTACAACGGCAACTGCGCCCTCCTGATGTCCGGCGGCAGCGCCGGCACCGGCTGCACCAACCCGTACCCGAGCAGCGCCGAGGCGAACCGGGTCAGCAACCTGTTCGCCGGCACCCGCATCGCCACCGAGCGCAGCACGGACAGCGCCGGGGCGGACATCTTCCGGGACAGCTGGCCGAGCGTGCTCACCCCGGTGAGCTGATCGACCAGGCACGTCAGAGGGGTCGGCCTCCGGGCCGGCCCCTCTCCGCGTGTCCTGACGGTCAGCTCGGCAGCGGCGTCAGCCGGGTACGCGGACCGGCCCGCAGCACACCGGACGGCAGCTTCTTGCCGAGCAACTCCTCAGCCAACTCCGCCACCTCGATCAGGGCGGCCAGGTCGATGCCGGTGTCGATGCCCATGTCGTGCAGCATGTGCACGGCCTCCTCGGTGGCCAGGTTGCCGCTCGCCCCCGGCGCGTACGGGCAACCACCGAGGCCACCGACGCTGGCGTCGAACTCGGTCACCCCCAATTCCAGGGCGGTCAACAGGTTGGCCAGGGCGGTACCCCGGGTGTTGTGGAAGTGCAGCAGCACCGGGACGTGCGCGTTGCGGTCGCGTACCGCGGTGAGCAGCTCGCGAACCCGACGCGGAGTGCCCATTCCGGTGGTGTCCCCGAACGCCACCCGGTCCGCGCCGTCGCGGACCACCCGGTCGACGATGCCGGCCACCCGCCGCGGGTCGATGTCCCCCTCGTACGGGCAGCCGAAGCTGGTCGCCACGATCACCTCGACCCGCGCGGACGCCCCATGCAGCAGGTCGATCAACTCGGCGATGTCGTCAAGCGACTCGTCGGTGGATCGGTTGACGTTGCGCCGGTTGTGGGTGTCACTGGCCGAGACCACCACCTCGATCTCGGTGAAGCCGGCCGCGAGGGCCCGCTGGGCGCCCCGGGTGTTCGGCACCAGCGCCGAGTACCGCACCCCGTCGGCCTTCACCGCCCGCTGCCACACCTGGTCGGCGTCGGCCATCTGCGGAATCGCCAACGGGTGCACGAACGACACCGCCTCGATCCGGCGGACGCCGGTGGCGGAGAGCGCGTCGAGTAGCCGCACCTTGGCATCGGTCGGGATCGGGTCCTCGTTCTGCAACCCGTCCCGTGGCCCGACCTCACGAATCGAGACCGAATCCGGTAGATCAACCATGAAAGGCCCACCCCTTTGTGCAGCCACCAACCTCAACGTCTCCCAGCATGCCACCCGACCAACGGTCACATTGATCAAGAAGGGGTCAGCGCATGCGGGAGACGATGCCGGTGTCGTAGACGCCGGAGCGGAACTCCGCATTCTCCAGCAGCTCACTGAAGAAGGGGACGTTGTTCTTCGGCCCCTCGATCTGGAAGGCCGCGACCGCCGTCTTCGCCCGTTCGAGCACCTCGTCCCGGGTCGCACCGGTGACGATCAGCTTGGCCAGCAGGCTGTCGTAGAACGGGGTGACGGTGTTGCCCTCGGTGTAGCCGGAGTCCACCCGGACCCCCTCGCCCGTCGGCTCCACCCACGTCCTGATCACGCCAGGGCCGGGCAGGAAGCGCTTCGGGTCCTCCGCGTTGATCCGCATCTCGATGGCATGGCCACGCGCGGTCAACGCGTCCGGGTCGAACGTCGGCGCCAGCCCGGACGCCACCCGCAACTGCTCCTCGACCAGGTCGATGCCGTAGACGTACTCGGTCACCGGGTGCTCCACCTGCAACCGCGTGTTCATCTCCAGGAAGAAGAACTCGCCGGTGGCTGGATCGAGCAGACACTCCACGGTGCCGGCGTTGCGGTAGCCGACCGCCTCACCCGCGCGCACCGCCGCCGCCAGGAAACGCTCCCGCAGCTCCGGTGAGACCGCCGGCGACGGGGACTCCTCGACCAGCTTCTGGTTGCGCCGCTGCACCGAGCACTCGCGCTCGCCGAGCGCCACCACCCGGCCGTCGGCCAGGCCGAGGATCTGCACCTCGACGTGCCGTACCCGGGGGAAGTACCGCTCGATCAGCACCGAACCGTCGCCGAACATCCGCTCGGCGAACGCGCGTACCTTGTCGTACTCGGTGCGCAGCGCGGCCTCGTCGACGGCCACGCCCATGCCCATGCCGCCACCGCCGGCCGCGGCCTTGACCATCACCGGGTAACCGATCTCGGCCGCCGCCGTCACGGCCGCGTCGAGGTCGGCCGCCGGGTCGGTGGTGCCGGGCGCGACCGGGACGCCGGCCGCCGCCATCAGGTTCCGAGCATTGATCTTGTCGCCCATCGCGGTGATCGCGTCCGCGCCGGGCCCGACCCAGATCAGGCCGCTCGCCTCGACGGTACGGGCGAACTCGGCGTTCTCCGACAGGAAGCCGTACCCGGGGTGGATGGCCTGGGCACCCGTCGACTTCGCGGCGGCCAGGATCGCCTCGGTGTTGCGGTAGCTCTGCGCCGGGTTCGGCGGGCCGATGAGGACCGCCTCGTCGGCCTCGACGACGAACGGCAGGTCGGCGTCCGCCTCCGAGTAGACCGCTATCGCGCGGATGCCGAGGCGCTTGGCGGTACGGATGATCCGGCGGGCGATCTCGCCCCGATTGGCGACCAACAGTGACTCGATCATGTTTCCTCCCGGCGTCCGGATGGTGGGACGATGTCAGGGAATCATGACCGGCCTGCTTCTGACGAGTCGGCTCAGGCGAGCAGCGCGGCGAGGGCCGCCCCGCGCAGCAGCTCGGCGCGACGCCGCCGGTCCACCTCGCCACCGAGGAACGGGGTCGAGTTCATCAGACCGAACGCGGCGTGCGCGAGCACCCGCGCCTCCCCATCCGGCATGCCCGGGTGCAGCGCGGTGAGCACTGTCACCCACTCCTCGACGTAGAGCCGTTGCAGGCGACGGATGCGTCGCCGCGGCTCCTCCGGCAGGCGGTCCAACTCGTGCAGGTGCAACGCGATCACCGCAGGGTTGGCCAGCGCGAACTCGACGTGGAAGTCGATCAGCGACTCCAGCACCTCGCGCGGAGCGTCCGGGTGCCCGGCCGCGCGTTCCCGCCCGCCGGCCAGCAGCCCCTCACTCACCGGGATGAGCGCGGCGGCCAGCATCGCCTCCTTGCCGGCGAAGTGGTGGTAGAGCGCCGGACCGGTGACCCCAGCGGCCGCGCCGATGTCATCCATCGACACACCGTGGTAGCCACGGGCGGCGAACAGACCAACCGCGATCTCCAGAATCTCGTCCTTGCGGGACCTGCGCCGGCCCGCACCCGCCGCGCCCCGTGCCTGCTGCTCCACCGTCACCGGGCAAGCCTAGACCGCAAACCGGCAGTGGTGGTTGCCGGTGAGTTTCGCTCGCACCGGGTCGGGCCGCCCCTGACCTGGCCGGGGGGCGGCCCGTTCCGGGTCAGTCGTCCTCGTCCAGATCGTGCTCCGCACGCAGTGCGGCGGCCTCCGCGGGCCGATCGAGCAGATCCAGCGCACGAGCCAGCAGCCAGGCCGTCTGGCGGACCGGCTGCGCGTCCACCGGCAACCCACCGAGCACCCGGCGCAGGAGCACCTCCGCCTCGGCCGGGCGGTCCAGGCGTAGCAGCAGCTCACCGGCGAGGCGCTCGGCCATGGCGGCCTCACTGAACGCCCCGATCGACCGCAACCGGTCGGGCACCCCGTCGAGCCGGCCCAACGCCTCGTCCAGTCGACCCTCCCCGATGAGCACCCGTGCTCCGACCTCGGCTGCCATCGCCAGCTCGTACGTCACCGGTGGCTCGGCCTGCCCGGCCAACGTCGCCGCCACCGCGTCGACCACCTCGACGGCCCGCACCGCCGCGTCCCGGTCGTTGGCCCAGAACCAGGCGTACGCCTCCCGTCGCCGGGCGCGCAGTTCGTCCAGCGGCAGTTCGCCACGCCGGTACTCCTCAGCCGCGGCGGCGAACCGCTCGCCCGCCACCGCGTCCCGGTCGGCGTCGAAGAGGATCCCGCCGGCCTCCTCCAGCACCTGAGCCCGGTAGGGGAGGTTGTCCGGTCCGTCCAGGTTGACGGCCAACTGCTCCAGCAGTGCCAACGCCGGGTCAACCTCGCCGAGCCCGGCATAGACGCCGGCCAACAGGTGTCGGCAGCGGTCGGCCTCGGCCTGGGCGCCCATCCGGTCCAGACCGAGCACGGCCTCCTCGGCGACCTCGGCGGCCTCGGCGAGCCGGCCCACCATCTGGTAGGCGTTCGCCAGCTCCCACCGCAGGATCGCATCCCCCCCGGCACCCTGCTCCACGCACAGCGTCACCGCCTCGACGAAGTCGTCCACCGCGTCGACGGCCCGGCCGGCCGACTGCAAGGCCCGAGCGCGGGCGACTCGGACCGGCAGCTCCGCGTCCGCCGGTGCCGCCTCCAACGCCTCGTCGCAGGCAGCCACGGCGTCCGCCGGATCGTCCGCCATCCGCGCGTGGGCCAGGCAGGCGGTCACGATCACCTCGCCGACACCCAGCTCACGGCCGAGCTGGCGAGCCTCGTCGACGGCGGCGCGGGCCTCGTGGACGCGGTCCAACTGCTCCAGCAGGTGCGCCCGGTACGTCGCGATCCGGGCCAGCAGATGCCGGTCGCCGCCCGCGTCGGCCGGTGCCCGGTCGAGCGCGGCGAGCGCGTCCGCCCAGCGTTCCCGCTGCAGCAGCGCCGACGCCAACCGGACGTGTCCGCCCGCCCGCTCCCGGGCGTCGCCGGACCGGTCCAGGGCCTCGGCCGCCTCGCGAACCAGCATCAGCCCCTCCTCGGCGCCCTCGTCGGACCGGGCCAACAGCACGCCGAGCCGCCCGGCGACCACCTGGGCGGGCACGTCCTCGCCCACCTCCCGGTACAACTTCAGCGCCGCCCGGTTCAGCTCGACGGCGCTCTCGAGGTCTTCCTCGTCGGCACGCTCGCCCGCCCGCAGCGCCAACCGGTGCGCGGACGTACGTGCGGGCAGCTCGGCGGAGCCGAACCGTTCGTCGAAGGCGACAAGCGCCGCCCGGAAGGTGGTCTGGTCGTGTCGACCCCAGCTCTGGTCCGCGAGGTCCAGCAGGTCGTCGGGGCCGGCGTCGGCGGGCAGGTCGACGGTGGGTCGTTCACCCTTGCCGGACCGCACCCGCTCCGCCCGGTCGGCGGTCCGACCGACCGGGCGTCGGACGCTCGCCGACAGCGGCAGATGCTCCCCGCTCGCCCGCACCGCCAGCCGACGGGCGACCCACTCCGACTGGTGGGCGGTGCCGTTACGGGCGTCGAAGCGGACGGCCAGACTCGTCGCGGTCTCGGCCAGCTCGTCCGCCAGCGCCGCCGCGGACACCTCGGCGGCCGGCCGGCCCTCGGCGGCCCGGCGGTACACGGTCGACTCGCCGGCCTGACGCAGTGCTGCGGCGGCGGCCGCCGCGAAGTGCATGGCGGCGGCCGGCGACGGCGGCCGGTCCAACCAGTCCAGGTGTCGCTCGACCAGCTCGACCGCCCGCGCCCCGTTGCCGGTCACCGTGCAGAACTCGACGTGGTCGCCGATCTCCCACAGGTCGGCGAGGTTGCCGCGCAACCGGCGGTACGCCTCCCGGTGCGCGTCCCGCGCCTCGTCGCCCCGCCCGGTCCGCAGGTACGGCAGGAGCAGCGCGGTGAGGATCGCCTGCGGCTGCTCGTTGCAGTTGAGCCGGCCGGCGAGCACCGGCTCGGCCAGCTCCACCGCCTCGGCGTCCCGCCCGGTGTCGGCGAGGTATTCCACCTGACTCGTCGGATCGCAGCCGGCGCAGTCGGAGAGGTCGTCGCTCGGGGTGGTCTGCCAGAGCCGGTACCAGTGCGCGGCCGCCTCCGCGTCGCCCACGTGGTCGGCGATCCGGAACCGGTACTTGTGGACGGTCCGCAGGCTGTGCCCGCCCTCCCGGTAGCGGCGTTCCATGTCGTCCAGCACGGCGTACGTGCGGTCGAGCGGCACCTCCGGGAAGTTCAGCAGGCCGTTGACCATGTACTTGAAGTGCCAGAGCAGCTTGTGCAGGTGACGCTGGTGGTAGGGCTGCGGATCCTGGTCGAACTCGGACAGGCACCAGGAGAAGGTCACGAAGGACTTCGCCGGCTCGCCGCCGTAGATGTAGCCCTCGGTGGCCTGCATCCGGGTGACGAAGGCAAGGTGCCGGTCGTCGGCGGCGTCGACCCGACGCAGCAGTTGCTCCAGCGCGGCGATCTGCCCCGCCCCGTACGGCATGTCGGTGATGCCGCGCAGCACCCGCCACAGATCCTCGTCGCTCATGGTCACTCCTGTCCTGGCACGGCCCGGCCGAGCAGGCCGAGGAAGGAATCGTTCAGCAGGGCGGCGTCGGCCGCGCGGATCGGATGGTGCCCGAGCAGCAGCGCCTGCCCGTAGAGCGCCTCGACGGCGAGCCCCACCAGCTCCGGGTCGGTCAGCGAGGCCACCCGTCGTACCAGCGGGTTGCGGTGGTTGAGCACCAACTGCGGGCGGTCCGGTGGCGCGGTGGCGGCGAGCGCGTCGAGCACCCCGCCCCACAGGTCGTCGGCCCGGTCCCGGCTGGCCGCGAGCTGGTCGTTGAACGCGGCCGTGCGGCTCACCAGGTAGAGCGCGGGCAGCGAGACCGGCTCGTACGCCCGGATGACCACCTCGCAGCCGGACCGTTCGACGGCCCGTTGCGCCGCGGTGAGGAACGGGCGCAGCGCCAACTCCACCTGCGGGTCGAGTGCGTCGAAGCGGGTGGTGAGGTCGCTCGGTTCCAGCCGCTCGATCAGCACCGAGCGGTCCACCACCGGCAGCCGCTCGATCAGTTCGGTGTCGTACGTGTAGCCGGCGTTGACCACCGCCAGGTCCTGCGCGGCGGCCACGGCGGCGAGCTGACGGAACTCGTCGAGGCTGGCCGCGTAGCGGACCACGCCGTAGCGCTCGCGGAACTCGGCGAGGGTGAGCGTGCCGACGTTGCTGTCCATGGGCCACCACCTGTCGACCAGCCGGAGCATCTCGTCGTCGTGCAACGCCAGGGCCTTCACGCCGAGGTGGTGCACCTGGAGAAACTGCGCGAGCCGGTGCGGGTCGTGCCGCGCCAGCCGGACCAGCCAACCGCGCACCTGGTCGCCGAGCGCCTCCCGGGTCGCCGTCAGCAGCGTGTCCTCGTAGAGGGCCTCCCGACTGGCGGTCGGACGCAGCTCGGTCGCGTCCACCACGCAGTGCGCGAAGAACGCCCACTCGGGCAGCAGCCCGTCGGCGTTCTCGGTGAGCAGCATCCGTTTGAGGTAGACGCGGTGCCCGGCCCGGGCCGCCGGGTTCACCGGGGTGGGCAGGATGACGGCGACGCCGGTCAGCCCGGCCTCCGGCACGGCCAGCGGCAGGACGTCGAACGGGTCGACGCCGAGCGTCTCCCGCGCGTACCGCACCAACGCCGCGCGGTCCAGCGGCGCACCCGGCGTGGTCGGCCACGGCGGTGCCCCGGTGGTGGTGACGACGTCGCCGACGCGGACGGTGACCGGCAGCAGCGCCCCGAAGAGTCGGGCCAGGTCGGTGACGGTCGGGGTGGTGAACCACTGGTCGGCGTCGCGGCGGGGCACCAACGTCACAGTGGTGCCCGGTTCGGCGCGGGCGGCCTCCGGCGGGGCCAGCGTCACCGCGTAGCGACCGTCGGCGTACCCGGTCCAGCGAACGGTCGGATCGTCGCCGTGCCGGGTGAGCACCTGGATCTCGTCGGCCACCAGGAAGCAGGACAGCAGGCCGATGCCGAACTGGCCGAGGAACTCGTGCCGGGAGAACCCCAGCTCGTCGCGCTTCGAGCTGCGGCCGATGGTGGCCAACAGCTCGTGCACCTGCGCCTCGGTCAGGCCGATGCCGGTGTCGTGTACCCGCAGCGTGCCGTCCCCGGTGCGGTCCGGTGTTTCGATGCGGACCAACGCCGGCGCGTCCGGCTCGACCGCACGTCGGGCGGTGATCGCGTCCACCGCGTTCTGGAGCAGCTCGCGGACGTAGACCCGCGGGCTGCCGTAGAGATGATGACTGAGCAGATCGACCACGCCACGTAGGTCGACCTGGAAAGTGTGGTCCACGACTGATTTCTCCCCGGTCCAATGCCGGCGCTCACCGTACCGATGATCACCGACAGGCGCGTCCCTCTTTCGTCCGGCGGCTTGACCCTCGACCCGGTCGAACCCGCACGGTCACCGGATGACCTCCCCTCCTCTCGGCCGAAACTTCCGGCTGCTCTGGTCCGCCGCCGTCTCGTCGAGGCTCGGGGACGCGCTGCGTACGCCGGCACTGGCCCTGCTGGCCGCGACCGTGACCCGCGACCCGCGGATCATCGCGGCGGTCACCGTGGCCGGTCAGTTGCCGCCGCTGCTGTTCGGCCTGCTCGGGGGCGTGTACGCGGACCGCTGGGACCGCCGTCGGACGATGGCTCTGGTCGACGGGGTACGCGCCACCGTGGTGGCGGCGCTGGCCGTGGCGGTCGCCCTCGACCGGGTCGGCGTCGCGGTGCTGCTGCTGGCCGCGTTCCTCCTCGCCGCGCTGGGCACGCTCTTCGACTCGGCGTCATTCGCCCTGCTTCCGGCGCTGGTGCCCCCGGACGCGCTGCCCCGGGCGAACGGTCGGCTTCAGGCGGGGTCCGCGGTGGCCGGCGGCTTCCTCGGCGCACCCGCCGCCGGTGTCCTCTTCGCCGTCGCCCCGGCCCTGCCGTTCGCCCTCGACGCCGTCACCTTCGCCGCCGCCGCCCTGCTCGTGCTGGCCCTGGCGCCGCTTCCGGTCGCGGTTCCCCGCGCGAGCACTCGACGCCTGTCGGTGGGGAGCGAGATCGCCGAGGGGGTGCGCTGGTTGCGCGGCCACCGGACACTGTGGCGGGTCACCGTGCTCGCCGCCGCCAGCAACCTGGTGATCAGCGGGATCATCGCGGTGCAGGTGCTCTATGCGCTCGACGTGCTGCGGGTGCCACCCGCCGGGTACGGGTTGTTCGCCGCGGCCGCCATCGTCGGCGGTGTGGCGGGGGCGCTCGGGGCCGGCCGGCTCGCCGCCCGGGTCGGCACCCTGCCGGCGCTGCGCGCCGTGCTCGCCGCGCAGACGGTGGCGCTGACCGGGTTCGCGCTGGCCCGCGATCCGGTGCTCGGTGGCCTCGCGTTGGCCGTCTTCGCCGCCGGGACCGTGGTGTGGAACAGCCTGTGCGCGTCGTACGGGCAGCGGTACGTGCCGGCCGGGCTGCTCGGCCGGGTCGGTGCGGCCCAGCGGATGGTCGGTCTGCTCACCGCACCGGTCGGGGCGGTGCTCGCCGGCCTGGCCGCCGCGGCGTACGGCACGGTGCCGGTGGTCGGCGCGGCGGCACTGACGTTCGCACTTGTCACAGTGGCCGCGTGGCGGACACTGCGGACCGCGCCCAGCGTGCCGAGCCCCAGCGGGGCCGCCTAGCCGGACGCCGGCTGCCGGTGGGACAACCCGGACAGGCGTAGCGCGACCTTCCGGCGGGCCGGCGGTAGCGCGCCGAGCAGCCGGATCAGCACGTCCCGGGCGGGACGGCGGGCCGGGGAGACGGTCGCCAGTCGAGTCAGCCCGGCGGCGAAACTCAGCACGTCCTCGGCCATCGGCCGCTGCCCGGCGCTGTAATCGTCGAGCAGCGATTCCGGGCCTCCGTCGAGCACGTCCGCCACGGCGGTGCCGAGGGCGACCGCGTCGCAGATGCCGAGGTTCATGCCCTGACCGCCGGCCGGGCTGTGCACGTGCCCGGCGTCCCCAGCCAGCAGCACCGATCCGGCTCGGAAGGTGTCGGCGATCAGGTGGTGCACCCGGAACCGGGAGCCCCAGAGCACCTCGGTCACCCGGTCGGGTCGTCGCGCCGGGCCGCGCTCGTCGAGCAGCGCCTGGAGGAACGCCGCATCCGGATCCGCCGGAGCCGTCGCCACTGCGGCCACCAGCCGGACCACTCCGTCCGGCAGCGGCGCCCAGATCAGCGGGCCGGACCGGGCCAGGAAGAGCGCGACCTCGTCGCCGGGCAGGACGCTGTCCACCCGCACGTCGGCGAGCACGAAGGATTCCTCGTCGCGGGGGCCGGTGAGGCCGATGCCGGCTGCCTGCCGGACGGTGCTGTGCAAGCCGTCGGCACCGACGACGTACCGGGCGCGCAGCTCCGTCCCGTCGATCCGCGCGAGCACCCCGTTGTCGGTCGGGCTCAGGCCGGTCAGCCGGGACGGCCGTCGTACCCGGACGCCGAGGGCGGCCAACTGCGCGGTGAGCACCTCCTCGGTGACCGACTGCGAGACCAGCAGCGCGTAGGGGAAGCGGGAGGGCAACTCGTGGAACGGCACCGTCAGCAACACCCGGTCCCGGTCGCGGACGGTGAAACGCGGCGACCGGATCCCCCGGGCGACAAGCGGCGCCGCGGCGCCGACCCGGTCCAGCACCTCCAGGGTGTACGCGTGCACGACCGCCGCACGGGAGGTCGTCGGCGGCACGGCCAGTTGGTCCAGCACGGTCACCTCGATCCCGCGTCGGGCCAGCGTCAGCGCGGTGGCGAGACCGGTCGGACCAGCGCCGACCACCAGCACATCCGTGCTCTCGGGCAGCATGGCCACCTCCGGAGAACCGTTGCCAACAGGCGTTGGCAAACACTTGTTGGCAACGCTATGGCGCTGCTGATTGTGTGTCAACAGTTGTTGGCATACGGTCGTCGGCATGACCGCGTCCACCCAACCGACCCACCCCCGCCGCTCCGACGCCACCCGGGCGGCGATCCTGCGGGCGGCGCGGGAACGCTTCGCGGCGGACGGATACGAGCGCGCCACGATTCGGGCCATCGCCACGGACGCCCAAATCGACCCCTCGATGGTCATGCGCTACTACGGCAGCAAGGAGGGGCTCTTCGCGGCGGCCGCCGAGTTCGACCTCCGCCTGCCCGATCTGGCCGCGGTGCCGCCCGCTCACCTCGGCGAGGTGCTGATCCGGCACTTCCTCGCCCGCTGGGAGGGCGACGAGACGCTCGTGGCGCTACTCCGGGCCGCCAGCACCAACCCGGGCGCCGCCGAGCGCATGCGCGGCATCTTCGTCGATCAGCTCGCCGCCGCCGTGGCCAGCTTCGGCACCGATCCCGCGACGACCGCCCGCCGTGCCGGTCTGGTGGCCAGCCAGATCCTCGGCCTGGCCTTCACCAGGTACATCGTCCGCCTGCCACCCATGGTGGACGCGCCGGCCGAGGAGCTGGTCCCCTGGATCGCACCGACTCTGCAGCGCTACCTGACCGGGATGCCGGAAAACTGACCCAACCATTTACCCCTCCCCGTGCGTCTGGCAGGTGACGCCCAACGCGACGGCCGGGAGGGGGCGGATGGCACCGACGGGACACGACGGCCGGGACGGCTACCTCGCCTTCGTGGAAAACCACCAACACCGGCTGCTGCGTGCGGCCTACCTGATCTGCGGCAACCAGCATCAGGCCGAGGATCTGCTCCAGGAAGCCCTGCTCAAGCTCGCGCTGCGCTGGGCGTCGGTCCGCGACGGCGACCCCTCCGCGTACGTGCGGGCCATCCTCTACCGGGATGCCGTGTCGTGGTGGCGTCGACGACGGCGGGAATGGCTGAGCGCCACGCCACCGGACCGGGTGACCCACGACCGGGACGGCGCGCTACGGCTGACCATGCACGACGCACTGAGCCTGCTGCCGCCCCGGCAGCGGGCCGTCCTGGTGTTGCGCTACTACGAGGATCTGACCGAGGTCGCCACCGCCGAAGCACTCGGGGTGACCGTCGGCACCGTGAAGAGCCAGTGTCATGCGGCGCTGCGCCGCCTCCGCGAGGTCGCCCCGGACCTCGCCCGGGACGCCCGGCCACGGCAGGGCTCGGCCGATCTGGCCGCCGGCTTGGAGGTGAACCCGTGAACGAACAGGACCTGCGGCGGCTGCTGACCATCACTGTCGAGGACGTTCTGCCCAGCCAACCGGCAACGGCCGGTTGGGACCGGGCTCGGCGCAGGCGACGGACCCGACGGGCCGTCGGCATTGTCGCTCTGGCCGTGACACTTGTCGGCGGCGGCGTGGTGGCGGCCCTACGACCGCCCGATCCACCACCGAATCTCACGGTGGCGCCAACCCCGACCACCGTCCCCACGCACGGCGATCCCGTGCAGCACCCACCCGCCGAGCTGACCTTCGCACCCGATCCACTCGCCCGGCTCGGCGGCCCGGCGACCGTGGCGCTCTCCGAGCGACCGGTCCAGCGGGCGCTGGCACTGTTCCAGCCGACAGACGAGGAAAATCGCGCGGACGGTCCGGTGCGGGTGCTCGGCAACGACGGCGTGGTACGCAGCCTCGACGTGGTGACGCTGCAACCCACCCGGGATGCGGGCTACAACGAGGCACCCGCCGTGAAGCCGGGAGTGCTGTCGCCGGACGGCAAGTCGGCGGCGTTCGCGCAGACCAAGGAACTGGTCATCGTCGACCTCACCACCGCGCAGGTACGCCGGATCCCCCTCGACGGCTATCTGGAGCTGGTTGTCTGGGCGAACGACCGGGTGCTGGTCGGCGGCGAGGACCGGACGTACGCGGTGGACCGGGCCACCGGGGCGGCGAGCAGGATCGACGTGTCGACCTGGGTCCTGGCCGCGCCCGACCCGGAGGCGGGTCGGGAGGCGCCGCTGGTCGAGCTGATCGGCGAACGAGATGGCTTGGAACTGCGTACCCGGACCGCCCGCGAGGCGACGATCCGTTCCGAACAGCGGATCACCACCGACGGACTGCCCTCGCCGTACCAGATCAACGAGTTCTACGGCCGGGGCTGGCTGCACGGCGGGCGGCTGGCCAGCGCGGCATGGATCACCAGCGGTGAGATCGACGGCGCCGAGGGGACGGCGGTGCTGGACGCGCGGACCGGTGCCGTGTCCCACCTGCTCGACCTGGGCCGGGAGCGCAGTAAGGGCTGCTGCGAGGTGCTGGGCTGGGACAACAAGGGTGCGGTGCTGCTCCGGCTGGAACCGGCCGCGCTGGCCCGCTGGAACCCGGAGACCGGTGAGGTCACCGGCATCATCCGCGATCTGCGTGGCGTGATCGCAGTCGCTGGTTGAACGACCGTCCCCGCGCGACAGGGCATCGCGCGGGGACGGTCCACACCGATACCGGCGCCGTTCAGGCGGCCAGGCCACCGGGCTGGTCGCCCTTGACGACGGGTGCCCGGACCAGGTTGCCCCACTCGGTCCACGAGCCGTCGTAGTTGCGCACCTGCGGGTAGCCCAACAGGTGCCGCAGCACGAACCAGGTGTGGCTGGACCGCTCGCCGATCCGGCAGTACGCAATCACGTCGTCGTCGGGGCTCAGCCCGAGCTGGTCGGCGTAGATCGCCTTCAGCTCGTCGGCCGACTTGAACGTGCCGTCCTCGTTGGCGGCCGACTTCCACGGCTTGCTGACCGCGCCCGGGATGTGGCCGCCCCGCAGCGCGCCCTCCTGCGGGTAGTCCGGCATGTGCAGCGTCTCGCCCGTGTACTCACCCGGCGACCGGACATCGACAAGCGGCCGGCCGGCGGCGATGTGCGCCATGACCTGCTCACGGTAGGCCCGCAGCGGCGCGTCGTCGCGCAGCGGCACCGGGTAGTCGGCGCGGGGACGGGCCGGCTTGTCGCGGGTCACCTCGCGCCCCTCGGCGATCCACTTCTGCCGGCCGCCGTCGAGCAGCCGCACGTCGGCGTGGCCGAAGAGCGAGAACACCCAGAGGGCGTACGCGGCCCACCAGTTGAAGTTGTCGCCGTAGAAGACGACCGTGTCACCCCGGCCGATGCCCTTCGCGGCGCACAACTCGGCGAAGCGCTCGGCATCCAGATAGTCGCGGGTCACCTGGTCGTTCAGCTCCAGGTGCCAGTCGACCTTGACAGCACCGGGAATGTGACCCGATTCGTAGAGCAGTACGTCCTCGTCGGACTCGACAACCACGAGGCCCTCGTCGCCCAGGTGCTCGGCCAGCCACTCGGTGGTGACCAGCCGTTGCGGATCCGCGTACGACTGAAGGCGGGGATCAGGATCGTTCGGCACAGACATGATCCCCAAACTACGCCGTAACCCGGGCCGGTGAACGGCCATCGGGGTGCGACGGAGCGCACGTGACGGGCCTCAGGCGCGGCGGTGGGCGATCCGGCCGGCGACCACGGTCACCAGGCAGACACCGTCGGCGGCATGAACCGCGAGATCGGCGCGCGCACCGGTACGCAGCGTGGGCGACACCGCGGCGGGCAGCGCGAGCAGGTCGCCCCGGTCGACGGCGACCCGCAGCGCCGGGTCGGCCAGGTGCTCTGCCAGCACCGCTGTCACCCCGGTCCGCAGCAACGCGTGCACCCGCTCGCGTGGGGTGGGCGCTGCCGGCAGCGGGGCGTCGTGCAGCAGGCCCGGCCCCAGGGTGCCGGGCCACCGGCGGACCCGGACATCCGCGTACGCCGCGCGCAGGTCGGCCAGCGGTCCGACGGCCTCGATGCGGTCCCCGCTCACCAGCACGGCGTGATCGGGTTGCGACGCACCATCGGCGGTGCGTCGCAGCAGTGGAGCGGTGTGCAGCGTGCGCACGGTCAGTCGACGATCGGCCCGAGCAGCGGGCGCTTCGCCGTCACGGTGTCGCCGGACGACCGGCCGGTCAGCCGTCGCTTCACCCAGGGTGCGAGGTGCCGACCGGCCCACCGCACGTCGGCGGCACGGGCCGCCAACCACGGCGACGGCGCCGGGTGCGGCGGGACCATCAGCCACTCCTCGTCGCAACCGACCCCGAGCGCGTTCAACACCTGCCCCGCGACCCGCCGGTGACCTGCCGGGGAGAGGTGCAACCGATCGGTGCTCCACAGCATCGGGTTGAGGAACACGTCGTCGGCGTACAGGTCGACCATGATCGCGCCGTGCCGCTCGGCGGTCTCACCGACGGCCTGGTTGAGCAACTGCACCCGGGGGGCGACGAGGCGCTGGCCGGGAAGTCGGGCCATCACGTCGGCGAACCGGAAGAGCAGCACGTCCGCGCCGCCCGAACGCAGTTGCCGGACCACCTCGTCGAAGCGGGACACCAGCGTGTCCGGATCGAAGGTACGGCGCAGCACGTCGTTGCCGCCGGCCGCGAAACTGATCAGGTCCGGCTTCATCGCCACGGCCGACGGCACCTGCTCGGCTACCACGCTGGGGAAGAGCCGACCCCGGATGGCCAGGTTCGCGTACCGGAAGTCGGGTCCTGCCTCGGCGGCGAGGCGGGTCGCCACCAGGTCCGCCCAGCCCCGGAAGGTGCCGTCCGGGTACGCGTCATCCATGCCTTCGGTGAAACTGTCCCCGACCGCGACAAAACTGCGCCAGCGCACCCGCGCCCCCTCACACCGCTCGTTGCCTGCGGCGACCAGTCTGTCACCGCGGGCGCGGCGGGTAGTGCCCCGATCGGGCGACGTGGCGGAGGTCATTGGCGGGCCGGATCGTCCGGCGCAGTCGCGGGTTGGGCCTCCGGCCGGTCGACCCCGCCCTGATGAGCGCGTTGATGATCTGCATGTCCCGCAGGCTCGCCGGCTCGGCCTGCTCGGCGAACTTGATGCCCTTCCAGACGTCGCGCTGATCACCGATGGTTGCCACCCTGGGCGCCAACTTCGACAGTGACGCCCCCCGTCGGGCCGAATTGGATCGTCGGGCCGGGCGCACACGCTCTAGGCTGCGCGAATGCTGCTACGCATGTCGACCCTGTTGCTCCGGACCCTGCGCGAGGACCCGGCCGACGCGGAGGTGCCGAGCCACCGGCTTCTCCTGCGCGCCGGTTACATCCGCCGCGCCGCGCCGGGCGGCTACACCTGGCTGCCGCTGGGCAAGCTGGTGCTGGACCGGATCACCGACGTGGTGCGTGGCGAGTTGTTCGCGATCGGCGACCAGGAGGTGCACTTCCCGGCGCTGCTGCCCGCCGAGCCGTACCGGACCAGCGGGCGGTGGACGGAGTACGGCGACGACATCTTCACCCTCGCCGACCGGCGCGGCGCCGAGCACCTGTTGGCACCCACCCACGAGGAGATGGCGGCGCTGCTGGTCAAGGACCTGGTCACCTCGTACCGGGACTTCCCGCTGACGCTGTTCCAGGTGCAGACGAAGTTCCGCGACGAGGCCCGACCCCGGGCCGGACTGCTGCGCGGCCGGGAGTTCCTGATGAAGGACGCGTACTCCTTCGACCTGGACGACGCGGGGCTGCGGGACGCGTACGCCCGGCATCGCGCGGCGTACCGGCGGATCTTCGACCGGTTGGGCCTGGACTACACGGTGGTGCACGCGATGTCCGGGGCGATGGGTGGTTCCGCGTCGGAGGAGTTCCTGGCGGCGACACCGGTCGGCGAGGACACCTTCGTCGGCTGCACCGCCTGCGACTACGCGGCCAACACCGAGGCGGTGGTCACCCGGGCGCCGGCCGCCGGTGACCCGACCACGCAGCCGGCCGTCGAGGTGCACGACACCCCGGACACCCCGACGATCGCCGGTCTGGTGGAGCTGGCGAACGCCCGCCGGTTGGGCGGTCGGGACGGCTGGACCGCCGCCGACACCCTGAAGAACGTGGTGCTGTCCGTTCGGCAGCCGGGTGCCGACCGGGCCGAGCCGCTGGTGATCGGGCTGCCCGGGGACCGGGAGGTCGACCTGAAGCGGGTCAGCGCCGCACTGGCGCCGGCCCAGGTGGCTGTCTTCGACGAGTGGACCGAGCATCCCGAGCTGGTCCGCGGGTACCTCGGGCCGCAGGTGCTCGACAAGCTGGGCATCCGCTACCTGACCGATCCCCGGGTGGTGCCCGGCTCGGCGTGGCTGACCGGGGCGAACGAGCCGGGCCGGCACGCGACCGACGTGGTCTGCGGGCGGGACTTCACGCCCGACGGGACGATCGAGGCGGCCGAGGTGCGCGCCGGGGACAGCTGCTCGGCCTGCGCCGACGGCGAGCTGACGATCCGGCGGGGCATCGAGATCGGCCACATCTTCCAGCTCGGTCGCCGCTACACCGACGCGTTCGCGGTCGACGTGCTCGGACCGGACGGTAAGCCGGTCCGGCCGACCATGGGCTGCTACGGCATCGGAGTGTCCCGGGCGGTCGCGGCGATCGCCGAGCAGCACCACGACGACCGGGGTCTGGTCTGGCCGGCCGCGATCGCGCCGTGCGACGTACATCTGGTGGTTGCGGGCAAGGGGCCGCAGCTCGACGCGGCGCTGGAGTTGGGCGGACGTCTCGCCGCCGCCGGCCTGCGGGTGCTTGTCGACGACCGCACGCACGTCTCGGCCGGGGTCAAGTTCACCGACGCGGAGCTGATCGGCATCCCCCGGGCCGTCGTGGTCGGCCGCCGACTCAACGAGGGGTACGTCGAGCTGGGCGTACGGGCCGGCGACGGGCGCACCGAGGTGCCACTTGACGGTCTGGTGGCCCGACTCGTGCACGAGGTACGTCAGGAACGTGGAAACCTGGTGTAGCTACCGCGTCACCGGGTAGATCAGTTCGATCGGGTGTATTCGTCTTCGGAGGCTCTCATGACCGGTTACCGGGTCAGTGACGTGATGACCAAGCAAGTCGTGTACCTGCCGGCGGAGACCACCCTGGACGAGGCGGCCAGGGTGATGAAGGAGGCGGACATCGGTGACGTGGTGGTCACCGACGGCGCCAGCCTCGCCGGCATGCTCACCGACCGGGACATCGTGGTGCGGGCCGTGGCGGAGAACAGCTCGCCCGCGGCCACCACCATCGGCTCGATCGTCACCCGCGAGGTGGTCATGATCGAGCAGCACTGCACGGCGGGCGAGGCGGCGGCGCTCATGCGGGACCGGGGCATCCGCCGGGTGCTGGTCTGTGACAGCGATCGCAAGCTGGTCGGGATCGTCTCGCTCGGCGACCTGGCCATGCAGCTCGACCCCACGAGCGCGCTCAGCGAGATCAGCGAGCAGTCTCCGACGGTGTGACGAACGGGTCGGGGGCTCGGTATGCGCCGCCGACCTGTTCGCGAATGGCCGGCGGTAGCCTCGACGCATGGCTGACATGCCGGCCCGACTGGCCGAGATCGTCGACGAGTTCGCTGCCGCGCCGCGCGACCTGGTGCTGGAGATGCTCCTGGAGTACGCGGACGTCATCCCGGTGCTGCCGGAGGGCACCGTCGAACGCGAGGGCATGGAGCAGGTGCCCGAGTGTCAGACGTCGTTCTTCCTGCGCGCCAAGGTGACCCCGCACGGCACCGTGACGACGATCTTCGACTGCCCGCCGGAGGCGCCGACCACCCGGGCGTTCGCCGGGATCCTCGCCGAAGGGTTGGCCCTGGCCAGCCCGGAGGAGGTGCTGGCCGTGCCGGACGACCTCTACCAGCGGATGGGCCTGGCGCAGGCGATCAGCCCGCTGCGGATCCGCGGTGGCACGGCGATCCTGGGCCGGCTCAAGCGTCAGGTGCGGGAACAACTCGCCTGACCGCGAGGTTGCCACCGATCATGGAGATCGAGATCTACGCGGACGTCATCTGCCCGTGGTGCTACATCGGCAAGCGCCGCCTGGACGAGGCTCTCGCCAGCTACCCGGGCGAGGTGACGGTCCGCTACCGGCCGTTCCAGCTCGACCCGTCGCCGGTCGCCGAGCCGCTCCCGCTGGTGCAGGCGCTGGCCGGCAAGTTCGGCGGGCCGGAGCGCGCCCAGCAGATGGTCGCGCACGTGACCCAGGTCGCGGCCGCGGACGGGCTTCGGCTGGACTACGACCGCGCGGTGATCGCGAACACCTTCGACGCGCACCGGCTGGTCTCCTACGCCACCGACCACGGTCGGGCGGCCGAGATGGTGGAGGCGCTCTACCAGGCGCACTTCAACAACGGGCTCGACGTGGGCTCGCGGGAGACGCTGGCCACCCTGGCCGGCACGATCGGTCTGGACGCGGCCGACGCACGCCGCTTCCTCGACTCCGACGAGCGCGTCACCGAGGTCGCGGCCGAATTGGCCACCGCCCGGGACCTCGGCATCACCAGCGTGCCGACCTTCGTCCTGGCCGGGAAGTACGCGGTCAGCGGCGCACAGGAGGTGCAGACCCTGCTCGCCGCGCTCAGCGAGGTCGAGCAGCGCGAGGCAGCGGAAGGCGAGCAGCGCGAGGCCGCGGCACGCTGAGCCACCCGGGCACCCGGGCACCCGGGCACCCGGGCATCGATGATCACGATGTTTCACGTGCAACAACATCGATGCCAGTGTCTGTTCAGGCTGGCCTGGCCAGCCCTTCCACGACCTGCGCGCCCGGCAGTGCGCCCAACGCCGGCCCCGGCAGCGCGATCTTGCTGTGCCGTACGCCGGATCCGATGATCACGTGCGGAGTGGCGATGACCCGTGCGTCCACCAGGATCGGCCACTGCGCCGGCAGCCCGATCGGGGTGATGCCGCCGTACTCCATCCCGGTCAACTCGACCGCGTCGGCCATCGGGGCGAAGCTCGCCTTGCGCACGTCGAGCGCCCGACGGGCCACCCCGTTCACGTCGGCCCTGGTGGTGGCCAGGACGATGCAGGCCGCGTAGCGGACCACACCCTCACGCTTGCCCGCCACCACGACACAGTTGGCCGACACGTCCAGTCCCACCTCGTACGCCGCACAGAACGCGGCGGTGTCGGCGAGCTCGGCGTCGATCGGCGCGACCAGCACGTCGTTGACGTCCACCGGCGCCTCGGCGGGCCACTGCGCGATGGCCTCCGCCACCGGCGGAGCGAGCAGGTCCAGGCGGGCGCGGGCGGGTTCGGTCTTCAGCGTTCCCATCACGGGTGCGATCCTCGCATCCGCCACGCTGAACCGCCCGACGGCTCCCGGTCCGTTTCGGGACGCCACCGGCCCGGGCCGAACCGATCCGGTGCTCAACTGCCGGCGAGGAACGCGTTGTCGCGCAGGAACGACTGGTCCCTGGCGGCTGCCAACTCCTCCTCGCGCCGGGCCCTGGCCCGTTGCAACTCCAGGTCCTCCAATGCGTGCCGGACTCCCAGCCGGATCACGCCGTAGAGGAAGACGAAACCGAAGACGTAGAGGATCACCGTGGTGACGACAGCGAACATGGCGTCACCGTAAAACGAACGTGAACCGTTGTTGCTCTCATTTCCGCCCCGTTCCCCCGTACGTGTCGGCGAGGTGGTCGGCCCAGGTACGAGCACCCCGGGGCAGTGCCTCGGTGACCAGGCCACCGGCGCGCAACTCGCGACCGAGCCGGCCGGGGATCCGTACCGGCAGCAGCGGTCGACGCGAGCCTCGGGCCTCCCGCCACGCCCGGGCCGCCTCGTCGAAGCGCAGCACCTGCGGTCCGCCGTACTCCTCGACGGCGCCCAGCGGGCCGGCGACCAGCCGAGCCGCCAGCCGGGCCGCCACCTCACCCGGGTCGACCGGCTGGGCGAGCACCGCCCGGTCCCCGATCACCGGCCCCAGCCGCGCGCTGGAGGCGAGCAGGTCGTCCAGGAACTGCGGGAACTGGGTGGCCCGCAGCACCGACCACGGCACCGGACCCGCCGCGACCACCTCCTCGGCGGCGAGCTTGTGCCGGTAGTACGGGATCGGCACCCGGTCCACGCCGACGATCGAGGCGTAGACGAGGTGTCCCACCCCGGCCGCGCCAGCGGCCACCACCAGTCGGCGGGTGCCCAACACGTCCACCTGATAGGTCTGCCCGCCCTTCGGTGCGGACGCCAGGTGCAGCACCGCGTCCATCCCGGACAGCGCCTCGGGCAGGCCGCGGCCCGTCGCGAGGTCCGCCACCACCCACTCGGCCTCGGACCGGGCGTGCGGGCGTCGGCTGGTGGCCCGGACACCCACCCCGGCACTGTGCAGTCGGGCCAGCACCGCACGTCCCAGGCGACCGCCCGCTCCGGTGACCAGAACCCTCATCTCGTCCTCCTCCTCTCCTGCTGGGGACCACGGCACGCCGTCGGCGCACGCGGGGTGGACGAGACGACGTGGCGGTTCGTTACGGGCTCTGCCCCGGCTCACGCCGAGCGGATCAGGTCCAGCACGGTCAGCAGTGCGAAGAACGAGATCACGATCTCGTTGACGATCCAGGCATGACCCTCGGCCCACTCCCGCATCTCGCCCGCCATCCTCCTGGCCCAACCGGGCCGGCCGCGACCGAATCCCCGGATCACCCGGCCGGCCGGGCGGTACCGCCCACCACGACGCGGCCGGCCAACAGGGCCCCGAGCAGTGCCAGGCCCGCCGTCACTGCCAGAGTCGCCGCGTAACTGGCCGGGCCAGGCGCGCTCCCCGCGGCCAGCACGGCACCTGTCAACGCGAGCACCGTCGCCGCGAAGAGGGAGTCGCCCAGTTGCAGGGAGGAGCTGTTGCGGCCCTGTTCGCCGGGGGCGGACAGCTCCAGGGTGAGCACCGACAACGACGGGTAGAGCAGCCCCATGCCGAGGCCGGCCGCCGCCCACCCGAGCACGGCGACAGCCACCGGCAACTCCGGCCAGACGGCCAGCGCCACCGTGGCCGTGCCGACCGTGATGCAGCTCAACCCGGCGCGCGGCAGGCTGGCCCGCGACGCCGGCACCGGGATCCGGCCCTGCAACCAGGAGCCGGCCGACCAGGCCAGCGCGCCGACCGTGAGGACCAGCCCGGCGGCGGTGGGCGAGAGGCCCCGCTCCCGGGAGAGCATCAACGGGATGACCACCTCGGCGCCGACGAAGGCCGCCGACGCCAGCCCGCGCAGGCCCACCACCGTGGGAAGCCCCCGGGCCGCCCGCAGGAACCCGGCCGGCAGCAGGCGCGGGGCACAGACCAGCAGGCCGACCATGGCAAGCGCGATGAGCGTCAGGGCGGGAACGCCGCGCTGCTGCCCCCCGATGTGCAACAGAGCGGCGCTCACCGCGGCCCCGCACGCCCAACCGATCCGTCCCGCCGCGCCGGCCGGTAGCCGGGTAACCGCGCTCCGCCCCAGCGACCGCAGGCCGGGATGGATCAACAACACCGCCGGCACGGCCACCGCCGGCACCGCGAGGAAGACCCACCGCCAGTCCAGGTACTCCACGATCAGGCCGGCCACCGCCGGCCCCACCAGCGACGGTACGACCCACGCCGCCGCGAACGCCGCGAAGATCCGCCGGTGCAGTTCCGGCGGGTACGCCTGCCCGACGATCACGTAGAGCGCCACCGAGAGCAGCCCGGAGCCGAACCCCTGCACCACCCGCCCGACGACCAGCACACTCATCACGGGGGCGGTCCCGGCGATCAGCAACCCGACCACGAACCAGGTGACCCGTGCCACATCGGACCTCGGGGGCCTCTGGCGTCACACCAGATGCCGGAGACCACCATGGCCAGCACGCCCGTGGCGAACGGGCCACCGAACGCGATCCCGTACAGCGCCACCCCGTCGAGGCTGCGGGCGACGGTCGGCATCGCCGTACCGACCGCCAGCGCCTCGAACGCGAGCAACGAGATCAAGGCGACGCTGCCCACCGTCATCGCGCGCAACCGGGGTGCGAACAACCCCGGTACGGCCGGTGCGTCGGTGGCGACTGTGCTCGGCATGACCCGAGCATGCGACTTCAACCTGGATTCAGGTCAATCGCCGGTGACCCGGCTCTCCTCAGGCGTCCTGCAGCGCCTGCCCGACCCCGCGCACCACTCCCGACAGATGCTGGTCCGCCAGCAGGTGGCCGGCCGTGATCACCAGGGCGATCGGCCACTCGATGACCTGGAGTGCGGCGAGCACACCGAGCCCCGCGTAGTAGGCGACCTTGTCCGGTGGCGGCACCGCCACGTCACCCAGCACCGGTAAGGCCACCTGCCGGTTGTACATCCGGACGTTCTCCCCCGAGCCGTTCAGATGTCGCGTCAGCGTGCTCATGTCGGCCTCCCCATGTCCGGTGATGGTCGTCGGGTTCCACGACCCACCCCGTCCATGCACCGGCGGCCACGCAAAATTCCGCCACTCAGGGGGCATAACGGATGGCAGGTCGGGAAGCCAGGCCGCCGGACGTGAGTGCGGTGGGAGGACGAAATGGCCAAGGTCAGGACCAGCAGCAACAGGGAGTCGGACCACCGTCCGTCCAGCCGTACGCCTCGATGACGGCGGCGGGTCGCGCAGCCGGCCGCATCCTGCCGTCCTTCGGCATGCCGCACCTGGTCGGCGAGGCGTCCCGGACTGTCGGTTCGGCGGCGACCCGGCTGGCCCGGACGGCCGGGCTGACGCGGCGGCGGGTCTGGTCCCGGCCGGGCCGACACCACATCGAGGTGCACGGTGTCTGCCAGGACGGCGGAAACCGGCTGGCCCGTCAGGTGGAGGGCGCGCTGGAACGTCTGCCCGGCGTCGCCTGGGCTCGGGTCAACGCCCCGTCCGGGCGGGTGGTGGTTGCCGTCGAGACCCCCGAGCCGGCGTTGCGCGACCTGATCGCCACGATCAGCCGGGTCGAGCGGACCTGCGACCACGAACCCGACCCGGAGATCCCACCACCGCATCCGCCGGAGGAGGGGCCGCGCACCCCCCGTACCCTCGGCGCGCTCGCCTCCGACGCGCTGGGCCTGACCATCTCGGCGGCCACCCGGATCCTGCCGTTCGCGCCGCTGCCCGGTGAGGTGGCCGGCGTGCTCGCCGCGGTCGATCTACAGCCGAAGCTGCACGAGTTCATCGGCAAACGGCTGCGCTCCGACCCCCGCGCCGACATCCTCTTTCCGCTGGCCGAAGCGGTGGTGCAGGGCCTGACCGGCCGTTGGACCGGGATCGTCCTGGACGGCGCCCAGCGGGTGGTGCAGTGGGGCGAGGCGCGGGCGCAACTCGCCGCCTGGGAACGGGCCGAACCGCATCTGACCGGCGAGGCGGAACGAGCCACCGCCCGCTGGCCGGTCGTCGAGCGTCCCCGGCCGAAGCCGGACGGGCCGGTCGAGCGGTACGTCAACCGCATGCTCGGCGCGGGTGCGGCGGCCGGTGCGGCGGCGATGCCGTTCGCCGGGCCGAAACGGGCCATCGCGGTGGGCTTGTCGACGCTGCCGAAGGCGCCCGGCAGCGGACGCGAAGGGTACGCCGCGCAACTTGGCTGGATGCTGGCCCGGCGCGGAGTGATCGCGATGGACCGCAGCGTGCTGCGGGAGTTGGACCGGATCGACACGCTCGTGCTGGACGCCGCCGTGCTCGGCTCGGACCGGGGTGTCCTCGCCGATCTGGCGCCGGCGCCCGGCGCGGACGTCGACCAGGTGGCGGAGCAGGCCTTCGCGCTGTTCAACCCGGACGATCCGGCTGCTTCCCGCACGGCGGACGGCTGGCGGCTCGGACCGCTGGATCAGCTGCCCGGCACCGACCCGGGTGACATCCCGGACGGCGACCGGCTGCGCTCCGCCGGTGGCCAACTGCTCGGTCTCGTCCACGGCGACCGGCTCGCCGCGCTCCTGCGGGTCGAGCCGGAACCCGCGCCCGGCGTCGACGGCCTCCCGGCCGCCGCGCGGCAGGCTGGCCTGCGGCTGGTGGTGGCCGGCGGCGACGAGCAGCGGTACGGCTTCGCCGACGCGATGCTGCCCGGCGGCGACCAGCTGACCGAGTCGGTACGCGCGTTGCAGCGCGACGGCGCGGTGGTGATGCTGGTCTCGGCGGACCGCAGGGCGCTCGGCGCGTCCGACTGCGGTCTGGGGCTCGCCGCGCCGGAGGAACTGCCGCCGTGGGGCGCACACCTGCTGGTGGGCGCCGACCTGCGGGTGGTGGCCCTCGTGGTCGAGGCGACCGGGGTGGCCCGCCGTACGGCCCAGCAGAACATCCGACTGGCCATGGCGGGCACCGGTCTCGGAGCACTGGGCGCGTTCACCGCTCCGCCGACCCAACTGCCGCACAAGGCGCTCGTCGCGGTCAACGGCGCGGCCGGGTTGGCCTTCGCGAACGGGGTCTGGCAGGCCCGCCGGCTACGCGACCAGTCGGACACCCCGGCACCGGTGGCGACCGCCTGGCACCTGATGCCGGTCCGTACCGTGCTGGACCACCTGCACACCACGCCGGACGGTCTGGCCACCGCGGAAGCGCAGCGCCGGCACCACGACGGTGGCGGGAACGGCGATGCCGGACCGGGACGCGGCGGTCTGCTGCGCGCCTTCGTGGACGAGTTGTCCAACCCGCTGACCCCGGTCCTGGCCGCCGGGGCGGTGCTGTCCGCGTCGTTCGGTTCGCTTGTCGACGCCGCGCTCGTGGGCAGCGTGGTCGGTGGGTCCGCACTGATCGGCGCGGTGCACGAACGCAACACCGAACGGTCACTCGCGGAACTGCTGTCCCGTTCCGCGGTGACCGGGCGGGTCCGCCGGGACGGTGGCGAGCAGGTTCTCGCCGCCGAGGACCTGGTCCTCGGTGACGTCATCGCCCTGGAGCCGGGTGACTCGGTGCCCGCCGACTGCCGCGTCCTCGAATCGGTGGGCCTGGAGGCGGACGAGTCGTCACTGACCGGTGAGTCACTGCCGGTCGCCAAGTCCAACCGGCCGGTGGTGGCCGCCGCCATCGCCGACCGACACTCGATGCTCTACGAGGGCACCACCGTCGCCGCCGGGCACGGCACTGCCGTGGTGGTCGCGACCGGGTCGGACACCGAAGCCGGCCGCAGCCTGGCGCTCGTCCGGCAGGCCCCACCGACAAGTGGGGTGGAGGCCCGCCTCGGTTCGTTGACCAGCGCCGCCATCCCGTTGGCCGCCGGTTCGGCGGTGGCGGTGGCCGGCGCGGGCCTGCTTCGGGGCGTACCCCTGGCCGAGACGGCGGCGACCGCGGCGAACCTCGCCGTGGCGTCGGTGCCGGAGGGGTTGCCGTTCCTGGTCAGCGCGGCGCAGTTGGCCGCCGCCCGGCGGTTGGCCGAGCACGGCGCCCTGGTCCGCAACCCGCGCACCATCGAGGCGCTGGGTCGGGTGGATGTGCTCTGCTTCGACAAGACCGGCACCCTCACCGAGGGCCAGTTGCTGCTCGCCGGGGTCGGCGACGGCGTGGGCGACCGGTACGCCCCGGTGGACCGGCTCGACGACCGGCTCCAGTTGACGCTGGCCGCGGCGCTGCGCGCCACCCCCGCCGCGGCCAACCCGGAGGAGTTGGCGTTGCAGACCGACCGGGCGGTGCGGCGGGGCGCGGGCGTGGCCGGGGTGGTGGAGCAGACCGGCGCGGCTGGTTGGCGGGCTGCCGGTGGGCTGCCGTTCGAACCGTCCCGTGGCTATCACGCGAGCGTCGGGGAGACCGACGGCCGCCTGTTGTTGAGTGTCAAGGGCGCTCCGGAGACGGTGCTGCCGCGTTGTTCGGCCCGGCGCACCGACGGCAGTCAGGAGCCGCTCGACGACGCCGGGCGCGCGGAGCTGGAGCGGATGCTCGCCGATCGGGCCGGAGCGGGAAACCGGATCCTCGCCGTCGCCGAGTGCCAGGTGGACGACCCGAAGGTGACCGACAACGACGTCCGAGGGCTGACCTTCGTGGGTTTCCTGGCCCTCGCGGACGGGGTCCGGGAGAGCGCCGCCCCGGCGGTGCGCCGCATCCGGCAGGCCGGTGTGCACACCATCATGATCACCGGTGATCACCCCGCCACCGCCGAGGCGATCGCCGCCACCATCAGCGAGCACGACGAACAGCGGGTGGTCACCGCCGGCGAACTGGACCAACTGGACGACGACGCGCTCGCCGAGCGGTTGGCCAACACCGATGTGGTGGCCCGCTGCACCCCGGCGCACAAGGTGCGGATCATCCAGGCGTTGCAGAAGTGCGGACGGACCGTCGCGATGACCGGTGACGGCGCCAACGACGCCCCGGCGATCCGGCTGGCCGACGTCGGCATCGCCCTCGGCCAGCGGGGCACCCCGGCCGCCCGCGCCGCAGCCGACCTGGTGGTCACCGACGACCGGCTGGAGACCATCATCGCCACCCTGATCGAGGGGCGGGCGATGTGGTCGTCGGTGCGGCACGCGCTCAGCATCCTGGTCGGTGGCAACCTCGGCGAGATCGCGTTCAGTGTGCTGACCGCCGCGGCCACCGGCCGCTCCGCGCTCACCGGACGACAACTGCTGCTGGTCAACCTGCTCACCGACCTGGCGCCGGCGCTGGCCATCGCGGTCCGGCCACCCGCGTCGGACCGCACCGACGCGCTGCTCCGCGAGGGTCCGGACACGGCGCTCGGTGAGAGCCTCACCAGGGAGATCGGCCTCCGGGCGGCAGCGACCACGCTGGGCGCGACCGCGGGTTGGACGTTGGCCCGATACACCGGACGCCGTCAGCGGGCCGGGACGGTCGCCCTGGTCAGCCTGGTCGGCACCCAACTCGGGCAGACCATCCTGGCCGGCGGCACCAGCCCCGCCGTGCTGGCGTCCACGGCGGCATCACTGGGCGTGCTCGTCGTGGTGGTGCAGACGCCGGGGGTGAGCCAGTTCTTCGGCTGCACCCCACTCGGACCGGTGGGCTGGACCATCGGGGCCGGCTCGGCGCTCGGCGCGACCTTCGCCAACGGCGCGCTCACCAGGCTGATGGAACACGTGCCCCAGGCCCGGCCGAACACCGCGCCCACGGACAGCTGAGCCGCATGCCCACCGCCCACCGGGGTACCGGAGCCGGAGGAGGTGGGCACGATGGTGGAGCAACCCCAGGTGACGTTCATCGGTACCGCGACGACGGTGCTGCGGATCGGCGGGTTCACCCTGCTGACCGACCCGAACTTCCTGCATCGGGGTCAGCGGGCGTACCTGGGCAAGGGTTTGTGGTCGCGCCGACGCACGGACCCGGCGCTGCGGATCGCCCAGCTCCCGGAGCTGGACGCGGTGGTCCTCTCCCACCTGCACGGCGACCACTTCGACCGGGTGGCCCGCCGCGAACTGGACCGTGACCTGCCCATCGTCACCACGCCAGCGGCCGAACGCCGCCTACGTCGCTGGGGCTTCCAGGCCGCCCAGGGCCTGCCGACCTGGTCGTCCCGGGAGCTGCACCGCGACGGTACGACACTGCGCCTGACCTCGATGCCCGGCCAACACGGCCCGGGTGCCCTGGACCTGCTGATGCCCGACGTCATGGGCACGATGATCGACGTGGAACGCGCCGGTGCTCGAGAGTTCCGGCTGTACGTCACCGGCGACACCCTCAACCGGCCGCTGCTCACCGCCATCCCCGAGCGCTACCCGGACATCGACGCCATGCTCATCCACCTCGGCGGTACGAGGGTCGCCGGGGTGCTACTCACCATGGATGCCAGCCAGGGTGCCGACCTGACGGAACTGGTCCGACCGAAGCTGACCGTACCGATCCACTACGACGACTACCCGGTGTTCCGGTCCCCGCTCGCGCACTTCGTCGACGAGGCCCGCCGCCGGGGTTGGGTGAAGCAGGTACGCACCATCGCCCGCGGCGAGACCGCATCCCTCACCCCGCCCGACTGACCACCGATTCGCGCAGACCCCCGACACGGCGATCGCCGCCCACCCGGGGCGGCGATCGAGGACGGATGCGACGGTCAGCCGCGCTCGGAGATGGCCTCGATGAGGTCACCCACGGGCCGCTCCGGCAGGGAACGGGCCACGTCGGCGACGGCGACGATGCCGACCAGCTCATGCCCGTCGATCACTGGCAGCCGGCGTACCTTGTGCTGGCCCATGGTGCGCAGGATCTCGGCCGCGTCGTCGTCCGCGCCGATGGTCACCGCCTCGCCCTGGGCCAGCTCGCCCGCCGTGACGTTGGCCGGGTCGCGGCCTTCCGCAAGCACCTTCACCACGATGTCACGGTCGGTCAGCATGCCCTTCAGCCGGTTGTCCTCGCCGCAGATCGGCAGGGCGCCGACCCCCAGCTCTGCCATCTGCTTCGCGGCCGACTTCAGGTCGTCCTGCTCGCGGACAGAGGTCACGTCGTTCGTCATGATCTCGCGTGCCGTAGGCATTGGTAAGACACCTCACTTCCGGGGGGTTGTTGCCGTTTCTCCTACCCCGGTCGGCCACGGCCATGCCGCCCGCCTTCACCTCACCGCGCCCGAGTCGTCACCCCGCGTCCGGGCGGAAGGGGTCCCGGGACGGGCCCTGCTCGGCCCAGCAGAGGCCCCCGCGAAACTCCACTCCCGGAATGCCGTCGACCAGGTGGCTGATGTCCACGATGCTCGACACGGAGGTCGCCAGGTCCGATCGGAGCTCCTCGACCGCCGTCTCCAGGTCGCCCTCCTCTGTGGACCAGTCGATGTCCGCCGCACGCCGGTCGGCGACCGCGTGACCGGTGACCGCCGCCGGGTCGGTGACGAGCACCGACTGTTCATCCATGCACGGATCATGACAAAGGGCGGCGTCCCTTGACCGGGCACCGTCGGTGGTGTCACCCCCGACTGTCGGCGCGACCGAGCATCGCCTCCGTCTCGGGATCGGGCATGAGCTCCCGGACCTCCTGCGCGCAGCGGCAGGCAGCGGCAATCTTGGCAGCCCACGCCAATCCCTCCTCGCGGGTGGCCACGTCGACGACGACGAAACCGCCGATGACCTCCCTGGTCTCCGGGTAAGGGCCGTCGGTGACCGTCCCGTCGGGGGTCACGATGCTCGCCTGCTGCCTTTCGAGGCCGATGCCGTACACCCACGCGCCGGCGTTCACGGCCTCCTGGACCACCGCGTGCGCGGCCTTGCCCACGTCGGGCATCTCCTCAGCGGGGATGTGGTCCATCGCGCCGTCGTTGAACGAGATCAGGTACCGCGCCATCCTCGTGACTCCTTGTCCCGGCGGCCACCTTCGGCCACCTCTCGTCTCCTCTACGAACGACTCGTTCCGGATTCGACGCCCCACCGGAAAGATTTCGCCGGATCCTCGTCGGCCAGCGGCGACCCGTGGACGGCCGCCAACCTTCCGGCCGGCCCAGGGTGCCGGGTGCCAACTACCCTGACCGCCATGACGACCATCGAGCAGCTTGAACGGGACGTGCGGCCGGACCTCGGCCCGGACGCCACGTCTCTGACGAGACGGTGCACGGAGCTGCGACGCACGCCGTTGACCGAGTTCACGGTCGAAGACCTGCGCATCATGCTCGGGCAAGAGATTGGCGTACCTGCACTGCTGCCTCTCGCGATACAGGTCCTGCTCCGCGATCCGTTGGCCGAGGGAGATTATTACCCAGGTGACCTGCTCGCCAACGTGCTGCGGCTACCCGACACGGCCTGGTCGGACCTGCGACCGGAGCGGAAGCGGCTGGAGTCTGTTCTGACTGAGCTCATTGCCGGTACCCCGTCGTCCGCCCCTGACCATGAGCCTCGCGACCTGGACCGGCCTCTTCGCGACGCGATCGTACGGTTCCTTGGTCGATGAGAGCGGATCTCAGCGTCGGCCTGTCGTCAGGCGGTCCAGCCCCAGAGGAGGGTCGCCGGCGCGACGACGACGGGACATCGCTCGGGTTCGGCAGTTGGTATCGACGCTGGCTGGCAGTGGCCGAAGGCCAGGTGTCACGCGGCGTCCGCGCTTAGCACGCTGACCCGCTAGCTCGACCCTCCCAACCCGCTCCTGATCGTGTTGGGGGCAGTTAACGAAGTGGAGCAGGAAGGGGGACATCTCCCTTGAACGCCTTCTCGGCCAGCTCCATACGAGCCGGGTGGAGAACGTTGTCCTGTAGAGGGTTCCTGGGTGCGCTGATACAGCGCTGACCTGGCGAGACGCCACAAACGGGGCACTGGAGAAAGAGCCCACTTGAGGGCACTAGCTCAACACCTTGAGAAAGCGCGGCCCTGCCGATCTTGACGATCGACTCGTACAACTGTGGATCGCGATGCCGGGCGGCAGCACTGGCTACTTCCCGCATCCCTTCCCAGAACCGTTCGGCAGCCCTCGGCTCGTTCACGTCGATGCGCACCACTGTGCCTCCCCGCCGTCGGACCTCAGGAACCTTGGCATGACCCCGGCTTGTTGAAGGGCAACAGACCTCAAACCTCAGCCCCCGCCCGGACTACCCGCGATGCCCACCCGTATGCAACCGACCGCCCTTCGGGAGGCGGGCCACCGGCCCGCTTCGTCGTCAAGCGAACTTCGATGCCTCCGGGTGACCGGCGACGAGTCGAGGGTGAGGGTTGGCGGCGCGTTTTGCCCGTCGCGGGCCGCCTTGAAGACGTACGGACCCCTTGGTCGACATCACCTCCGGCGACCTGTCCGGTCTCGTGACCTGCGTGACCGATCGGTGTCAGGACCTGCCTGACGAACCGCCGTATGCTGCTCGGCGAATGTCATGACGCCGGGCGCTGGCTGATGCGCGGCAGCGAAGGGGTCTCGTGAGCTACGACCTTGAGTGGACTGACCTACCCGAACCTGCTGCCACTGCCCGCTCGCGCTTCGAAGCGTGCTCTGAGCTGCGGGACCTGTGCGTGCACGCTCCTCCATGCCTGCACGAGTACGAGACGCTTGCGGCTGCATATCAGTTCCATCTGAACATCGCCGGCATGGGCCTCTGCCGCGACGGTATGCGCCGAACCGGCATGACCTACCACGGAGCCCCGCAGCCCTTCCCCGCCTGGCCGTTCCAGGGCATCGACGACTGGCAGTCTGCTGATCAGAGTCGGCGCGACGCGTACAACGAGGCCGAACGGGCGGCGTCGGCCCAGACGGTCCCTGGAATGCTTGGTATCCCAGAGTTCAAGCTGACGAGCAATGGTCCCTGGCTGGTTGGAGCGAGGGAGATCGACGAAGCGCTCGACTGCTATCAGGCTTCGTCGCCGAGCGTCCGTGCAGAGTTGGATGGGGATGACCTGTGGGCGGCCTGGCTTGACTGGTTGAGAGAGACCGTCAGCAACGGGGGTTTCACCGTACGGTGACGAGGGCTTGGCTGTGCGGATGGCCGTATGACGGGCGCCGATGATCCTCACGATGCTCGAGCTGGTGGCGTGGTACTTCCGATGGTCCTGGTGCAGGATGCAGCGGTGAAGTCGATCTATCGGACTCCTGCGGGCAGGGACAGCATTCGCCAGTGGTGCGAGGAGCAGTTGAGTGCGTGGCCGGTCCGACACGATCGACGCATGATTCGCGCCAAAGGCGAAGACACACACGTATTCACCGCTGGCGGAGGCCCACTGACTGTCGTATTCGTCGCTGAGGACCGCTTCAGCACGGCCGCCTACCTGCCGTTGCTCACAACCTTGGCTCAGCGGTACCGGGTGGTCGCTGCCGACGTTCCGGGCCAGCCTGGATTGAGTTCCGGTGAAGCGGATGCCGCCGGCGGCCGGCTCACCTGGTACGGCTCCTGGCTGGAAGAGGTCATCGAGAAATCCACAAGCGGGCCGGTCGTGGTGTTCGGGCATTCGTTCGGCGGCGCTGTCGCGCTCACGGCAGATCATTCGCGGATTCACGGCAAGGTCGCGGTGGCTCCTGGAGGGCTGTGCCGACTCAGGGTCACTCCCCGTGTCTTGTTGGCGTTCCTGAGCTGGCTGGTACGGCCACGATCTGCTTCGAGTCTTCGTCTGCTGCGAATCCTGTCTGCTACCGGCCGAGCGCCCCGCGCAGACCTGGTGGAGTGGATGACGTTGGTCGCCCGACACACCCGTCCGGTGAGTTCCGATGATCTCGTCCCGCCGGTAACGCGCACGGTGCCGGTCGTGATCGCTAGCGGAGACCAGGACGTGTTCTTGCCGCCGAACCGATTGCGATCAGGGGCACAACAGCGGCTCCATGTTGACCCTGACATTATTTTCAGCGCCGGCCACTTGGTCACCGATGAGCATCCCGATCAGCTCGCCGCCATGGTCGGCCGACTGGTCAACTAAGGCTCAAGCACCTCGCGCGCCGGGCACGTGGCGGTAGGCGTTGACAGTGCGGTGGTCGACACCTCGTCGGATCGACGGGAGCGGAAACGGAAGTACGTCGACCAAGAGCGAGCGGAAGCGGTCCACAGCGGGACAAGCTGCGGCACGCCTTCGCCTCGCTCCTACTCGATCAGGGCGAGGAGGGGACGACAGGACCGCGTGGCTGCCCTCAGGACCGAGATCAACCGGGGGAAGTGCTGGTGGAGCCCAGGGGACTCGAACCCCTAACCCCTGCCTTGCAAAGGCAGTGCTCTGCCAGTTGAGCTAGGGCCCCGTGGACGACCGCTTGTCGCCGCCTCAGAGGTCAGCGCAGGTCGGGTGCGGTGGTCGCCTCGTGCCAGAGGGCACGCTCGTCGCTCGAGGCCTTGATCTTGTTGTACACGACGGCGGCCACGCCGACGACGCCAGCCAGAATCAGCAGCTTCTTGAACATTGGGGCGACCCCTCGTGCTCGACTAACGTCGGACGACCGTGCGGTGGGGCTAGATGGAATCGAACCATCGACCTCAGAGTTATCAGCTCTGCGCTCTAACCGACTGAGCTATAGCCCCGCGTTGCGACGAGCAAGATTAACCCATCCGCTGCGCCGGCCCCAAATCGGGGTCCGCACCCACGAGCCGGGCCGTCGTCGCCTGCCAAAACCTACCCGAGTACGGGACGCCGGAGCGACCGCGTTTCGCGGTGCCCCGGCGTCCCGGTCGCTCAGTCCCGCTCGGCGAGCGTCAGCTCGATCCCGCCGACCAGGTCGGCGCAGACGTTGTAGACGAACGCTCCCAGCGTGGCCAGCGCGGTGAACAGCACCACGTTGACCAGACCGATCAGCGCCGAGCTGAGGATCACGCCCTTGGCGGTGATCTGGAAGCCGCTGGTGCTCTGCCCACCGCCGGCGTTGACCAGGTCGCTCAGGCTCTCGTTGACGCTCTTGAACACACCCATCGCGTCCAGCGCGAGGTAGAGCACCGAGGTGGCGACCACCACGACGATGAAGAGCACCACCGAGACGGCGAACGCGAACTTCATCACCGACCACGGGTCGATCCGCTTCAGGTTCAGCCGAGCCCGGCGCGGTCCCCGGGACGCAGCCGAGCTGACCGACGTACGTGCCGCGCGTACCGCGTCACCGACACGGGCGGCCCCGACGGCCGACGCGTTGCCGATGCCCGGCGGCAGGCCACCGCCGCTGACCGGGCGGCCGCCAGCGGAGGTACGCGCACCGTCCGACGGCGGCTGGGTCATGCCGGGTGTGATCCGCGGCTGGGTGCCGGTGGCCCCGGTCGACGCGGCCTGGCCGGGCCGGACGTTGATCGGCTGGGTGGTCGCCGGTCGGGCCGAGGGTGTCGCCGAACCCGAGGGTGTGGCGGCAGACGTCGGCGCCTCGGCTCCGGACGCCTCGGTCTTGTCACCCTTGCCAGCGTCATCGCTGGTCGGCTCAGGCGGGGGTGTCATGCCCGGGGCCCTGGTGAATTTCGGGGCAGGCGCGTCGGCGGGGACCGTCGCCCGGCCTACGGCCGCGCGGCCGGTCGCTGGTGTGCCGCCCTTGGCGGCCTCCTCGTCGACCGGGTTGGCCGAGGTCCCCGTGTTCCCCGACTTCGCCTGTGTCTCCGTCATTCAACTAGTCCTGTTCGTCAGGCTCGTCGGCATTGCGAGCAATCGCCACGATAGTCACGCCGTCCGGGAGGTCCATCAGCTTGACCCCCATTGTGTTCCGGTCACGCGTACGGCGTACAGGCTTCACCGGAGTCCGGATGACACCACCGTTGCTGGTGATCGCGAACAGCTCGTCGTCCGGATCGATCACCACCGCGCCGACCAGACCACCGCGCCGTTCGGTGATCTTTGCAGTCAACACGCCCTTACCTCCCCGGCCCTGCACCGGGTATTCCTCGATCGGGGTCCGCTTCGCGTATCCCCCGTTCGTGGCCACCAGAACGTCCAGACCCTCCCGAACGACCTCCATGGCCAGCAGGACGTCGTCGTCCGTGAAGCGCATGCCGATCACCCCCGAGGTGGCTCGGCCCATCGGCCGCAACGCCTCGTCCGAGGCGTTGAACCGGATCGCCTGCGCCTTCTTGGAGACCAGCAGCAGGTCGTTCTCCGGCGCAACCAACGCAGCACCGACCAGCTCGTCCTCATCGCGCAGGTTGATCGCGATGATGCCGCCGGAACGGTTGGAGTCGAACTCCTCGAGCCGCGTCTTCTTCACCAGGCCGTTCTTCGTGGCCAGTACCAGATAGGGGGCTACCTGGTAGTTCGGGATCTCAATGATCTGCGCTATCTGCTCGTCGGGTTGGAAGGCAAGCAGGTTGGCCACGTGTTGGCCCTTGGCTACCCTACTGGCCTCCGGCAACTCGTACGCCTTGGCCCGGTACACACGGCCCTTGTTCGTCAGGAACAGGATCCAGTCGTGGGTCGAGCAGACGAAGAAGTGGCTGACGATGTCGTCCTGCCGCAGCGTAGCGCCACTGACGCCCTTACCCCCGCGTCGCTGCGAGCGGTAGAGATCGACCTTGGTGCGCTTGGCGTACCCGGTCCGGGTGATCGTGACGACCACATCCTCGCGGGCGATGAGGTCCTCCATCGAGACCTCACCGTCGAACGGGATGATCTGCGTCCGGCGGTCGTCGCCCCACTTGGCGACGATCTCGCCGAGCTCCTCGGAGACGATCTTCCGCTGCCGCTCCGGCTTGGCCAGGATGTCCTTGAAGTCGGCGATCTCGATCTCGAGCTTGGCCAGGTCGTCCACGATCCGCTGCCGCTCCAACGCGGCGAGACGGCGCAGCTGCATGTCCAGGATGGCGGTCGCCTGGATCTCGTCGATCTCCAGCAGCCGGATCAGGCCCTGCCGGGCGTCGTCCACGGTCGGCGACCGCCGGATCAGCGCGATCACCTCGTCCAGCGCGTCCAGCGCCTTGCCCAGACCGCGCAGGATGTGCGCCCGCTCCTCGGCCTTGCGCAGCCGGAACGCGGTCCGCCGACGGATCACCTCGATCTGGTGCTCGACGTAGTAGCGGATGAACTGGGCCAGGTTGAGCGTGCGCGGCACCCCGTCGACCAGGGCCAGCATGTTGGCGCCGAAGGTCTCCTGGAGCTGGGTGTGCTTGTAGAGGTTGTTCAGCACGACCTTCGCGACCGCGTCGCGCTTGAGCACCAGCACGATCCGCATACCGGTACGGCCGGAGGACTCGTCGCGGATGTCGGCGATCCCGGCGAGCTTGCCCTCCTTGATCAGCTCGGCGATCCGCTCGGCCAGGTTGTCCGGGTTGACCTGGTAGGGCAGCTCGCTGACGACCAGGCAGGGACGGCCGCGCTTGTCCTCCTCGACCTCCACCACGGCGCGCATCCGGATCGAGCCACGACCCGTGCGGTACGCGTCCTGGATCGCGGTCTGGCCGACGATGAGGCCGTAGGTCGGGAAGTCCGGACCCTTGACGATGCCGAGCAGGGCTTCGAGGGTGGTCTCCTCGTCCTCCTCGGGATTGTCGAGGCACCACTGCACCGCCGTGCCGATCTCCCGCAGGTTGTGCGGCGGGATCTTGGTGGCCATGCCGACCGCGATGCCCTCGGAGCCGTTCACCAGCAGGTTGGGGATCCGCGACGGCAGGATCGTGGGCTCCTTGGCCCGGCCGTCGTAGTTGTCCTGGAGGTCGACGGTGTCCTCGTCGATGTCCCGCAGCATCTCCATGGCCAGCGGGTCGAGCTTGCACTCCGTGTTGTGGCTGACAAACCCGTCCGAGACGAACGAGTGGTCGTCGGTGTCGACCCGGACGCTGTAGACCGGCTGCACACCGGCATCCGTGATCTCCGCCACCTCGGCGTAGTAGAACCGACCGTCGACCAACGGCTCGACCACGTCGAGCACCTCGGTGTTGCTGATCCGGGCGGCGATCTCGTCGCGGTCCCGCTCCCACCGCTCCACCCGGTCGACGTTGTGCCGGCGAAGCCAGTCCCGCTCGGTCCAGCGCTGCGCGCCATGCTCGCGGATGAACTCACCGACCAGCGGTACGTGGTCGCTGGAGAGCGCGGTGCTCCTCGCCGGCACCTGGGCCAGCTCCGCCTCCAGCTTGGCCTGCTTGCGGCCGAGGAAGCCGACGTGCGCGGCGAAGATCCGGGCGTCGCGGCGGTTGGTGACGACGACCTTGATCTCGCCGTCGTCGTAGCGGGTCTGCCGGCTGATCACGCCGAACTCCAGCAGCAACTGCTGGACCTCGCGGGCCAACCGCTGACTGCGCGTGGAGTACGAGACCTGGATCGTGTTGCGCGGCAGCAGCGAGGACGAGCCGTCGCCCTCGAAGAGCGCCTGGAGGAAGGCCCGCTTGACCGCGGCCGGCCCCTGCCAGACGAACTCGGGGACGAACTTCGCGGCGCTGCGGTCGCCCAGCAGGTCACCGAGGAGGCTCTTACGCAGCGCGCTGAGGTCCTGCACGTCGAGTTCGTGCAGAGTGCTGCCGGAGGCGATGACCCGCTCGCTGACGTAACGAGGGCCGCCCACCGCCAGGTCGTAGGCCGCGAGGACGCGGACGAAGAAATCCCGGTCCACGTTGTTGAACCCGGCCCGCCCAGGGGAGACCCAGCCCTCGCTGACAAACGCGCCGGCGAGGACCGCCGCCTCGACGTGCTCCAGCATCGGGTAGCCGATCTCGTCCGGCACCGAACGCTGGAGCACCACCCGGTCGCCCGGGGAGATCTCGGCGAGCAGCTTCCACAGCAGGGTCGGCACACCGGCCACGTCCACCAGGCAGAGCACCGGGTGGTTGTGGGTGCCGGTCAGCTCGTACCCCTCGCGGGTACGCAGCCGCAGCGTCGGGTGCTCGCCGGAGTGGAAGAACTTCGATGCGCGAACCAGGTCGCCGTTGCGGTCGCGGACCTTGAGGTCGACGTCGGTCTCGCTGGACGGCTCCGCGCCCGGCACGACGTCGGCGATCCGCACGCTGCCCTCGGCGGTACGAATACGGACATCTGCCGTGACGCAGTAACGCATCGCGGCGGCCGGGTCGTTTCCGGGCGAGCCGAAGTTGCCGTTGCCGTCGACCAGCGGGTAGCGCAGCGACCAGGGCTGCGCCATCCGGACCAGCGCGTCGTAGATCGCCGAGTCGCCGTGCGGGTGGAACTGGCCCATCACGTCGCCGACGACCCGGGAGCACTTCACGTAGCCGCGGTCCGGGCGGTAGCCGGAGTCGAACATCGCGTAGAGGATCTTGCGGTGGACCGGCTTGAGGCCGTCCCGGACGTCCGGCAGCGCACGCCCGACGATGACGCTCATCGCGTAGTCGAGGTAGGAGCGCTGCATCTCCACCTCGAGCCCGACCGGTTCGATCCGGTCGTGTGCGACCACGGCGGCGATGGCCTCGGCGGGGACCTCGGGCTCGTTCGGTGTGGACTCGGGAGAATCGGTCACTGTATACCCTTATCAGACTCAGAGTCGTTTTCGTGCTGTGGATAACCGCTGTGGATACCGGCCAAGCTGTGGATAACTCTGTGGACCGCCGGATCGGCCGGGCACTGCCCGGCCGATCCACCGCAGTCCGTCAGATATCCAGGAACCGCACGTCCTTGGCGTTGCGCTGAATGAACGACCGGCGCGCCTCGACGTCCTCACCCATCAGCACACTGAACAACTCGTCGGCGGTCGCCGCGTCGTCGAGAGTGACCTGACGCAGGGTACGCGTTGCCGGGTTCATCGTGGTTTCCCACAGCTCGGGATAGTTCATCTCGCCGAGGCCCTTGAAGCGCTGGATGTCGTCCGGCTTGGCGTTCGGCTTCTTCTGCTGGCGCAGCACGATCAGACCGTCCCGCTCGCGGTCGGAGTACGCGTACTGGGCGTCGTCGCCCTTCTTGTTCCACTTGATCTTGTAGAGCGGCGGGGCGGCCAGGTAGACGTGCCCCATCTCGACAAGCGGACGCATGAAGCGGAACAGCAGGGTGAGCAGCAGCGTCTGGATGTGCTGGCCGTCGACGTCCGCGTCGGCCATCAGCACCACCTTGTGGTACCGCAGCTTCTCCATGTCGAAGTCGTCGTGGATGCCGGTGCCCAGCGCGGTGATCAGCGCCTGGACCTCGTTGTTCTTCAGCACCCGGTCGATCCGGGCCTTCTCCACGTTGAGGATCTTGCCGCGGATCGGCAGGATCGCCTGGGTCCGTGGGTCGCGGCCCTGCTTGGCCGAGCCGCCGGCCGAGTCACCCTCGACGATGAACACCTCGGACTCGCGCGGGTCGGTCGACTGGCAGTCGGCCAGCTTGCCCGGCATCGAGCCGGACTCCAGCAGCGACTTGCGTCGGGCCAGCTTGCGCGCCTGCTGCGCGGCGATCCGCGCCCGGGCCGCCTGGGACGCCTTCGTGATGATCATCTTGGCCTCGGCCGGGTTGCGGTCGAACCAGTCGACCAGCCGGTCGTTGCAGACCCGCTGCACGAAGCTCTTCACCGGGGTGTTGCCCAGCTTGGTCTTGGTCTGCCCCTCGAACTGCGGGTTGGCCAGCTTGACCGAGATGATCGCCGCGAGCCCTTCGCGGATGTCCTCGCCGGAGAGCTTCTCGTCGCCCTTGAGCAGCTTCTTGTCGGTGCCGTACCGGTTGACCACGCTGGTCAGCGCGGACCGGAAGCCCTCCTCGTGGGTGCCGCCCTCGTGGGTGTTGATCGTGTTGGCGAAGGTGTAGACCGACTCGCCGTACGACTCGTTCCACTGCATGGCGATCTCGAGGGACATGCCCTCCTCTTCGGCCTCGAACTCGACCACGGTCTTGTGGATCGGGCTCTTCGAGGCGTTGAGGTGCCGGACGAAGTCCGCGATGCCGCCCTCGTAGTAGAAGGTGACCTCGCGCTGCCGGCCGTCCTCCTCCTCGGCCACCCGCTCGTCGAGCAGGTGGATGCGCAGGGCGCGGTTGAGGAAGGCCATCTCCTGCAGGCGCCGGTAGATGGTCTGGAAGTCGAAGTCGACGGTTTCGAAGACGTCGGGGTCGGGCCAGAAGGAGACCGCCGAGCCGGTGCTGTCGGTGGTCTCGCCCTTCTCCAGCGGGCTCGGCTTGGAGTTGGTGTAGTGCTGCCGCCACACGTTGCCGGACTTGTGGATCTCGACGAACATCTTGGTGGAGAGCGCGTTCACGACGGATACACCGACGCCGTGCAGACCGCCGGAGACCGCGTACGCCTTGCCGTCGAACTTGCCACCCGCGTGCAGGATGGTCAACGCGACCTCGACACCGGGCTTCTTGAGCTTCGGGTGAAGGTCGACCGGGAACCCACGGCCGTTGTCGGTGACCCGGACGCCGCCGTCGGCGAGCAGCACCACGTCGATGGTGTCGCAGTATCCGGCGAGGGCCTCGTCGACCGCGTTGTCGACGACCTCCCAGACGAGGTGGTGCAGACCGCGCTCGCCGGTGGACCCGATGTACATACCGGGCCGCTTGCGAACTGCCTCCAGCCCTTCGAGAACGGTGATCGACTCTGCGCCGTACTCCTGCTTGTCCTGCGCTGCCACCCTCGGCCACTTTCTCGCGTCAGCCGCGCCGGTAGGGCGCGGCGGGCGCGGGTTCGGCGGACAGGACGCGACGTCGGCGCGTGGACCGGTGCCGGAGACCTCCGGACAGCGGGTCGAACGCGCCGGTCGCCGCGGTTGCCCGCGGATCGCGATCGGCTCAACCCGACGTGGAGAATGAACCTGGGGCCACCGGCCCCGTCCCTCTCCCGCACCGGGTCTTCGTCTCGCGGTCAATCCTACTGTGCGCGGGGGACAGAACCACCACTCGGCACCCTCAGAGAGGCGGCTGAGAAGTCCGTAGCCGGCAGAACCCCGTTGCCCGCGACTCCCCCCACACGCCAGGGTCCGATCGCACGCGCCGTCCCCGAACGGGTTGACCCGCGCTCGGGCGGGTCGGGGGTCGCGGCCGAAGCCCCCGTGCCGTACGTTTGCGGCGCTCCGGAACCAGGCTTGATCTTTACCGGCCGGAACCGGGACGATCGACCCGATCGACCCGACACGTGCTCTCTAAGAGGTGACAGATGGGGCTGGACAACGTCGCGGTGCACTGGCCGCGGACCGGCCGCTTCTATGATCCGGTCGCGCCGGCCGAGTTCGTCGACTTCGGCGAGATCGTCGATCTGCCACGGATCTCCGCGCCGACGGCGGCGCTGGCCGAGCTGATCGCGAAGACCGGCACCATCCGGGCCACGGCGTACACCGAGTTGGTGGATCTGCTCCTCGGCCTGGAAGGTGTGTTGTACGCCACAGATGCCGCCGCCGAGGACGAGGACCCGGTGATCGACCCGGACGGCTGCGCCTGGATCGCCAGCGGCATCGAGCGGTTCGTGGCCGGGCACCGCCCGCACGGTGAGGTGGTCACCTTCGAGTCGGTGAGTACGGTGCTGCGCTCGCTGCTCGGCGACGGCAGATTGGCCGAGCAGCAGCTGCGGTGGCTGGAGAGCCGCCTCGACGCGCTGCGCGACGAGCGCGGCGACCCGCCGCAGTGGAACTTCACCTGCGCCGAGATGGGCGTGCTTGCCGCTTTCTACCGGCGCTGCGCGGAGCGCGGGTTCGCCGTCTACGCCGACGTCTGACCCGCCGCGTCGGCCTCCGAGGCGGCCGGTCGGTTGGCGGCGGCGATCACCTGGGTGAGCACCGCGTGCAGGTGTTGCAGGTCCTCGACCGGCAGCCCGAGCCGCTGCACGATCGCGGCCGGGATCAGCTCCGCCTGGCTCCGCAGGGCGGCGCCGCTGGCGGTGAGCGTGACGGCGAGGCTGCGCTCGTCGCCGGGGTCGCGTTCGCGGCGCAGGTAGCCGGCCGCTTCGAGCCGCTTGAGCAGGGGTGAGAGTGTGCCCGGGTCGAGCTGCAACAGTCGGCTGAGGTCGCGACCGGACAGCGGGGCGTGCTGCCAGAGCGCCAGCATCACCAGGTACTGCGGGTGGGTCAGCCCCATCGGTTCCAGCAGCGGCCGGTAGACGGCCACCACGCTGCGCGCGGCCACCGACAGGGCGAAGCAGACCTGCTGCTCCAGCGCCAACGGGTCGTCGCGATCCGGTCGATCGCTCATCGGTTGCTCGTACCAGCCACGGTGACTACTCTACCGATCATTGGTGTACCAATCATTGGTGCCCCAACCATCTGCTCGTGGAACGGGCGGACGGACACGCGGCGGGAGAGGGCGGAAGATGAGCGAGGACGGTGCGGTCACCAGGGCGCCAGGCGAGGGCGGCCGACTCCTGAGCTGGGCCTTCCGGCACCTCGCCGGCCCGGCCGAGGGTGTCCAGGGTGCGGTTCAGGGCGGTTCGACCGAGGCTCGCGAGGCGTGGAAACGCGACCTGGCCGAACGCAAGCGCTACACCCGGGAACAGCGCGAACGCAGGCGAGCGGCCCGCGAGGCAGGAAAGGGCTGAGGAGCCCGACTCAGCCGTACGTGTCGCGGGGCCCCCGGCCGCGTACCCGGCGCGGCCCCTTGCCCCAGGAGGGCGCGGCCGGGCCATGGATGTGCAGCTTGCGCACCACGTTGTGGCCGACCTCGCTGGCGATCTGCTTGAGCAGCGAGCCGGCGAGCAGACGCAGTTGCGTCGCCCACGCGGTCGAGCGTGCCTCCACCGTCAGCTCGCCGTTCTCCAGTTTGACCGGGCGACTGTGCTGGGCGACCTCCGCGCCGACGACTCGCTCCCAGGCGCCGAACACGGTGGCCTCGGCCGCCGGCTGCTGCCAGCCCCGCGCCTTCACCAGCCGGTTCAGCACCGCGCTGAGCGGCTGCGGGTCGCGCGGGTCGGGGCCGGGGCCGGAGTAACCGCGCAACCGCCGTCCCGACCCGCCGGCCGTGTCGCCGCCCGCACCACCAGGGGTACGCCGGGCGCGGGCCGCCGCCTGCCGCCGGGACAGCGCCGCGTCGAGCACCGCCCGAGCCAGCTCCGGACCGCTGGCCTCCGCACCGCCCGCCGCTTCCACCCCCGGGGTACGCGCGCCCGCGGCGTCGCCCTTACCGGCCTCCGGTCGCTTGGGGCGTGGCTCATCCGACACGGCGTACCGTCCCTTCGCCGACCTGGTAGCGGGCACCGCGCAGAGCGGCTGGCACATCATCGTCCACCGCGCAGGTGACGAGCAGTTGACTCGCCCCGCCGACCAGCTCCGCCAGTCGCTCCCGACGGCCGGTGTCCAGCTCCGCGAAGACGTCGTCGAGCACCAGCACCGGCTCGATACCGTCGGCGCGCAGCAGGTCGTACCCGGCCAGCCGCAGCGCGAGCGCGAACGACCACGACTCGCCGTGGCTGGCGTACCCCTTGGCGGGCAGCGGGCCGAGAGTCAGCGCCAGCTCGTCCCGGTGCGGACCGACCAGGGTGGTGCCCCGTTCGATCTCGGCGGAGCGGGACGCGGCCAGTGCGGTGGTCAGCGCGTCGGTCAGCGCGGCCCGGTCGGTGGTCGGCTCGGCCAGCTCGATCGAGGGTCGGTAGGCGATGCTCGCCGCGCCCCGGCCGGCGGCCACCGCGTCGTACGCCTTGGCGACGTGCGGGGTGAGCGCGGCCACGAGTTCCAGTCGGCCGGCGAGCAGCTCCGCGCCGTGCTGGGCCAGGTGGGTGTCCCAGACGGCGAGGGTGCCGAGGTCACCGCCTCGCGACCCGCCGGTCTTGCGAGCCAGGTACGCGGTACGCAGCAGGGCGTTGCGCTGCTTGACGACCCGCTCGTAGTCGGCCCGCACTCCCGCGTACCGGGGCTGCCTGTTGACCAGCAGGTCGTCCAGGTAGCGGCGGCGCTCGGACGGGTCTCCCCGGACCAGCTCGAGGTCTTCCGGGGCGAAGAGCACGAGTCGCAGGGCACCGAGCACGTCCCTCGCCCGCCGCGCCGGTGAGCGGCCCAGCCGTGCCCGGTTGGCCTTGCCGGGCACGATCTCCAACTCGACCAGCAGCTCCCGGCCGTCGTGCACCACCGCACAGCGGATGACCGCGGCGGTGGCGCCCATCCGGACCAGCGGCGCGTCGGTGGCGACCCGGTGTGAGTCCAGGGTCGCCACGTAGCCCAGCGCCTCGACGAGATTGGTCTTGCCGACGCCGTTGGGGCCGGTCAGGACGTTCGCCCCCGGCTGGAGGTCGACGGCCACCCGCTCGTACGAGCGGAAGTCGACAAGTTCCAGCCGGTGGACATACACAGGTTGTGGATACCGCTCAGCGCTTGTGGACGGCGTGGCCACCGAACTGCTGACGCAGCGCGGAGACGGCCTTCATGGTGGGCGAGTCGTCCTGCCGCGAGGTGAACCGGGCGAACAGCGAGGCGGTGATGACGTTGAGCGGCACCCCCAGCCGGACCGCCTCGTCGACGGTCCACCGGCCCTCGCCGGTGTCCTCGGTGTAGCCGCTCAGATCGGCCAGCTCCGGGTCCTCGTCGAGCGCCCGGTCCAGCAGATCGAGCAGCCAGGAACGGACGACGGTGCCCTCCCGCCAGGACTTGATGACGCCCGGCACGTTGGTCACCAACTCCGAGGCCGCCATCAGCTCGTAGCCCTCGGCGTAGGCGTGCATCAGGCCGTACTCGATGCCGTTGTGCACCATCTTCGAGTAGTGCCCGGCGCCGACCGGCCCGGCGTGCACGAAGCCGAACTCTCCCTCCGGCTTGAGCGCGCTGAAGATCGGCATCAGCCGGTCCACGTGCTCCTGGGCGCCGCCGACCATCAACCCGTAGCCGTTCTGCCGACCCCAGACGCCGCCGGAGACGCCGACGTCGATGTAGCCGATGCCCCGCTCGTTGAGCCGCTCGGCCCGGGGTGCGTCGTCGCTGAAGCGCGAGTTGCCGCCGTCGATGATGATGTCGCCCTCGCCGAGCACCTCGGCCAGTTCGTCGATGGTGGCGTCGGTGACACCGGCGGGCACCATGACCCAGACCGCGCGGGGCGACTCGAGCTTCTCAGCCAGGCCCGCGAGGGTCGTTACGTCGCTGATCTGCGCATTGTGGTCGAAGCCGACAACGTCGTGACCAGCGGTGCGCAACCGCTCCCGCATGTTGCCGCCCATACGGCCGAGTCCTACAAGGCCGAGCTGCATGTGTTTCTACCTCCGTGGATCTGGGTGTTGCTGGGCGCGATCAGCGCGAGACGCGGATCGGCATGATGAGGTACCGGTACCCCGGAATGACCTCTCCATCCTCGCCGGCGGGCGAGATCACCGCGGGCTTGAAGGCGTCGACGAACGAGAGCACGGCGGTCTGCGAGCCGAGGTTGGCCAGGCCGTCGATGAGGTACTGCGGGTTGAACCCGATGGTCAGCGCGTCACCGGTGAAGGTGGCCTCCATCGCCTCGCTGGCTCGTGCCTCCTCGGAACCGCCGGCCTCGACCACCAGACCGTCCGCGCTGAAGCTCAGCAGCACCGGAGTGGTCCGCTCGGCGACGAGCGCGACCCGCTTGACCACCTCGATGAGGGTGCTCACCGAAACCCGGGCGGCGGCGTTGTGGGTGGCCGGGAAGAGCGAACGCACCGGCGGGTAGTTGGCGCCGTCGAGCAGGCGGCTGGTGGTACGCCGGGTGCCGCCGGCCAGACCGACCATTCCCTCGCCGGCAGCGCCCTGGGCGAGGGCGAGGGTGACCTCGCCGCCCAGCGGGCCGAGAGCCTTGGCGGTGTCGTTCAGGGTGCGGGCCGGCACCAGGGCGTTGATGCTGACCTCGGGGTCGTCCGGCTGCCACTGGATCTCGCGCAGCGCCAGCCGGTATCGGTCGGTGGCGAGCATCGACAGCGTGTTGCCGGAGAGCTCGACGCGGACGCCGGTCATCATCGGCAGCGTCTCGTCCCGACCGGCGGCGATGGCCACCTGGGAAACCGCGGTGGCGAACGCTGCCGCGTCGACAGTGCCGGCGCTCTGCGGCATCTCGGGCAGCGCGGGGTAGTCCTCCACCGGCATGGTGGGCAGGGTGAACCGGGCGCTGCCACAGACCAGCTCAAGGTGCGCGCCGACCGCGGCGATGTCCACCGGCTTGGCCGGCAACGCCTTGGTGATCTCGGCGAGCAGGCGGCCGGAGACGAGCGCGGCGCCGTCGGCGTCGCCCTGCACCTCGACGGTCACCTGGCTGGAGACCTCGTAGTCGAACCCGGAAACCCGCAGGTTGCCGTCGGTGACCCGGAGCATCACCCCGGCGAGCACCGGTACGGATGGCCGGTTGGGCAGGCTCTTCGCGGTCCACGCCACGGCCTCGGCGAGCGCGTCGCGCTCCACTCGGAACTTCATCAATGCCTCCGCGTCGACGTCAGCGACAACTCTCTCATGCCGACCGCTGCCTACCGTCCCGCCCGACCGTGCGGGTACCCATCGCACCTTAGGGCGCGGGGGTATCGGCTGTGCGCCCGACCCCATGGTTCGTGTCGGTGCTGACCTGTCGATCGGGCAGCGTTCGGCACGATCCACAGAAAGCCCAACGGTGATGATTGGTTTTTGTTCTCTTAGAAGAGATAACTCATCGTCTTCATCGCACCTGTGCAAACTGTGGAAAACCCGAGTCTGCGCAGCTCAGACACCTTATCTACAGGTGAATTGGCTGTGGAGAACCGGGGGTACAACCGGCCTGCCTGTCCACAGGCCGATCTCGGCGCTCGGTTGTCCACCGTTGTCCACCGGTTGTCCACCGGTAATCCACCGACTTTCTCCCCAAGCCTGTGGATGACGATGAAGATCACCATTGCCGTCATCCCCAGAACCTTCAACAGCTCGTACACAGGTGGACGGTTGTCGGTGGATAACTCGACGGTTGTCCCCAGGCGTCCACAGCTCCGTACACAGGGTTTCTCCACAGCCTGTGGGTAACCGGCGAGGGACGGACCGTAGTTATCCACCGACGGTGGACAACGAGCTGTGGACAACGAGTGGGAGTCGAGGCGGTCACGGCCTCAATGTGTGGCCTACACCATGTCGAGAGTCCAGCCCCAGGCCCGAAAAAACGCCCGACCGGAGACCCGGTCGGGCGTTTCCTGGGCCGCGTGCCGCCGCGACGGCGGCGTACGCCTCAGCTGTTCTGCTTGATCCGGTTGGTCAGCTCGGCGATCTGGTTGTAGAGCGAGCGACGCTCTGCCATCTGCTGACGGATCTTCCGGTCGGCGTGCATGACCGTGGTGTGGTCCCGGCCGCCGAAGGCCTGCCCGATCCGGGGCAGCGACAGCTCGGTCAGCTCCCGACACAGGTACATGGCCACCTGGCGGGCGTTGACCAGCACCCGGGACCTGGACTGACCGCGCAGGTCCTCCAGACTCACCCCGAAGTAGTCAGCGGTCGAGGCCATGATCTGGTCGGCGTTGATCTCCGGCCCGGCGCCGTCGGGCATGAAGTCCCGGAGCACCTCCTCGGCCAGGGACAGCTCGACTGTCGACCGGGTCAGGCTGGCGAACGCCGTCACCCGGATCAGCGCGCCCTCCAGTTCCCGGATCGAGTTCGACACCCGGGAGGCGATGAACTCCAACACGTCCGGCGGGGCGTACATCCGCTCCTGCGCCGCCTTCTTCTGCAGGATCGCGATCCGCGTCTCCAGGTCCGGTGGCTGGATGTCGGCGAGCAGTCCCCACTCGAACCGGGTTCGCATCCGGTCCTCCAGCGTGGCGAGCTGACGCGGCGACCGGTCGGAGGTGATCACGATCTGCTTGTTGGCGTTGTGCAGGGTGTTGAAGGTGTGGAAGAACTCCTCCTGCGTACGCTCGCGGTTCTCCAGGAACTGGATGTCGTCGATCAACAAGATGTCGACGTCGCGGTAGCGCCGCTGGAACGCGCTGGTCTTGTCGTCCCGGAGCGAGTTGATGAAGTCGTTGGTGAACTCCTCGGTCGAGACGTACCGGACCGAGCGGGCGTTGCCGAGCGTCGTGGCGTAGTGCCCGATGGCGTGCAGCAGGTGCGTCTTGCCCAGCCCGGAGTGCCCGTAGATGAACAGCGGGTTGTACGCCTTCGCCGGTGACTCCGCCACCGCCACGCTCGCCGCGTGGGCGAACCGGTTGGACGACCCGATGACGAACGTCTCGAACATGTACTTCGGGTTGAGTCGGTTGCCGCCGGTGTCGGCGCCGGGCAGCCGGCGGTCGTCGCGGCCACCCGCCCGGTGGTCCACTCCGCTGCGCCCCGGGCCGCTGTCCGTGCCGCCGTCGCGGGGCATCGCGCGGATCACGTGCTGGTCGCGCGGCGACCCCGGATCTTCCCGGTAGCGCGGCTCGTAGGGCCGGGTGTCCGGACCGGGTGGGTCGAGGCGACCAGCCTGCTCGTCGTAGCCACGCCGGTCCGATCCCGGTCGGGGCGACCGCATCGGCTCCGCGAAGGAGGCGCTGAACAACGCCTCCTGCCCGTCCCTGCTGGCGGGGATCATCCCGGGACGATGCGCGTCGACGCTCGGCGCGAGCGGCGGACCCGTGGGTGCGGGTGGCGCGACCGGCTCGGGCGTACGCGGCGCGTGTGACTGCTCGGGGATCATCGTGTCGGCGTGCGCTCGTGCGCCGTGGTCGGTGTCGAAGGGCGCGGCAGCCGGACCCTCGACCTCGAACGGGCTGGGCTCCGGGGCGCTGCGGTAGACGGTGCCGGCCGGTCGGCCCGTGGCATCCTCGGCCACCCGAACGGTGACCGCCACCTGGATCGGCCGGCCGAGCCGGCGAGTGAGGGCCTCGGTGATCGCCGGGCGCAGCCGTGACTCGATCACGTCACGGGTGAACGCGTCCGGCACGGAGAGCAGCGCGGTGTCCTCGACGATCGCCCGCAGCCGGGTCAGTCGGAGGTAGGCGCGCTGCTGAGCAGAGATGATCTCGTCGGCAAGCTCGTCGGTCGCCGCTAACCACACTGCGGCAAGGTCGGTCGTACCGGCCACCGTCGTGCCACCCCCTCGCCTCTGCTCCCGGCCGCCGCTGTCTGCCAGCCGGCCGTCCCGGGCCCGCCGCGTTCGCGGGTGGAACAACACCCCACCCGGACGATCGACCGGTGGTCATCCACAAGTTATCCACAGCCTGTGTACCGACCGATTGTGGCCGCTGCCGGACTCGGGTGGGACCTGCCCCCTGCCTGACCGGGCGCTGAAGCGGGTTCACCGTGCCGAACGATTCACTACCTTGTCCGGTCTTGCCTGTGCGACGACCGGACGCTTCCGACGCTCACCGCAATCGGGCACGGTAACAGCGTTGTCCCTGCGCCATCAACCGGCGACGCGGCGGCACCCTTCTCGGCATCAGCGAAAACCACCCTCCTGCCCCGGGCGCGTCCTGTTGGCCGCTCCTCGGGGTGTTTGACGGTCATTGCCCCCCTGCGTAGGCTGGAACGGCTGCTTTCTCGCCCTCTGCTAGGGTGATGGGTGCTTGCTGTCCGCGGTCGCATGCCCCGCGTCGTCGAGGTCTCGCCCCGCCGGACAGCACCGATCGGGGGCCACCGTCGAGGTGGCCTGGACACCACCACACGACCCCGGCGATCCCGTCGCGCGGGGCGCGTACGAAAACGGAGAGCCTGACGTGAGCAAGCGCACCTACCAGCCGAACAACCGCCGGCGCGCGAAGACCCACGGCTTCCGGCTGCGCATGCGCACCCGTGCCGGCCGTGCCATCCTCTCGAGCCGTCGCGCCAAGGGTCGCACCACCCTGTCGGCCTGAGCCGACCGGGCCGGTCAGGGGACGTGGGCAGTCGTGCTGGCCGCCGCGCAGCGACTGCGGCGCAGCACTGACTTCGCCGCAGCGGTTCGCGGTGGCCGACGCGCCGGACGTGGCGCCGTCGTGGTCCACCTGACCGTGCCGGTGCTCGCCGACCCCAACCTTTCGACCTCGTCGGAGCCGGTGCGGGACGACAGTGCGGAGCAGTCATCCGCGTCGCCCCGCGCCGGCTTCGTCGTGTCCAAGGCCGTCGGCAACGCGGTGATCCGTAACCGGGTCAAGCGTCGGCTGCGGGCACTGGTCCAGGACCGGTTGACCGCCCTGCCCGCCGGCAGCACGCTTGTCGTCCGGGCGCTGCCCGCAGCGGCAGAGGCGTCGTATCCCCGCCTCGCCACCGACCTGGATGCCGCCATCGCGGTCGCCCGGTCCCCCCGCGAGCGGCGGTCCCGATGACCGGTGCCGAGAAGACCAGTCCACGCGCGTCGACAACCGGTGCCAAGGTGCTGATCGCGCCCATCATCGCGTACCGTCGGTGGATAAGTCCGGCGTTGCCGGCCCGCTGTCGGTTCTACCCGTCGTGCAGCGCGTACGCCCAGGAGGCGGTCGCTCGGCACGGCGCGCTCCGGGGAGCCGCGCTGGCGGTCCGGCGGCTGTTGCGCTGCCACCCCTTCCACCCTGGTGGGTATGACCCGGTGCCGGAGCCGGGCGGCCGCCGTCGTGCTGATGTGACTGGAGCCTGAGAGTGGACTTTAGCCTCGACTGGATCTACTACGCGATCTCGTGGATCCTGCTGACCTGGCACTCCGCCTGGGACGCCATCGGGGTGCCGGTTGGTGCGGTGATCGGCACCAACTTCGCCTGGATCCTGTCCATCATCTTCCTGGTGGTCACCGTCCGGGTGATCCTGTTCCCGGTCTTCGTCAAGCAGATCAAGTCCCAGCGGGCGATGCAGGCGCTCCAGCCCAAGGTCAAGGAGCTTCAGGAGAAGCACAAGGGTGACCGGGAGACGCTCCAGAAAGAAATGATGGAGCTCTACAAGAAGGAGAAGGCCAACCCGTTGATGGGTTGCCTTCCGATGTTCCTTCAGATCCCGGTCTTCCTGGGTCTCTTCCACACGTTGAAGCGACTGGACCCGGCGAACCAGGGCAAGACCCTGTACGGGTGGAGCGTCGACCAGTTCGAGAGCGCCTCGCAGGCGAAGCTCTTCACCGCCCCGATCGCCGGCAAGTTCGGCTCGACGGCCGACGAGCTGGCCCGGCTCGGCGCCACCGGCAGCACCGTCAAGATCATTGCTGGCATCCTGGTTCTGGTCATGATCGCGACCACCTACCTGACCAGCCGTCAGATGATCCTCAAGACCGGTTGGGCGGAGGACCCGCAGCAGCGGATGATCCAGCGGCTGATGCTCTACGGCATCCCGGCGTCGCTGCTGATCTCCGGCGCGATCTTCCCGATCGGCGTCATCATCTACTGGGTCACCAACAACCTCTTCACCCTCGGCCAGCAGCAGTGGGTGCTGCGGAAGTTCCCGCCGCCGGTGACCGCCAAGAAGGCCGTCGCCCCCGCGGCCACCCGCAACCCGGTGCAGCCCGCCAAGTCCGGTGGTCTGTTCGGTCGCGGCAAGGCGGCCCCGCCGGCGCCGGTCAAGGCGACCGCGCCCAAGGTGGCCGGGCCGAAGCCAGGTGCCAAGCCGGCGAACAACCCGAAGAAGAGCCGTCCCGCCAAGCGGCAGGGCTGAGCTCAGAGGGCCGTCGCCGGGTGACCGGCGGCGGCCCGTTCCGCACCGCGCAGCCGCCGTCCGGTGGCGCCGAGCGGAACCGACCGCGCATCGTGCGGCCACGGGCGACACTGCCCGTACAGACGTGCCCGCGGGCACCGGCGACCTCCAGCCGGCCCCGGGAAACCAGTCGGACCCGAGGGTCCGGCCGAGCGAGTACGGAGATGAGACCGTGACCGAGACCAGCATCCCCCGCGCCGAGCAGGCCCTGGACGAGGAGGAGACCGCAACGCTCGCGGTGGACGGTGACGACACCGAGACCGACGACGACAGCGCGGCCGACGACGACACCGAAACCGCTGCCGGCGGCAGGGTGAAGAAGGCAGTGAGCGAGAGCGACCTGTTCCGGCAGAGCGAGATCGCGGCCGACTACGTCGAGGGGCTGCTCGACATCCTCGACTACGACGGTGACATCGACGAGTTGGTCGCCGCGGGGCGCCCGATGGTCGAGGTCGTCGGCGAGCGGCTGCAGAACCTGGTCGGCCAGCGGGGAGCCACCCTGGAAGCGCTCCAGGAGTTGACCCGCCTCGCCGTCTTCCGGCAGACCGGAACGCCGAGCCGGCTGCTGCTCGACGTCGGTGGCTACCGGTCGAACCGCCGCAAGGAACTCGCCGCGGTCGCCAAGAACGCCGTCGAGAAGGTCAAGGAGTACGGCGAGCCGGTCCGCCTGGAGGCGATGTCCGCGTTCGAGCGCAAGTGCGTACACGACGTGGTCAACGCGATGTCCGGGGTGGCGAGCGAGTCCGAGGGCGTGGAGCCGAACCGGCGCATCGTCGTACGGCCAGCGGACTGACCGGGTGACCCACGACGACAACACGGCCGACGCCGTGACCGGCCCGGGCGGTACGCCGCTCGGGCCGTCCGCTGTCCAGCCCGATGGGGAAGGTGCCGACCCAGATCGACTCGGCACCACCCCGTCGCCCGTCGACGCGGCGCTGCCGCCCGAACTGGCCCCGGCCGCACTCTCCCTCTTCGGCGATCGTCTCGACCTGGCTGCCTCGTACGCCGAGTTGTTGGTCACCGACGGGGTGGTCCGCGGTCTGATCGGCCCCCGGGAAGCACCTCGCATCTGGGACCGGCACCTGCTCAACTGCGCAGCGGTCGCCGAGCGGATCCCGTCCGGCGCGTCGGTCCTCGACGTCGGGTCCGGTGCCGGTCTGCCGGGTCTGGTCCTGGCCATCGCGCGCCCGGATCTCACGGTCACCCTGATCGAGCCGCTGGCGCGACGCACGTCATTCCTGATCGAGGTCGTCGAACGACTCGGTCTGGCCAAGTCGGTGCGGGTGTTCCGTGGTCGGGCGGACGAGGCGGCTACCGGGTCGAGCGGTCGGGAACCCATAAGCGGCGACGTGGTGACCGCCCGCGCGGTCGCGCCGCTGGATCGCCTGGCGGGCTGGAGTCTCCCGCTGGCGGTCCGTGGTGGCCGGCTGCTGGCGTTGAAGGGTTCGTCCGCGGCGGCCGAGATCGAGGAGCACGCCGAGGTGGTGGCGCGACTCGGTGGCGGGGAGCCGGCGGTGCACCTCTGTGGGACCGGGGTCATCGATCCACCCACCACCGTCGTGGAGATCGTGCGCGAGCGGATGGTCGGCCCGGCACGCGTGGCGGCCAACAAGCGCTCCCGCAGCGGTCGCCCTCGTCGACGCTGACACTTCGCGTCATCGGGCTTCCGGCGGGTGGGTTGCCTCGTTGTACCGGTGCGGATGGACAAGGGGATGAGAACCCGACGTGGACCGGCCGCGCCCGTCCGCCGTAGGCTGACCGCGCGTCGATAGTGTGGAGCGGGCGACGGACGTCGCGGGTCTCCGACCGCTCCCGTGAGCCGTACGCTCTGGGTTGCGAGCGTGGGTGTGGCCAAGTTGACCGGGGCGCGGACCGACCATCCGAAGCGGGCAGGGATGACAGGTGCATGACGACGGCAGGTACGACGATCCACGCGTGACCGGGTCGACAGGCGATCCCGTTTCACGTGAAACCGACTACCCGAGCTGGTCGCCGGACGCGACCGGACCGGCGACCCGACCCGCGGACGGCGATCCGCTGGTGTTCGGCGGAGAGCCGGCGGCTCAACAGACCGGGCCCGAGGTCGTGGACCCGGCGGCGGCTCGACGGACATCGGAGGGGTCGAGCCGACCAGCCAATGTCGCGGAGGTGCGGCAGACGTTGGGACGGCGCAACACCGCGAGAGCGGTTCGCTTCGAGCCGGCGGTTCCGCACCAGCCCAACGCGGCGGCCGTCCGGGACGCCGCTCCGGTGATCGCCGACCCACCTGTCGCTTCGACCGAGTCGTTGGCTGCCGTGGCGGCCGACCCCACGTACGTTTCACGTGAAACCCCGACGCGCGAAGAGGATGACCCACCGTTGGCTATGGAGGCGATGCGCGCCGTGCAGATCCTGAATCCCAGTGGCGAGGTGACCATGCCTCGGCCCGACCGGACCCGGGTCATGTGCGTCGCCAACCAGAAGGGCGGCGTGGGCAAGACCACGACCACCGTCAACCTTGCGGTGGCGCTCGCCCTGCACGGCAACCGGGTGCTCGTGGTGGACCTCGACCCGCAGGGCAACGCCTCCACCGGGCTCAACGTCCCGCACCACACCGGAATCCCGGACGTCTACGACTGTCTGATCAACAGCGTGCCCCTGGCCGAGGTGGCCCAGGCGGTCGAGGGCATCCCCAATCTCTGGTGCGTACCCGCGACCATCGACCTGGCCGGCGCCGAGATCGAGCTGGTGTCGGTGGTGGCGCGGGAGTCGCGCCTGGACCGGGCGATCGCCGCCTACCCGGGCGAGTTCGACTATGTCTTCATCGACTGCCCGCCGTCGCTCGGCCTGCTCACGGTCAACGCCCTGGTTGCGGCGCAGGAGGTGCTGATCCCGATCCAGTGTGAGTACTACGCCCTGGAAGGGCTCAACCAGCTGATCAACAACATCAACCTGGTGCGCCAACACCTCAACCCGAAGCTCGATGTCTCCACGATCCTCCTGACGATGTACGACCGGCGTACCCGGCTGGCTGACGCCGTCGAGCAGGACGTCCGGAACCACTTCGGCGACAAGGTTCTCCAGGCGGTCATCCCCCGCAACGTCCGGGTCTCCGAGGCACCCAGCTACGGCCAGTCGGTGATGACCTACGATCCCGGATCGCGGGGAGCCACGAGTTACTTCGAGGCCGCCCAGGAGATTGCCGAGCGAGGCGTCAAGGAGCCGGTGGGCCGGAATGCGTAGTGCGGACGAGTCGCTGGGAGGCGAGGCATGAAGAACCGTCCTCGGGGCGGTCTGGGTAGGGGCCTGGGAGCGCTGATCCCGACCGGGCCGGTTCCGGGTGCCGCCGGCACCGTCATGGCGGAGCCGGAGAACGAGTACGCGGACGACACCGGCACTGCGGCCGTCTCGACGGTGCCCGTCGAGCCGACGGTGCACGAGCCGGAGCCCACGCTCAGTCCGGTACCCGGAGCGCGATTCGCCGAGATCCCCGTCGACGCGATCCTGCCCAACCCGAAGCAGCCCCGCCAGGTCTTCGACGAGGAGGCACTGGAGGAGCTCAAGACCTCCATCCAGGAGGTCGGCTTCCTTCAGCCCATCGTTGTCCGGCAGCTCGACGACGAGAAGTACGAGCTGGTGATGGGCGAGCGGCGTTGGCGGGCCGCCCAGGCGGTGGGGCGGGACAGCATTCCGGCGATCATCCGGGACACCCGTGATGACGCCATGCTCCGCGACGCCCTGCTGGAGAACATCCACCGAGCCAATCTGAACCCTCTCGAAGAGGCCGCCGCCTACCAGCAACTGCTGGAGGAGTTCGGGGCCACCCACGAAGAGTTGGCCCGCAGGATTGGTCGGAGTCGCCCGCAGATCTCCAACACGATCCGGCTGCTGAACCTGCCGGCCCAGGTGCAGCGCCGGGTCGCCGCGGGGATCCTGTCGGCGGGCCACGCCCGCGCACTGCTGAGCCTCGACGGCAGTGAGGCGCAGGAGCAGTTGGCGTTGCGGATCGTGGCGGAGGGCCTGTCGGTCCGGGCGACCGAGGAGATTGTCGCCCTGACGCTCAACGACGGGCCGGCGAAGGGGCAGGCGGCGAAGCGCCGGCCGAAGGCGCACGCGCCGGCCCTGACCGACCTCGCCGATCGACTGTCCGACCGGTTCGACACCCGGGTGAAGGTCGACATCGGCCGGAGCAAGGGCAAGATCACCATCGAGTTCGCGACAGTGGACGACCTTGAGCGGATCGTCGGGATCATCGGAGTGCAGCAGGAGGAGAACGGCGACTGAGTGCGCCCTCTCCACCGACGGCCGCGCACCCCTCCGGGTAGCGCGGCCGTTCCGTATCCGGCTCACCGCGTTTCACGTGAAACGGCCGCCTTTTCACGCGCTTCCGGGACGCGGGTCTCTGCTGTGCTGGTCGTTGTCGGCCCCCCGCCGCGAGACCGACCGCGATACCCCGCGCCGCCACCTGTCAGCGCTCCCCCCGGACCAGCCAGCAGTCGGCGCTCGGCGGATCCGGGCGAGGTAGGGCTGCGGCTCGGCGTGCAGGGTGCGGCGTCGACCCGGAGCGGACCAGGCCGGGCTCGTTTCACGTGAAACGGGGATTGCTAGACAGGAACGCCCTCGGGCCCACCCGGGAATGACCATGAGGCGTCGTTGCGGCCGCTGAGTGGCTCGCTGCGGCCCCGCGTGCCGCAGGGTGACCTCCCGTCGGCCCGCGCCGCCGCGCGGGCCTCTCGACGCGAATGCGGCCTCAGAGAGCTCTGCCGTGACTCCCCGCTCTACTGCTCGACGTTTGGCTGCTGCCACCGATCGTTCCTTCCGGTGCTCGGCGGGGGTGGCTCCAGGTCGGTCTGAGGTAGGCCGGGGGTCGCCGGCCGTTGGTGTCTGACAGTTGGCGTCGTACGCCTGTCGTCGGTTCCTGACGGTGGACGAGTCCTCCGGTGGTTGTCCGACGGCCGCGAGGTGCTCCGGCAAGGTGGTGCCCGACCGCTGAGGCTCGGCAGAGGCATGCGGTCGCCGGTGCGCTGAGGCTCGGCGGGGGCATCCGGTCGTCGGTGCATGAACCCTGGATGGGAGCTTTCGGCCCGTTGGTGCCCGAGGTTCGGCGGAGGGCTCCGATCGTTGGTGCTTGACGTTCGGCCGGCACCTCCATCGCCGTCCGGGTGCTGCCGCGCGCTTCCCCGCTCTCCGGCGGCTTCCGACGTCTGCCGATGGGCCACGCATCATCGGTCGGTTGCGGAGGCGGCTCGTTCCACGCCCGTGATCGCGGGCCTCCTCTCCCCGAGGGGTGGACGCGGCGTCGGGCGACCGGCGCTGCACCACGGCCTCGGTCCAACGCGGCACTCGCCCTCACTCCGCGGCGCTCGCCGAGCGGAAGCGCGGCAACCTCGCAGCGACGTGTCGGCGTGGAATTACCCCCGGGGGTGACGGCACGGCACGGAGATCGTCTCCGGAGGACGCCCGCCGTGACCCCCGTCCTTCCCATGGGTGTCGACGGTCTACCCGCTGCCGATACCAACACCAGGACTGCCGGCGTACAGCGCCCGGCGTAGGCGGTTGCTCAGGTCAGCTTCCGCAGCGGCGACGGACGGCAGTTCGGCCGGATCCGGCCGGCGCTGTCGAGCAGTTGCTGCCGCTCGCTCAGCAACCCGCGGACAACGACCGACCGGCCGAAAAGTTATCCACACCCTTTGTCCACAGGCACCCCCTGTTTCACGTGAAACAGCGCGTGAGAGCGGGTGTGAGCCTGTGGATGACGGCCTGTGTTGGGGATCTCGGCAGCCTGTGGATATCGGTTCACCGCTCGGTGGTGACGTGGCACACGTGGCCGACCGAGGCCACTGATCTGGTCGGTCAGGGAGCGATCAAACAGGTAGGGACAGCGGTGCCAGACTCGGTTAGGGTCAGCGTCGTGCACGACACCCCTCCCTCAGTCCCGGACTTCACGCAGTGGCCGTCGTTTCCCTTCGAGGGGGACCTCCACGTGAAGCAACTCGATGATCCGGTCCCGGTCGAGCCGCCCCGGAAGGGCGAGGGTCTCCGGGAATGCACCGCCTGCAACGCACCCGACGAGGCCTATATCTGGGTCGGCGAGCGGTGGCGGGTCCGTGCCATGGACCGGCCCACCGGTCTGCCCATGGTGCTCATCCTGGAATCGCGAACCCACCTCGACCTCGGCGACCTGCCGAACCTGCTCGCCGCCGAGCTGGGCGTGATGACCGTACGGCTGGAACGGGCCATCCGGTCGCTCGACGGTGTGGCGCGGGTGCACGTCAACCGGTGGGGAGACGGCTCGGCCCACCTGCACATGTGGTTCCTCGCCCGGCCGTACGGTCGCCTCCAGTTGCGGGGCACCTTCCTGTCACTGTGGGATTCGATCCTGCCGCCGATCTCCGAGGCGCAGTGGCGGGAGAATCTGGCGCTCGTCGCGGCCTGGCTTGCCGAGTTCGGTGGCCGTCCGCTTGCCGAGCCACCCCGGATTCAGTGGCAGGCACCGTCCAGTCTGCTGGCCCAGTCCGCCGCTGCAGACGCCGCTGCCGCCGCGCAGGCAGCATCGGCGGAGGCAGCTTTGGCTGCCTCTGTCATCGAGGCAGCAGAGGAAATCCCGGAACCAGCGCCGGAGCCCGACGCCAGTGCCGATCGGACCGGTGGTGACGGAGCATCCGCAGCCGGTCCCGTCGTCCTGGGCTCGGACGCCGGCTCGTCGGTCGATACCGAATCGACGGGTGGATCCACTCGACCGGCATCCGCCAGCAACGAGCCAACCGGTGCAACCACCGACCCAGCAGCCGGCACCTCAGCAGCCGGCACCTCAGCAGCCGGCTCCCGAGCAGTCGGCGAGGCCACATCCGGCACCTCAGCGGCCGGCGCCGTTGGTACCGACGAGTCGGCTCCCGGCGGGTCCGCAAACCTCGGCGGTGCCGCAGCCCTTCGTCAGCGGGCGGGCAACACCGATGTCGAAGCCGCCCCCAACGCGGTCAACGAGACCGCCCCAGAGGTTGACCCGGACAGGGGCGACCCGGACAGCGGGGCTGCGGACGGCGGCACTGCGGGTGCTTCACCTGCCGAACCCGCCCACGGCAACGGCCCGGACGCATCCGACGTACGTAAGGCTCCCTGAGCGGGGACCGACCATGAGGGTGGCGCGGCGGTCCGGGCTCGCGGCAGCCGGGCAAGAAACCTCGTGGTCGGCCCGCGCGCGGTGTCGCACACCGAGACGGTTCGGCCCGCGCGCGGTGTCGCACACCGAGACGGTTCGGCCCGCGCGCGGGTCGCACCGAGGCGGTGGCGAGTGGGTCAGGCAGCGGTGACGCGGGCCGCCGCTCGGGCGACCAGGGTGCCGAGGAGCCGGCCGAAGTCCAGCCCCGCTGCCTGCACGGCGAGTGGCAGTAGCGACGTCTCGGTCATGCCCGGCGAGACGTTGACCTCCAACACGTGCGGCTGCCCGGCAGCGTCCACGATCACGTCGACCCGCGAGAGGTCCCGCAGACCGAGCGCGGTGTGCGCGGCGAGGGCCACGTCGGCGACGGTGGCGGACACCTCCGGGTCCAACCGGGCGGGAGCGTGCCAGGTGGTGCGCCCGGCCGTGTAGCGGGCCGCGTAGTCGTACACCCCGTTGCGCGGCACGATCTCCACCGGTGGCAGCGCCTGTGGTCCGTTGCCCAGGTCGATCACGGAGACCGCGACGTCCATCCCGGGCACGTACCGCTCCACCAGGGCGGTGGAGTCGTACGCGAAGCAACCCACCATCGCGGCGGGCAGCGCCGCGGCGTCTCGGACCACCGCGCCTCCCAGCCCCGATCCGCCCTGCGCGGGCTTCACCATCAGCGGCAGACTCAGTCGGTCGACGATCCGATCCAGTACGGCGACCGCGCCGAGCTCGGAGAAGCGGTCGTGTGGGAGGGCCACCCAGTCCGGGGTGGGGATGCCGTTCTCGCGGAGCACCGCCTTGGCCGACGGCTTGTCCCAGGCGACCCGGGAGGCGCGGGCGTCACAACCGACGTACGGGATGTCGCACAGGTCCAGCACGCCGCGCAGCGATCCGTCCTCACCGGTGGCGCCGTGCAGTGCGATGACGACCGCGTCCGGCGGGTCGGCGGCCAGCGCCGGCAGCAGGGCCACGTCGGCGTCCCGCAGTTCGGCTTCCACACCGATGGCGCGCAGCGCGTCGAGCACCCGGCGACCGGAACGCAGTGACACGTCCCGTTCGTAGGAGAGTCCACCGGCGAGCACGACGACCCGCAGGTCGGCCGGAACGGCGGGATCGGTCACGAGGAGGCGCTCGGCGGCGGTCGTACCCATGCCGGCATCATGCCAAGTCGGGTCCTGGCACGTCGGAGCCGGCCTGGCCGCGTCGGCCGGCGGCGCCGCCACCCACAGCGCCGAAGACCCGGCGCATCGCGATCTCCTGCTCCATCACACCGGCCAGCCGGCGGATGCCCTCGCGGATCCGCTCCGGCGGCGGGAAGCTGAAGTTCAGGCGCATCGCGCCGGTGCCGGTGCCGTCGGCGTAGAAGCCGGTGCCGGGCACGTAGGCGACCCGGGCGGCGACCGCGCGGGGCATCATCGCCTTCGAGTCGAGCCCGTCGGGCAGGGTGGCCCACACGAAGAGACCACCGGCCGGCGTGGTCCAGCTGGTGCCCTCGGGCATCAGGTCGGTCATCGCGTCGAGCAGCGCGTCCCGGCGTTCCCGGTAGACCTCGCGGTAGACCTTGAGCTGCTGCCGCCAGGGCATCGTGCCCAGGTACGTGGAGACGGCGGTCTGGGCGTAGACGCTGGGGCAGAGGATCTGCGCCTCGCTGGCGATGACCAGCTTGTCGCGGACCGCGTGCGGCGCCAGGATCCAGCCGACCCGCAGGCCGGGGGCGAAGGTCTTGGAGAAGGTGCTGAGGTAGAAGACCCCGTCCCGGCGGCGGGCCCGCAGGGGCGCCGGCGCGTCACCCTCGAACCCCAACTGACCGTACGGGTCGTCCTCGACGACGAGCAGGCCGGCGCTCTCGCAGATGTCGAGCACCCGTTCGCGGCGTTCCTCGCTGAGCGTCACGCCGGTCGGGTTCTGGTAGGTGGGGATCGTGTAGAGGAACTTCACCCGCCGCCCGGCGCGGGCCAGGTCGGCGATGGCCGCCTCCAGCGCCTCCGGAATCAGCCCGTCCGCGTCCATCGGCACGTGCACGACCTGCGCCTGGGCGGCCTGGAACACCCCGAGCGCACCGACGTACGTCGGCCCCTCGGCGAGCACCACGTCACCCGGGTCGAGGAAGAGTCGGGCCACCAGGTCCAGTGCCTGCTGCCCGCCGACGGTGACCACGACGTCCTCGGGGGAGGCACCACACGCGGCGTCGATCCCGGAGAGCGACATCACCTCGCAGATCCGCTCGCGCAGCTCGAGGGTGCCCTGGCCGATGCCGTACTGGAGGGTGGTCACGCCGTGCTCCGAGCCGAGCCGGCCGAGCATCTCACCGACCGCGTCCAGCGGAAGGGCGGCGATGTACGGTGCGCCACCGGCGAGCGAGACGACCTCTGGACGGCTGGCGACCGCGAACAGTGCTCGGATCTCGGAGGCGGTCATTCCGCGTACCCGCCGGGCGTACCGGTCGGTGTAGTCGTCGAGTGTCGTGCCGGTCATGACCTCACCTCGATCGCTGCTCGGGTGGCTGCCGCCCCGGGGTACCCCATCCCCTGATGACCATGGCGGAAGGGACACCGATTGTCGATCCTAATCCGCCGGTGTCGCGTCGTCGCCGTACCGAAGCGGATCGACCACATGGCGGACCCTCGTCGGCGTCCCCCGATGTGGTGGGCATCTGCGCGTCCCCTCCCGGATCGCCGATCGGCGGCGTACGATCGCTCGTCGGAGCAGGAAGGCGGCGCTGTCGTTGCGTGCCGCTCCTACCACCGAGCCTATTGTGGGGATGCGCCATATGTCGCGACGTCTGGTCAGCCTGACCCTCGACACCCTGGAAGACCTTCCTCGCCCGTGCCGGCAGTGCGTCTACTGGGAGCTTGATCCGGTCTCCGCGGACCGGGCCTGCGCCGCTGGCGATCCGGGCCTGGAGAAGGAGGCGTGGGTCTCCCAGACGCTGCTGGAGTGGGGCTCCTGCGGCAAACTCGCGTACGTCGACGGCATGCCGGCGGGTTTCGTGACGTACGCGCCGCCCGCCTACGTGCCCCGCTCGATGGCGTTCCCGACCTCGCCGGTCTCCGCTGACGCGGCACTGCTGATGACCGCCAACGTGGTCGCCGCGTTCGCCGGTGGCGGGCTGGGCCGGATGCTGGTGCAGGGCGTCGCCCGGGACCTGACCAAGCGGGGGATCAAGGCCATCGAGGCGTTCGGCGACGCCAAGTTCGGCGACGCGGACGACCCCGTTGGCGGCTGCGTGGCACCTGTCGACTTCTTCCTCTCCGTGGGGTTCAAGACCGTCCGTCCGCATCCGCGTTTCCCCCGGTTGCGCCTCGAGCTGCGGACCGCGCTGAGCTGGAAGTCCGACGTCGAGTACGCGCTGGAGAAGCTGCTCGGCTCGATGAGCCCGGAGACGCTGCTCCGCCCGGTCCGGCCCGCTCCGGCCACCCGCTCCACCAACACCTGATCGCCGAACCGGCGGATCAGTCGACCACCGTGCCGGCGGTGACGACGGCCCGCAGTTCGCTGACGTCGAGCGAGCCGGTGGGCACGTCCCGCTCGATCGGGTAGTACATCCGCTGCACGGCCGCCACGATCGCCTCCACCACCCGGTCGCGGAAACGAGGGTCGACCAGTTGGGCGCGGTCCGTGGGCGAGGTGAGGTAGCCGACCTCGACCCGGACGGCCGGCATCCGTGTCAGCCGCAGCAGGTCCCAGGTCTTGGCGTGGGTACGGCAGTCCCGGAGCCCCGTGCGGGCCACGATCTCCCGCTGCACCAGTCCGGCCAGGCGTTCACCGGTCGCCGACGTCACGCCGTTGTCGGTGCCGTAGTGGTAGGTGGCGACACCCTCCGCGTCGGGGTTGGCGTGGCCGTCCAGGTGCAGCGAGATGAACACGTCGGCACCCAGCGAGTTGGCCAGCAGCGCCCGGTCGGTGTCCGGCAGGCACCTGTCGGGCGACGGGCCGCGGGTGAGTTGCACCCGTACCCCGGTCGCGGCGAGTCGTCCCTCCAGCCGGCTGGCCAGGTCGTGCATCAGGTCCGCCTCCGTCCAGCGCAGCGACCCGTCGGGCACCACCATCCCGGGGTCGGTGCCGCCGTGCCCGGGGTCGACGACCACCGTTTTGCCGACCAACGCCGGCCCGGACTGCCGGATCGCGTCGGACTCGCGCAGCCACTGCGGTCGGCCACCGACCACCTTGCGGCCGATCCGGCGCAACGCGTTCATGGTGTGCGGGCCACAGGATCCGTCGGGGGTGAGGCCGACCTCACGCTGGAACTGGGCGACCGCCCGGGACGTCCGGATGCCGTAGATGGCGTCGGCCCGGCCCACGTCGTACCCCATCTCCAGCAGCCGCTCCTGCAGTGACCGGACGTCCTCGCCGGTGAGCGGGTCGGGGACCGCGTGGTAGAGGGTGCGGGCGCCGAGCCGCCAGCGGGCGGCGTCCAGGGCGCGCCAGGTCTCCGCCCCGACCCGGCCGTCCACGCTGAGGCCCCGGGACTGCTGGAACGCGCGGACCGCCCGCTCGGTGTCGAGGTCGAATTCGTCGGCGGCCGGTCCGGCGGCGGTGAGCAGGTCGAGGCCGGTCAGGATGCTGCGGATCTCCGTGACCGCGGGTCCCCGGTCACCGGATCGGATCGGACGCACGGCACGACCCCCTCTGCACGACACTGGCTGGCCGGGCGGCCCAGGGTTGAGGCTATGCGTTCCGGGGTGGCGAGGTGGCACGGCCGGGAAAAACGTCGGCCGGAAAGACACCGAACCCCGCACCCGACAAGCGGGTACGGGGTTCGGTGAATGTTTCTGCTGGTCAGAGAGCCGACTCGATGAGCCGGACCAGCTCGCCCTTCGGCTTGGCACCAGCGATCGACTGCACCGGCTGGCCGTTCTTGAACACGGTGAGCGTCGGCACCGACATGACCCGGTAGGCGCGTGCGGTTTCCGGGTTCTCGTCGATGTTGAGCTTGACGATGCTGACCCGGTCGCCCATCTCGCCGGCGATCTCCTCGAGCAGTGGCGACACCTTGCGGCAGGGGCCGCACCACTCGGCCCAGAAGTCCACCAGAACCGGCTTGTCGGCCTGCAGTACGTCAGCGACGAAGCTCTTGTCGGTGACCGCCTTGGTATTTCCCACTGTGCCCCTCCTCCGGGATGTGTTACTTGGTTCAGCTGAGCGTCGCGATGAACCGTTCGGCGTCGAGCGCGGCGGCACAGCCGGTGCCGGCCGCGGTGATCGCCTGACGGTAGGTGTGGTCGACCAGGTCACCGGCGGCGAAGACGCCGGGCACGTTGGTGCGGGTGCCGGGGGCTTGGACCTTCACGTAGCCCTCGTCGTCCATGTCGACCTGACCACGGAAGAGCTCGCTGCGGGGGTCGTGACCGATGGCCACGAACACACCTGTCACGTCCAACACCTTGGTGTCACCGGTGTGCACGTTGCGGACCCGTACGCCGGTGACCTTGCCGTCGTCGCCCAGGATCTCCTCGACGGCGCTGTTCCACTCGACCTTGATCTTCTCGTTGCTCAACGCCCGCTCGGCCATGATCTTGCTGGCCCGGAACGAGTCGCGGCGGTGGATGATGGTGACCGACTCGGCGAAGCGGGTGAGGAAGCTGGCCTCCTCCATCGCCGAGTCGCCGCCGCCGACGACCACGATGTGCTGGTTGCGGAAGAAGAAACCGTCGCAGGTGGCGCAGGAGGAGACGCCGTGGCCGAGGAACTCCTGCTCACCGGGCACGCCCAGCGGACGCCAGGCCGAACCGGTGGAGAGGATGATGGATCGGGCCCGGTAGGCGGTCTCGCCGACCCACACGGTGCTCACCGCGCCGGAACCGGCGTCGCCGGTGTCCACCAGCTCGACCCGGGTCACGTCGTCGGTGAGGAACTCGGCACCGAACCGCTCGGCCTGCTTGCGCATGTTGTCCATCAGCTCGGGGCCGAGGATGCCGTCGGCGAAGCCGGGGAAGTTTTCCACCTCGGTGGTGGTCATCAGGGCACCACCGGACTGCACGCCCTCGATGATCAGGGGCTTCAGGTTGGCGCGTGCGGCGTAGACCGCCGCGGTGTAGCCGGCCGGCCCGGAGCCGATGATGATCAGGTTGCGGACCTCGTCCACTGCCGTCTCCCGAGTGTGTGTGTTCAGCGTCGGTGAGCGCACCGGTGCTGATCCGAGTTGCCGACGCCTGGGTGGGGTCGACAGCTGACTTCCAGAACGTCATCGTACGAAGCGGGGATTCCCGAGACGGGCATCTGGTGGGTCAGGTCACGTGGGTGGTCATCGTGCCGATGACCGTGGATTCACCCTACCCGCGCCGAATACCGGCTGTCCGCGCCGGACCCCGGCACTCCGCACTCCGGGCCGCTCACCCAGGCCCAGCGGGCCCCGGTCGCGTCGGTGAAACGGATGATCAGCGTCTGCTCGCCCTGGAAACGCGCGTAGTCGATCACTTCGACCGCCAGCGGAGCGGATCTGTGCTCCGCCGCCACCTCGGCCAGGCAGGTGCTCAGTGCCGCCTCGGTGGTCAGCCGGGCCAACTGGTCCAGCCCGTCGGGCGACGAGCGTCGCTCCTGCTCGGTGGCCACGCCCGGCTGCGAGCCGGGGGCGGCACCGCTCGTCCGGCCGGGTGTGGTCTGCCGGTCGGCGTTCGGCGCGTTGGCGAGGGTCTGCGGGGTGTAGTCCGTACCGCTGCGCAGTGTCGGGCCGATGGTGCGGGCCGCCGCGGCGTCCGCGGGCGCGCGGACCGGTTCTTCCAGAGCGCTGGTGCCGGAGTCGTCGCCCGCGCGCATCGACAGCTGGTTGAGGCCCAGCGCGAGCGCGACGACGGCGATCGCGGCGGCGGCCACCGGCGCGCCACGGCGGAGCCAACCGGTCCGGCGACCTGGGCCGGTGGATGCCCGGCGACCAGAACGGACCGGTGCGGGGATGGCTGCCCATCGACCGGACCCGCCCTGCACGGGTACGACAGGCGATGTCGTAGGGCGGTCGACGTCGGCAGCCTCGTCGGTCGTGGTGTCTTCCACCAGCGGCCCCGCGTCGACAAGCGCGGTGGCGAGACGGTCGAAGATCGCCTGCGGCATCCGCGGCGACGGCTCGGCCCAGCGGTCCAGGTCCGCGCGGACCTCCGCGAGCGCGGGTGCCAGCAGGGCGTACGCCTCGGCCCAGGCCGGGTCCGTGGACACCAGCCGGGCGACTTCCTCCTGCTGCGGGGTGCCGTCCAACGCCCCGCCGAGGTAGTCAGCGAGGAGGTCGTCGTCGACCTCCCGGAACCCCTCGGTCGTCACGTGTCCTCCTGGTTGGCGTCCCGCCGGAATCGGCCCGACCCCGATCCGACGCCCTCGGCCAGGCCCGGGTTCCCCGGCGTGACGCCCGGCACCTCCCCGGTCGGGCCGGGTGGGTCCGGGCGGGCCGACGGCGGCGAGGTGCCGGCGGGCCGAAGATGCCCGAGCAGCACGGCCAGCCGCGCCCGCCCCCGGGCGCACCTGCTCTTCACCGTCCCCTCGGCGACACCGAGGATGCGGGCGACCTCGGCGACCGGGTAGCCCTGCACGTCCACCAGCACCAGCGCGGCACGTTGCTCGAGGGGCAGCGCGGCAAGCGCCTCGCGGACCACGAGCGCGGTGTCGTGGTCCGGTGCGGGCGCGACCGGCTCGATCCCGCCGGTGCCCGAGCCGTCCCCCGCACGGTTGCCGTCCGGCAGCGGCACGGTCGGGTGCGCCTGCCTGCGACGGATCCGATCCAGGCAGGCGTTCACCACGATCCGGTGCAACCAGGTGGTGACGGCGGAGTCACCACGGAAGCGGGCGGCGGCCCGGTGCGCGTTGAGCAGCGCGTCCTGGAGTGCGTCGGCGGCCTCTTCACGATCGCCGAGCGTACGGAGGGCGACCGCCCAGAGCCGGTCGCGGTGCCTGTGGAACAGCTCGGCGAAGGCCTGCCGGTCGCCGTCGACGTGGGCGCGCAGCAGCTCCAGATCCGAAGCGTCGGCGCGCCCGTCCATCACCACGTCCTGCGGATGCGGTGCCACGACGGAGCTGCCAGGATCACGACCCCTGGACCGTGATCTCCTGGACGTCGACCTGGAAGCCCCGCTCACTGGCCGGCAACTCGGTGATCCAGAACAGCAGGTACTGGTATTTCGCATCGGCGTCGAAGCCGTCGAACGCCATCGTGGTGCCGTCGTGGTCCTGGAAGGGCTGCCCGATGGTGGTCTTCTCGGTCTTGTAGTTGGTGATCAGTTGCTTGTCGCCGTCGGAGGTCGACGGCGGGTTGATGGTGCCGGTGAGGAGCTGGGCGGACGCGCCGCGGGCCGAGAGGACGGCCTGCACCGACTTGACCGTGTGCGGCGCGCCGAGGTCCAGCCAGACCCCCATGCCCTGCTTCTTGTTGCCGAACTTGGCGGTCGTGTACGTGTCGGTGCCCCAAACCTTGTCCGGGTCGCCGTCGGTCACCTGTTTGGCGCCGTCCAGCTCGTCGCGCACCTGGCTGTCCGGGTCGATGATCCGAACATCCTTCACAGGGAGCTTGCGGACCGCGACGGCGGCCGGAGTGGGACCGCTGGCCGGGGCGCTCGCCGACGGAACGGGGCTCTGGCCCGCCTGCGGCTCCTTGTCGCCGAGCGTGCTGATCCCGATCAGCAGACCGACCAGGGCCACCGCCAGCAGGCCGGCGATGCCGATGGCGACCTTACGACCGCCGGCCGCGGCCAACGGCGACGGCTCTTCTCCGGTCTCGCCGGCGAACCGCAGCGGGCCGCTGTTGTCGAGGTAGTGCTCCTCCTCGGCCGGCACGTCCAGTCGGGCCAACTCGGCGGCGAGCACATCGGAGGACGGCGGCGCGATCTCGGCGTCGAGCAGATCCATGGTCAGGTCGTCCAGGTACGCGGGCACGCCCGCCCGGACCTGACGTGGTGCCGCGATGCCACCACCGGCGTCCCGAACGGCGTCCGGAATGGCGGCCCGGCCGTGACCGGCGGTGGCGCCGTGCAGCGGTGCCTCGGCGTGCGGCCACGAGCCGGTGAGGGCGAAGTAGAGGATGCCGCCGACCGCCCGGATGTCGTTCTCCTGGCTGTCTGCGCCATCGGTGCGTGCGTCGGCCAGGACCACGCGGCCCTCGTCGCTGATCATGACGGTGCCGGGGTGGACGTTGCCGTGGACCATGCCGGTGGCGTGCACGGCGGCGAGGGCGCTCGCGACGGCGTTGCCGATCGCGGTGGCGCGGGCCGGGTCCAGGGGGCCGTCGGCCGCCAGGTCGCGCAGGGACTGCCCGTCGACCCACTCGCGCACCACGTACGCCCGCTCGGCCTCGTCGATCGCGTCGTAGACGCCGACCAGGTTGGGGTGGATGACCCGGCTCGCCGCGACGGCGGCCTGGAGCATCTCGGTGGCGGAGTCGCCACCCGGGTAGCGCAGCACCACCGCGACGGGACGGCGCAGGATGACGTCGACCCCGCGCCAGACCAGCCGACCCGCGCTGTCGTTGTTGATGTGCTCAACCAGCTCGTATCGCTCGGCGAGGACTTCACCGGCCGTGGGAGCACCGAAGGTCATGACCGGAGGAGCGCTTTCGTCCGCCTCCTGACCCTCGCCGACCTGGGTCACCCGTCCTCCCTCGGTGATCGTGTCGATCGATGGACCCGCACTGCTGGGCATGTGGCTTCCCGCTCTGCCGTTGAAGGAACCGGCCGACCGGTGTCGACGCGCAGCGTCGGCCCCTGCCGTACCCGTCGAGAGCGACCTTACCCGGGTTGCCCGTCTCCCCGACATGTCATCTTCCCGCCGTACCCGACGGGCTTCCGGCAGTCGAAGAACTCGTCCGGTTACGACCGTTGTCAGCCACGTTGCTGGCACATGTACTAGCTAATCTACGGCTTCACCGCAAGTAACCGACGCCGGGGCTGGACTGGTGTGGCGCTCCCGCCACCGTGCCTGTTCCCGCCGATTGGCTGGCCACCCTCAGCCGTACGGTTGGTTATCCACAGGCTGATGCGGTGGTTGACCGGCGAATCGCGGAGTTATCCACAGCTGTGTCCCCAGCCTGGTGATCCGTGGTCACATTCCGTGTGTTCGCAAACTTTTGTAATCGATCACTGTCGGTCAGCGACCAAGGCGGCGGCGGACCATGCCGACCACCTCGGTGATCTCGCCGATCCGCAGCAGCATGGCCAGGCCCAGGTAGCTGCCGCCGACCACCGCGCCGCCGATGACGAGTTGGATCGCCGCCTCGATCCAACTTGGCCGGTCGCCGCCGGGCAGCAGGCTGATCACCAACCATCCGACAAGTGCCGCGCCGAGGGCGGCGACCACGACCCGGCCGAGGGTGCGCATGATGGCGCCCAGCCCGATCCGGCCGACCCGGGGCCGCAGCAACCAGGCGGAGGCGACCGCCGCCGCCACGTACGAGACCGCGTTGCCGATCATCATGCCGGCGGCCGCGAAGTGCGCGGCGAACGCGGCGAACAGCACGATCTGTACGCCCACTCGCAGCGCCACCACCGGGATGTTGATCAGGGCTGGGGTGCGGGTGTCCGGCAGCGCGTAGAAGGCGAAGGTGAAGAGCTGACTGATCGCGAACGGCACCAGGGCGAGCGCGGCGGCCAGCAGAACGGTGGACGTCGCCGTCGCGTTTTCGGCGGTGAACGCGCCGTACCGGAAGACCACGACCGAGATCGGGGTGGACAGCACGGCGTAGCAGACCGCGATCGGCGCGAGCACCGCTGTCACCATCCGGACACCCCGCGAGAGGTCGGCGGTGACGTCGTGGAACCGTCCGTCCGCTGCCGCGGCGGCCATCCGGGGCATCAGCGCGGTGATGATCGAGACGGCGATGATGCCGTGCGCCATCATCAGCAACAGGAAGACGTTGTTGTAGATCAGGATGCCGGCCTGGTCCGTGCCCGCGGCGCGGGTGAGGAGGTTGACCACCACGAAGAGACCGAGCTGGTTGACGGCCACGTAGCAGAACATCCAGGCGCCGAGCTTGGCCAGCTCGCGCAGCCCCAGCTCGCGGAAGTCGAACCGCCACTTCCAGCGGAAGCCGACCTTGCGCAGTGCCGGCAGCAGGCCGGCGGTCTGCACCGCCACGCCGAGCAGGGTGCCGCCACCCACCAGCAGAATCCGGCCGAGGCCCATCTCCGACGGCTGTAGTCCCTTCGCCCCGTAGACCAGGATGTAGAGACCGAAGACGCCGATCACCACGAGGTTGTTGAGGATCGGCGCCCACATCGGCGCGGCGAAGTGCCCCCGGGTGTTCAGGACCGCGGCGATCAACGCGCTGACGCCGGTGAAGAACAGCATCGGCAGGATCAGCCACGACAGGTGCGTGATCAGCTTGGTGTAGGCCTCGTCCTTGCCGCTGGCGTAGATGGCGGTCAGCACCGGCGCCGACACCACGGCGATCAGGGCTGCCGCGGCCAGCGCCAGCACCGCGAGGGTGAGCAACCGTTGGGCGTACGCCTCGCCCCGGTCGGCGTCGCTCTTGCGTCGACGGACCAGCACCGGGATCAGCACGCTGGTCAGCACCCCGCCGAGCAGGAACTCGTACACCTGGTTGGGGAGGAAGATGGCTGTCGTGTAGGCGTTGCCGATCAGGTTGCCGAGGGCGGCACCGATCATCAGGTTCCGGATGAAACCGGTGCCCCGGCTCACCAGACTGCCGATCGCCATGACCGCGCTGTTCGCGGCGGCGCTGGTTTCGCCGACGACCTCGGGCGGGGGCGCCGTGGCCTCCACCCCAGGCTGGTTCAGCGGCTCCGCGGAGATGAAGATCGCCCCGTCAGCCGGCGGCACGTTACCGTCCGGCGTGGCGTTGGCGCTGCGGTAGAGCCCGCCGCTCATCTCCAGCCTCCCAGGGGTACGTCGAGCCGGACACCGACCCGCACGCCACAGACCATAGTCAACCCCCACCCGTTACCCCGCGCCCGGCGGATCGGATCACACCCCGGCCCGATAAGCTGGCGATCCCATGTCCGACGCCTCCGCTCCCCACGCCGCCGACCGCCGCGAACTCACCGCCGCGCAGCGCAACGCCGTCGCCGAACTGCTCCGGGTCTCTCCGGTCGCCGACGAGTTGGGCCGCCGGTTCGTCCGCGCCGGTCACGAGCTGCACCTGGTGGGCGGTTCGGTGCGGGACGCCCTGCTCGGCCGACTCGGTGACGACCTCGACTTCTGCACCGACGCGCACCCCGACGAGACGCTGCGGATCCTCAAGGGCTGGGCCGAGTCGATCTGGGAGACCGGTCGCGAGTTCGGCACCATCGGCGCGCAGCGCGACGGCCTCCGGCTGGAGGTCACCACCTTCCGGGCCGAGTCGTACGACCAGGTCAGTCGCAATCCGGTGGTGGTGTACGGCACCAGCCTCGACGAGGACCTCAAGCGGCGCGACTTCACGATCAACGCGATGGCGGTCAGCCTGCCGGAGCACCGGTTCACCGACCCGCACGGTGGCCTGGAGGACATCTCGGCCAAGGTGATCCGGACTCCGAGCACCCCGGGTGAGTCGTTCGGCGACGACCCGTTGCGGATGCTGCGGGCCGCCCGGTTCGCCGCCCAGTTGCGCTTCGCCGTGCACCCGGACGTGCACCTGGCGATGAGTGAGATGGCCGCCGACCTGGACCGGATCACCGCCGAACGGATCCGGGACGAGTTCACCAAGCTGCTCTGCGGCACCGACCCGATCACCGGTCTGCGGCTGCTTGTCGACACCGGCCTCGCCGAGCGGTTCCTGCCGGAGCTGACCGGCCTGAAGCTGGAGATCGACGAGCACGCGCAGCACAAGGACGTCTACGAGCACACCCTGACGGTCGTCGAGAACGCCGTCTCCTACGAGGAGGAGGGCTGCGACTTCATCCTGCGGATGGCCGCCCTCCTGCACGACGCGGGCAAGCCGGCGACGAAGGCGGTCGGGTCCGACGGTCGGGTCAGCTTCCACCACCACGAGGTGGTTGGCGCCCGGCTGACCAAGGCCCGGATGAAGGCGATGCGATACCCGAAGGACGTCACCGCGAAGGTGACCGCCCTCGTCGCGCTGCACCTGCGCTTCTACGGGTACGGGCGGGGCGAGTGGACCGACTCGGCGGTGCGTCGCTACGTCGCCGATGCCGGTGACCTGCTGCCCCGGTTGCACAAGTTGACCCGCTCGGACTGCACGACCCGTAACCGGCGCAAGGCCGCCCAGCTCGCGGCGGACTACGACGCGCTGGAGGAGCGGATCGCCCGGATCGAGGCCGAGGAGGACCTGGCCCGGGTCCGCCCCGACCTGGACGGCAACGCGATCATGGAGTTGCTCGGCGTACCGCCGGGGCCGGTCGTCGGGCGGGCGTGGAAGCACCTCAAGGAGCAGCGCCTCGAGCACGGCCCGCTGGACCGCGACGCCGCCGAGGCGGAGCTGCTGCGGTGGGCCCGCGCCGAGGGCCTGATCACCTAACCCCGCCGGGTCGCGTCGCGACCCGCGCCATGATCGACTCGGTTTCAGTGAAGTCGCGGTATCCCGGCACTCCGGATGGCCCGACTTCCAGGAGACCGAGTGGATCACCACGGCGTACGCCGACGGCGCCCCTCCCGGACCGGGAGCGGCGCCGTCGGCGTTCGTCGTCAGCGGGTCTCGACTGCCGTCCCGTCGACGGAGACGGTGCCCTTGCCGGCGGACGCGCCGTTGCCGGCCGGGGTCGACGCCGAGCCGAGCCGAGCCAGCAGGCCGGCCAGGTCGATCCCGGTCAGGTCACTGCCGAGCTGGAGCCCCTGGGCCACGTTGCCGGCCACCGACTTCGTCAGCGACGACGCGCCGTCGGTCGAGATGACAGTCATCTTGTCGATCGCCCCGATCGGCGCGCTGGCCGCCTCCACCACCTGCGGCAGCACCTTGACCAGCAGGTCCAACACCGCCGCCTCCCCGTACGCGGCGAACGCCTCGGCCTTGCGCGCCATCGCGTCCGCCTCGGCCTCACCCCTGGCCAGGATGGCCGCTGCCTCGGCCTGACCCTCCCGCTCCACCGCCTCGGCGATCGCGGAACGGCGGCGCTGCTCGGCCTCACCCTCCTTGGCGCCCTCGATCGCGTTCGCCTCGGCGAGCGCGGCACGCCGGGCCCGCTCGCCCTCACCGGTGAGCCGCGCCTGTTCGGCGGAAGCCTGCGCGGCCGCGATGACCGACTGCCGCTGCGCGTCGGCGTGCAGCACCGCCGCCGCGCGGGACGCCTCGGCCTCCTGCTCCACCTTGTACCGGGCCGCATCGGCGGGCTTGCGCACCTCGGTGTCCAGTTGGCGCTGCTTGAGTTCGGCGTTGCGCTCGGCGACCTTCTGCTGCTCGGAGAGGATCGCCTGATCCCGTTCCGCCTGGGCGAGCGGCCCGGCGGCGGCGGACTTCGCCTTCGCCGCGTCGATCTCGGCCTGGATGCCGGCCTGCTTCAGGGACAGGTTCCGGTTGGCCTCCGCGATGGCCTCCTCGGCGAGCAGGCGTTCCTGCTCCGCCTGCTGGCGGGCGCGCGCCTCGGCGATGGCCGCGTCCTTGAGCACCCGGGCGGCCTCCGGCCGGCCCAGGTCCTGCAGGTAGGAGCCCTCGGCGAGGATGTCCTGGAGCTGGAACGTGTCCAGCACGAGACCCTGGTTGGTCATCGAGTGCTCGGCCTCCTCGGCGACCGCGCTGGCGAACGCCGCCCGGTCCCGGATGACCTCCTCGACGGTGAGCCGGCCGACGATCGAACGCAGCGCGCCGGCCAGCACCTCCCGGGTGAAGTTGTCGATCTCGTCCTGTTGGTGCAGGAACCGCTGGGCGGCGGCCCGGATCGCGTCCTCGGTCCCGCCGACCTTGACGATCGCCACCCCGTGCAGATCGGCGCGGATGCCCTGCTTGCTGACCGCGCCCCGGATGCCGACGTCGATCCGGCGGCTGGACAGGTCGAGGGACTGAAGCTTCTGCACCACCGGCAGCACGAAGACCGAGGCGCCCAGCACGACCTTCTGCCCGGAGTTGTCGGTCGACCGGCCGCCGTCGGCGGTCTGCGTGGTGCGGCCCTTGCGGCCGGTGACGATGAACGCCTCGTTCGGCCCGGCCACCTTGATCCGGGAGAGCACGAAGAGCACCAGGATGAGCGCGAGGAGAACCGCGCCGCCGATGGCGATGAGCAGGGCCATATGAGGAGTCCCGTCTACGAGGAGGAGATCAGTAGGTCTCGACGTGCACGCTGGTCTCGCTGAGCGCCTGCACGACGAAGACCTGGGCGCCGATCGGTATCGGCTGGTCCGCGCGGGCGCTGAGCTTCACCGGCTGGCCGGCGAGGCGTACCCGGACCTCGCCGTAGCCCTGCGCCGGCACCGGGGTCACGACCAGGCCGAGCGCGCCGACCAGGTCGTCGCGGGTGGGGGTGGGGTCGGTGCGCATGTTCCGCGCCGCCCGGCTCAGTCGGGACGCCAACCACGCGGTGGGCACGGCCGCGAGCACGCCGCCGGCTGCCGCACCGACCACCATGCCGGGGGTACGCGCACCGAGCAGTTCGTTGACGATGGCCCCGCCGAACCCGAACGCCCCGGCGAAGCCGGCAACCGTTTCAACCGAGATCGGACCGTCCACGTCGGCGTGCCCGAACTGGAACAGTTCGGTGCCGAGCAGCGCGAGCGCGAGCACCCCGATGCCCGCCCCACCGATGATCAGAAAGATGAGCGTCCCCGTTGCCACGACCTGCACGGTATCGACGTCACGCAACGCGTCCCGCCGCCGGGCGACGGGTCCGCCCGGTGTCGTCCGGGTCGGGGAGAATGGTGCGATGCGTTGGACCGTGCTCGACTCGCCGATCGGCGAGTTCTCCGTCGCCACCGACGACACGAGCGTCTGCGGCACCCATTTCGGTCGGGTCGAGGCAGCCACCGAGGAGCCGGACGACCTGCTGTCCCGGCAGGTCGTCGCCGAGCTGCGGGCCTATTTCGCCGGCGAGCTGACCGCGTTCACCGTTCCGGTGTCGACGCCGCGCGGCTCGACCTTCGAGCGGGCCGTGTGGCGGGAGATGACGCGCATCCCGTACGGCGAGACGCTTACCTACGGCGAGGTGGCGCGGCGGGTCGGCGATGCCGGGGCGGCCCGGGCGGTGGGCGTGGCCTGCAACCGCAACCCGGTGCCGGTGATCGTGCCCTGTCATCGGATCGTCGGCGCGGGCGGCAAGCTGGTCGGCTTCGGTGGAGGGCTGCCGCGCAAGGTCAAGTTGTTGGAGCTGGAGGCCGTGGTCGCCCTGCGTCACGCCTGGTCCTGATCGGCCGACCGGCCCACGGTGTCGCGGGCCAGATCCTGACTATCGGCCGACCGGTCGATGTCGGTACGTCACTGGAACGGTCATGATCGGGCGTCATTTCCACTTTCGCGGGGGTACCCATGACCGAAAACCAGGACAAGACCGTCGGCCGGCGGCAGTTGCTGCGCCGCGCGGGCACCGTGGCCGCCGGCGTCGCCGGCACCACGGTGGTCGGTGCGGCAGTCGCCGGCCAGGCTCAGGCCGACCCGGGTCAGCCGGTGATCCAGGCTGCCAACAACGTCGTCAACGGCGGTGGCACCACCGCGCTGGTCAACCCGGCGGTCGGACCGACCCTGCGGTTGGAGAACACGAACCTCGCGGCGAGCGGCGAATTCGAGTTCGCCGGCCCGCCGCTCGTGCTGACCCCCAGCGGTGACTTTCTGAGTGAACAAGCGCCGGTCGGCTCCATGGGCGTGGACCGGCGCGGCAACTTCCAGGTGATTTCCTTCCGGGACGGCGACATCTCCATCCCGGACTACGTGTTCACCACCGGCAACTCGAACCAGATCGTGCCGGTCGTGCCGCAGCGGGTCATCGACACCCGTGAGGCGGGTCGGCGCGGCCGGATCACGAATGCCTCGGCGACCACCCTGGATTCGGCCGGCCGCCTGCGGGGCGGTCAGACGATTCACGTCGCGCTGGATGACTTCGTGCATGCCGGTGACGCGCTCTTCGGCATCGTCACCGCGACGTCCGCGGCCGGCCCGGGCTTCCTGCAGATCTTCCCGTACGGCACCCCGCGTCCGCCGAGCTTCGCGTCGCTCAACCACGAGGCCAACGGGGTCTACTCGAACGCGTTCATGTCGGGCATCGGGTACGACGCCGACGCCATCTCCATCTACGCGCTCCAGACCACACACGTCGTCCTCGACGTCACGGCGTTCGTGGTCGGCTACGGCTGGGTCGAGACGGACTTCCTGCCGTACTCCGTCAACGCGACGGGGCGCAGCGCCGAGTCGCTGGCCGATCGCAAGGCGAAGCGGATGGCCCGGGCCATGAAGAACAGGCCGAGCGGGGCGTAGCTCGACCGCCGTACCGGACGGCGAGGCATCGAACGCGGCGAGGGCCGGGTCCCGACGGACCCGGCCCTCGGCCGTACTTGCCGCTCAGCGGGTCAGCGCTCGACCTCGCCGGCGATGAACTCCTCGACGGCCTGGTGGGCGTCGTGGTCGGCGTACTGCACGGGCGGGGACTTCATGAAGTACGACGAGGCCGACAGGATCGGGCCGCCGATCTTCCGGTCCAGCGCGATCTTCGCGGCCCGGACCGCGTCGATGATGACGCCGGCCGAGTTCGGAGAGTCCCACACCTCGAGCTTGAGCTCGGCGTTCAGCGGCGTGTCACCGAACGAGCGGCCCTCCAGGCGGATGTACGCCCACTTGCGGTCGTCCAGCCACGGCACGTGGTCCGACGGGCCGATGTGCACGTCGCTCTTGCTCATCTCGTGCGGGATCTGCGAGGTGACCGACTGGGTCTTCGAGATCTTCTTCGAGACCAGCCGCTTGCGCTCCAGCATGTTCATGAAGTCCATGTTGCCGCCGAAGTTGAGCTGGTACGTGCGCAGCAGCTCGACACCGCGGTCCTCGAAGAGCTTCGCCAGCGCGCGGTGCACGATGGTGGCACCGACCTGGCTCTTGATGTCGTCACCGACGATCGGCAGGCCCGCGTCGGTGAACTTCTGGGCCCACTCCGGGTCGGAGGCGATGAAGACCGGCAGGGCGTTGACGAACGCGCAGCCGGCGTCGATCGCGGCCTGGGCGTAGAACTTGGCGGCCTGCTCGGAGCCGACCGGGAGGTAGCAGACGACGACGTCGACCTGCGCGTCGCGCAGCGCCTGCGCCACGTCGACGGGGGTGGCGTCGGACTCCTCGACGATCTCGCGGTAGTACTGGCCCAGACCGTCGAAGGTCGGACCGCGCTGGACGGTGATGCCGGTCGGCGGCACGTCGCAGAGCTTGATGGTGTTGTTCTCGCTGGCGACGATCGCCTCCGCGAGGTCCATGCCCACCTTCTTGGCGTCCACGTCGAATGCCGCGACGAACTCGACGGCGTTGACGTGGTAGTCGCCGAAGGCGACGTGCATGAGACCCGGGACGCGGTCGTTCGGGTTGGCGTTCCGGTAGTACTCGACGCCCTGAACCAGGGACGAGGCGCAGTTACCCACACCGACGATGGCGACGCGGACGGAGCCCATAGCGTCTGCCTCCTTCTTTTCTGTCACGGCCGCTCATTCCTGGTCTCTCCAGGCGGAGGCGGGCTGTTGTCTTCTCGTCGGCCACCGGCCGTCCCGGTGTGCGGGACCGTCGGGGCTCGGCCGGAGCGCTCGTTGGCGATGAGCTCCTCCAGCCAGCGGACCTCGCGCTCACAGGCGTCAAGGCCGTGGCGCTGTAATTCCAAGGTGTAAGCGTCGAGGCGCTCGGCTGCCCGGCCCAGCACGTCACGAAGCCCTTCGCGACGCTCCTCGATCTTGCGGCGGCGACCCTCCAGAATGCGCAGTCGGGTCGCCTGGTCGGTCCGGGCGAAGAACGCGAAGTGCACCCCAAAGCCCGTGTCGTCGTACGTCTCGGGTCCGGCCTGTGCGATCAGCTGGGCGAAGCGTTCCTTGCCGTCCGCGGTGATTTTGTAGACCACCCGACCTCGTCGGCTGGTCAGCGCGGGAACCTCCTCGGCAGTGGCGGGTGTCTCAGCAGCTTCGGTGATCCAACCCGCCGCCTGGAGCCTGCGTAGGGTCGGGTAGAGCGAGCCGTAGCTGATCGCCGCCCGGATCGCGCCGAGTTTGGCGGTCAGCTCCTTGCGCAGCTCATAGCCGTGCATCGGAGACTCCTGCAGGAGGCCGAGGATGGCGAACTCGAGCACGTGCCACCCTCTCTTTCCCCTCCGGCGTGGAGCGGTGACCGCCGCGATGTATCGGACCGATACATCGCACGTTAGCGGGTTGCGCCGGCCAGGGCAAACCCCCCAATCTGAGACCCTGTCGTCACGGATCGTGAGCATGGTCGCCTGCTTGGGCCGGACCGCGTACCCTTCTTCGCATGCGTACGCAGCGCCAGGTCGTCGACTACTCGCTTCAGAAGCGAGCAGTGCTGCGTGAGCTCCTGGCCGGCCGGGTCGGCACGTACGACGTGTGCGACGCGTCGCCGTACCTGAAGAACGCCGCCCGGTTCCACGGAGAGCCGACGGACCGGCGCTGCCCGATCTGCCGCAGTGAAAACCTGACCCTCGTCCACTACATTTATGGCGACGAGCTCAAGCAGTCCGCCGGGCAGGCACGGACGCTCACCGAGTTGCCCGTGCTGGCGATGACACTGCGTGAGTTTCAGGTCTTCGTGGTGGAGGTGTGCCTCGGCTGCGACTGGAACCATCTCGTCGAGCAGTACCTGCTCGGCCGGGATGGTCTGACCGGCGACAGCGACGGTGCCGGCGAGCAGAGTGTCGCGGCCGCCGAAGGTGCGGGTCGGCGGAGGCGAGAGGCGCAACGGTGATCGCAGCAGGTTGGACCGGCCTCGGGGCCATCGACGAAACCCGGGACGGCCGACCGCTCGTTGGTCCGATTGGCCCGATTGATACAGCATTGACCTCGGCGAGGCGGCACCCCTGTGCCGTCGTCGCGGGTGAAGCAACTCACGGCAACCCGGTGGCGGCGCAGTCGCGCCCCACCGCGACCGGCAGGGTGTGAGGAATGAACTCGTACGGCGATCCCAGTTCTGCGCGCGGCCGGGCCCAGTACCCGGCCCCGGCGGGCGACCCCGGGCCGGGCGCGGACGACGCGCGCCGCCGGCCCGGCGGTGACTCCGGCGGAAGTGGCTGGTCGGCTTCGGGGGGCGGAGCGGCAGCACCGGCTCGCGCCTCGGTGACGCCGCCGGCCGCCGGCGGGCGGGCCACGGTGGGCGGATCGGCGTCGGTGCCGCCGCGGGGTGGCGCGGCAGCCGGATCCGCCTCGGTGGGCTCGGCGACCCCGGGCCGATCAGGACGTGCCTCCGTGCCGGTGTCGCCGGCACCGGGACGCGCCTCGGTGCCGGTGTCGCCCGGACCTGGCGCGGCTGCCGGACGTGCCGGCGCCGGACGGGCCTCGGTGCCGGTGTCCCCGGCACCCGGAGCGCCGGCGGGTCGGGCGGTGGTCGGTGCCGCCTCGGTCGGTACCGCCTCGGCGGGTCGAGCCAGCGTCGGCTCCGCGTCGGTGGGTGGCCGGGCCGCGGTCGCCCGGGCGAGCGTCTCTCCGGTCTCCGGTGGATCAGGTGGGCCGGGTGGGCCCAACGGTCCCGGTGGACCCAACGGCCCGGGTCGGGGCGGTCGTGGTGCGGGCGGCGCGGGCGCGGCGCGCTCGAAGAAGCGCAAGCGGATGAACCTGCTGATCGCCGGCGTCGCGATCTTCATCATGCTGGCTGGCGTCGGCGTGGTCGGGTTCACCTACTACTCGACGAACGTGGTCATGCCCAACGAGTTGCCGCTGCCGCTGTCCACCACGGTGTACGCCAAGGACGGCAGGACGCCGTTGGCCAAGCTGGGCAGCGAGAACCGCACCTTCGTCACCATCAACCAGATCCCCGTGCACGTGCAGCACGCGGTGGCTGCCGCCGAGGACCGCAACTTCTACCGGCACTCCGGCGTCGACTACAAGGGCATCGTCCGGGCCGGATGGAACAACATCACCGGTGGCGACAAGCAGGGTGCCTCGACCATCACCCAGCAGTACGCCCGCAACGCGTTCGAGAACCTCCAGGACGACTCGTACGGCCGCAAGGTGAAGGAGGCCATCCTCGCCTCCAAGCTGAGCGAGCAGTACGACAAGCCGGAGATCATGCAGCACTACCTCAACGTCATCTACTTCGGACGCGGCGCCTACGGCATCGAGGCCGCGGCACAGACGTACTTCGGCAAGGCGGCGAAGGACCTGTCCGTGGGCGAGGGCGCGGTGCTCGCGGCGGTCATCAAGCAGCCGGTGGCGAGCAGCAGCCACAAGGGTTTCGATCCCGCGGTCAACATGCCCGACGCCAAGTCACGGTGGGACTACGTGATCTCCGGCATGAAGAAGGAAGGCTGGGTCGACGCCCCGGGGGAGCCCGCGTCGCCGACCGCCTACCCGAAGGTGCTGCCGCCGAAGAAGGGCGGGAACGGGTTCGGTGTCGACAGCCCGCGGGGCAACGTCATCAACTACGTCCGCGAAGAGATGGACGCGATGGGCCTCTGCTCCGACAGCGGCGCGGAGGGCAAGACGAGCTGCGTGGACGCGCTGCGGGACGGCGGCTACCGGATCACCACCACCATCGACCCGAAGCTCCAGGCCGCCGCCGAGAACACGGCGATGCAGTCCAAGAAGGGCTCCGAGCTCAACGACCAGCCGAAGAACCTGATGGCGGCGGTGGTGTCGATCGACCCGTCGAAGGGTCGGGTGCTCGCCTACTACGGCGGTGACAGCGGCGCCGACTTCGACTACGCCGGCAAGAACGTCGACAAGAACGGCGACCTGACCGGTGGCCACCAGCCGGGCTCGTCGATGAAGGTGTACACCCTGGCCGCGGCCATCGAGGCGGGCATCTCGGTCAAGTCGCACTGGGACCCCACGCCGTACAAGCCCGAGGGCTCCAAGGTGGCGATCGGAAACGCGGGCCGCACCAACCTCAAGTGCGGCAAGTACTGCACCCTCGAGGAGTCGACGGTCCAGTCGTACAACGTGCCCTTCTATTGGGTCACCAAGGAAATCGGCGTCGAGAAGGTCGTCGACATGGCCCACAAGGCTGGCGTGACCACCATGTGGGGCGTCGACCCGCCGCAGGCCTTCGACCTGTCGAAGAAGGGGCCGAACCCGTTCGACAACTACACCGGTTTCGGTAAGTACCCGATCACCGTGTTCGACCACGCCAACGCGATGGCCACCTTCGCCAACGACGGCAAGTACATCAAGGCCCACTTCGTCATCAAGGTGGAGCAGCAGGACACGGACACCGGGAAGTGGAAGGTCGTCGGCAGCGAGCGCATCAAGCCGGAACAGCGGATCCCCAAGAAGATCACCGACGAGGTCACAGGTGTCCTGAAGCAGATCCCGCGCCCCAACGACATCTCCCTGGAAGACGGCCGTCAGGCCGCCGCCAAGACCGGCACCTGGGAGTACGACGACGAGGACAACTCGCACGCCTGGACGGTCGGTTACACCCCGCAGAATGCCACCGCGGTGTGGGTGGGCAGCCGGGACCCGAAGAAGCCGCAGATCAAGCTCGCCAGCGGCAAGGACATCGGTGGTTCGACGCTCCCCGGCCCCATCTGGGAGAAGTACATGAACTCCGCCCTCAAGGGCCTGGAGGAGATCCCCCTACCCAGCGTCACCGGCGAGGGTGACGTCACGAAGGGCAACGGCAAGGAGCCGCCGCCCCCCACTCCGGGCCTGCCCGGTCTCCCGGGCCAACCGGGCTGCGACCCGCTGACCGACCCGTTCTGCACGGTCCCCGGCGGTAACCCGGGTGGTAACCCCGGCGGCAATCCTGGTGGCAACCCGGGCGGTAATCCCGGCGGTCCCGGTGGGCCAGGCGGACCCGGTGGACCAGGTGGCGGCGGCGGTGGTGGACTGCTGCCCGGCGTGCCACCAAACCGGGACTGACCCGCAACTTCGCACGACGCCGCCGCCGGCCGGACGATCTGTTCGGCCGGCGGCGGCGTTTCCGTACCCAGATCTCTCCGCGTCGGGACGGGACGACCACCCCGGTCATACGGCAGGATGCCTTCCCATGAGCACCCAGTCGACGCCCGGCATCGACGACGCCGGAACCACCGACCACCCGTCCCGATCCGACGGGTTCGTCCGCGGCCTCTCCGGCGCCATCGGCGGCCCACTGGGCGACCACGCGACCGCGCTGGACCAGCCGGCCGGCCAGGAGCGTCGCTTCTGGACCGCCGTCCGGATCGTGCTGGCCCTGGCCTGCCTCACCCTTGCGCTGCACTGGGTGCAGAAGTCGCCCTGCCAGGACGGTGCCTGGCAGAACAACGTCCAGTACAACCGGTTCTGCTACACCGACGTCCTCGCCCTGTACTACGCCGAAGGGCTCAACGAGGGCAAGGTGCCCTACCGTGACCACCCGGTGGAGTACCCGGTGCTGACCGGCTACTTCATGGGCGCGCTGGGCCTGCCGGTGCACGCCGTCGGTGCCGGCGACCCGAGCATCAACCAGGGCCAGTGGTTCTACAACCTCAACGCGCTGGTGCTGGGCGCGCTGGCGGTGGCCACGGTGGCGGTGCTCCTGGCGCTGCGCCGCAGACGACCCTGGGACGCCGCGCTGTTCGCACTCGCCCCGGCGCTGGTGCTCACCGCCACCGTCAACTGGGACCTGCTGGCCATCGGGCTGGCCGCCTTCGGCCTGCTGGCCTGGGCCCGAAAACGACCCGCGCTCGCCGGCGTACTACTCGGACTGGCCGGCGCGGCGAAGCTGTGGCCGTTGTTCCTGCTCGGGCCGATCCTCGTTCTCGCGCTGCGGGCCGACCGGCTCCGCGCCGCGCTCACCGCCACCGGTACGGCGGTCGCCGCCGTGGTGCTGGTGAACCTGCCCGCCGCACGGGCCTACCCGGACAACTGGGACCGGTTCTTCGAGCTGAACACCACCCGGCCGATCGACTGGGGCACCCTCTGGTACATCGGGCGCTACCTGGACGGCAAGGTCGGCAACGACCCCGGCCAACTCGGCCCGTTCGAGTGGCTGAACGCCAACATCCCCACCCTCAACAACCTCTCGTACGCGCTGTTCGGGTTGGCCTGCCTCGGTGTGGCCGTGCTTGCGTTGCGGGCGCCGCGCCGACCGCGGCTGGGTCAGCTCGCCTTCCTGGTGGTCGCGGCGTTCCTCATCTTCAGCAAGGTCTGGTCGCAGCAGTTCGTGCTGTGGCTCCTGCCGCTGGTGGTGCTGGCCCGACCCAAGTGGGGTGCCTTCCTGGCCTGGCAGATCGCCGAGGTCTGCTACTTCGTCGCCTTCTACGGTGAGCTGCTCGGCGCGGCCACCACCCGCCCGGTCTTTCCGGAGGGGGTGTTCGTGCTGGCCTCGACGTTGCGGCTGACCACCGTGGTCGTGCTCTGCGTGTTCGTCATCAAGGAGATCCTGCACCCCGAGCGGGACGTGGTGCGGGCCACCTACCCGGACGACCCGGACGGCGGCGTCCTCGACGGCGCACCGGATGCGCCGTGGCTGGACCGCTGGCGCCGCAGAGAGACGAGCAGCGAACCCCGACCCGAGCCCGCCGCAGCTACCTGACAATTAGGCCGAACGCGGCCTGCACCACGTCGGGGTTTTTCGGGGGAGCCCGCCCGGCGCAGGGATCAAGCCTGACCGCCCGGAGCCGGGTGGGCTCCCCCGAAAACCCGCCCTAAAGCTTCACAGGCGATAGACGACCGCGTCCCCGACTTCCTGGCGGGTGATGCCGAGCGACTCGACAGGCGCGTCGATGGTGATCTCCCACGGCGTGCCGGGCACCTGGTCGCGCAGCAGCACCACCGTCCGGACGCCGAGCGTGCGTAGGTAGTCGACGCTTGTCTGGTTGGGGAACGACTGGCTCACCCGACGGACGTCGTCAAGCTGACGGGGTGTGAAGCCGCTGCCGCCGTTGACCACATCGGGGAACCCGCTGGTCGACCAGAGCATCACGTGCTGATCCAGGTTCTGGCTGCTGGGCAGCACCAGCAGTGGTCCCTCGGCCGAACGCAGCGCGGCCGGCTGGGTCGGCACCACCGGATGCGGGGTGCTGTTCAGGCCCTCGACGGTCACCAGCAGCAGCGGCAGCAGCGTGGCCATCCGCAGCCACGGCCCCGGCCACGACGGGATCCGCTGCGCGGTCAGCTCACGAACCCGGTCGGTGAGCGCGGTGACCGCTCCCGCCGCGAGCAGGCCCAGCAACAACGTGGTCCACAACATCAACCGACCAGGGGTACGCAGAGCACTCCAGCCCGGCACGTGCTCGAAGAGCGGCACGTAGGTGAAGGTGCCGTCGAAGAAACGGGTGCCCATCGCGAAGGCCATCGTCACCAGCACCCCGGCGAGCAGCAGCAGCCGGTGCCGCAGCCGCCAGACCGAGAAGAACAGCCCACCCAGGGCGAGCGCGTAGAGCACGTAGCCCGGCAACAGGGTCATCTCCGGGTGCCATGGCAGCGCCGCACGGGCACCCTCGTGCAGTCCACCCCAGATCCGCGACTCCGCCGGCGCCGTCACGAAACCCGACGCCGGCGGCGAGAAGATGCTGACGTCGTCGATGGTGCGCTCGGCGTACGGGTGCAGCTCGGTGACCCGGAAGAACGGGAACGCCAGGAGCACACCCACACCGGCGAACAACACCCCACCGAGCACGTTCGCGACGATCAACCGGCGACCGAAGGGCACGGCCTGGCGGGTGCGCAGCCGCCGCACGACGAAGAGGACGACGGCGACCAGCACCGTGCCGCCGAGGAAGTACGCGAACGGCAGCCCGATGCCGAAGCCGAGGCTGAGCTGCCAGGCCGCCACCAGCCAGCCGCCGTAGACCCACCCGTCGTGCCGCTGCTCGGGTCGGTAACCGTGCCGCAGTGACCAGCCGTGCCCGCGCGCCAGCATCGCCAACGCCAGCGGAATCCCGCCGTTGGAGAGCACGTGCAGATGCCCGGCCTGGGACAGCAGCCACGGCGCGTAGGTGTAGGTGACGCCGGCGACAGCGGCGCCGATCCGGCCGGCGCCGAGCTGCCGAGCCAGGGCGTACGCCCCGAACGTGGCGAGCGCGTGCGCCAGCACGAACATGATGTTGTAGCGCAGGATCGCGTCCTCGGGGCCGCTGCCGAGCATCCCCGCCGGGGCGTACCCGAGCAGCGTGTCGGAGAACGCGAAGCTCCACAGCTCGGGGAAGAACGTGTTGGACTGCCACAGGTGCGCCGGGTCGGTCAGCAGGATGTGCCCCGACCAGGCCATCTGCCAGGCCTGCAGGCTCGGATCCCAGTAGTCCTGCGGGAGTGTGTAGCGCGGGTAGCGCAACGTCGGCCAGGTCATCAGCACGGCCAGTGCCAGCGCGCCGAGGGCGGCCAGGGTCCACTCGTGGATCAGGAACCGGCCGACGGCGCGGCTGGACCGGGTGAGGATGGAGGGCTTCGGCTCCGGAGCGGAAGCGAACGCCTCCCAACGATCCGGGTCGGCCGGCTTCGTCTTGCCATCGGCCTGTGCCGGACCGTCGGCGTCGCCCACCTTGCCACTCTTGGCCGTACCGCCGGTCTTGGTCGCGTCGTCCTTCGTGGCGCCGTCCTTGACTGGGTCGCCGACCTTGGTGGCGTCTGCTTTGGTATCGCCGTCCTTGACCGCGTCACCGACCTTGGCGGCGTCTGCCTTGGTGTCGCCGTCCTTGACCGGGTCGCCGTCGTTGACGGTACCGGCCTTGGCGCTCTCCCCCTTGGCCGCTTTGCCGCGTCGGGTCAGGCGGTTGATCCAGCCCCGCTTGGGCGCGTCCGTGCCGGCGACGTCCGGGGTCGTACCGCTGGCTTCGGCCGTACCGCTGGCTTCGGCCGCGTCGCTGGCTTTGCCCGTACCGCCGGTCTTGGTCGTGTCGTCCTTCGCGGGGCCGGGTTCGATGTCGCCGGTGGCGGCGCTGGCACCCGTGGGCCTGCCGTTCGTCGCCGGTGCGGGCTTCGCACCGTCGGTCGATCGCGGGGGTCGCCCGGGATTGTCCGCGGTCGTCGCAGCGGTGGTGGTGGAGGCGGGCGTCTTGTCGGCGTCGGAGGTGCCGGTCGGCCGGGTCGGGCTGCCCGTCGTGGACGCGGTGGCGGGCTGCTTCCCGGCATCCGGGCCGGCGGAGGAGGGCTGGGCCTTACCGGTCCCGGGCTGTCCGGTCGTCATGCTGCCCGGCTCTCCGTCCCGAGCTGCTGACGGAGGAAGTCGATGTCGGCGGCCTGACCGGCCACGCCTCCCGGTGTCTCGACGACCACCGGCGCCCCGGCCGCCCGAATCACCGCCACCACCAGTTCCGGGTCGATCGTTCCGCCGCCCAGGTTGTCGTGCCGGTCCTGGCCGGAGTTGAACGCGCCCTTGGAGTTGTTGGCGTGGACCAGGTCGATCCGTCCGGTGATCGCCTTGACCCGGTCGACGAGCCCGAGCAACTCCTCACCGCCCGCGTACGCGTGGCAGGTGTCCAGGCAGAAGCCGACCTCGTGATCACCGATGGCGTCCCAGAGTCGGGCGAGTGCGTCCAGTCGTCGGGCGCACGCGTTGTCGCCCCCGGCGGTGTTCTCGATCAGGACCGGCAGGCCGAAGCCGCCGGAGTCGGCGGCGTACGCGAAGGTCTTGCGCCAGTTGTCGAAGCCGACGGCCAGGTCGTCCCCGGCGTTGACGTGCCCGCCGTGGACGATCAGGCCCTTGGCGCCGATCGCGGCCGCGGCGTTGGCATGCCCGAGCAGCAGCTTCCGGCTCGGAATCCGGATGCGGTTGTTGAGGGTCGCCACGTTGATGACGTACGGCGCGTGCACGTAGAGGTCGACCTCGGCCGCGCGCAGCCGCTCGGCGTCTTCCCGAGGCTTGGGCGCCTTCCACCCCTGCGGGTCGGCGAGGAAGAACTGCACGGTGTCGGCGGACCGGGCAGCCGCCTCCGCCAGCGGGTCGGTCGAATCGACGTGGGCTCCGATACGCATGCGAGCGAGCCTACGTCGCGACCCTGACCGCCGCCGCGACGGTCGGGGCGGTGTCGTGGGTCGTCGACGTCACCGCTCGGACCGACGGTCGTTGATGGGATTGAACCGGCGACCACTGCCCGGTCAGCAGGCGGCGCGAGCGCCGCGTACGGCGACCGGGGTCGACGGCCGACAGCGAGGTTGCCTCCGCCACGCGGCCCGGCGCGGCGGGGGCGGCCCCCTCGTCCGGCAGATTCCGACCGTTGAAGAATCTCGGAAATTTGTGCTTTTTCCTCCGACAAGGTACGAGTGCTGTTGTATCGTCAGATAACAACACGATAAAGCTCCGCGGGGCGTCTCCGGTCCAACCTCATCGGTGTGGTCGTTCCTCCCCAGGTCCCACCCAAGGAATGCGGACGGGACGCCCCGCGGCCTCGTAGGACGGGGGTCCACCACCGACCGGTGCACGGTCGGACGGTGGACCCCCGTCAGCCTGTCCGGGTGCCGACCCGACCTCCCCGGGCATGATCGTTCGGACCGGGTATCCTGGTCAGGTTGTCCGCGTCCGGTCGGGTTCCCTCGGCGCGTGCGGGCAACGACACAAGACCTCCTGCCACGGAAGGACCGTGGCCGCTTAGCCCACAGGAGGTGAGCACGTCTTGCGTCACTACGAACTAATGGTCATCCTCGATTCCAGCCTCGAGGAGCGCACCGTCGCACCGTCGCTCGACACGTACCTGAACGTGATTCGGACCGCGGGTGGCTCGGTTGAGAAGACCGACGTGTGGGGCCGCAGGCGCCTCGCGTACGAGATCAACAAAAAGGCCGAAGGCATCTACGCCGTCATCGACCTGCAGGCCACGCCTGCTGCGGTGGCCGAGCTGGACCGTCAGCTCCGGCTCAACGAGTCCGTGCTGCGCACCAAGGTCATCCGACCGGAAATGCGCTAGAGCATCCAACCCCGGTTCGTCCGGATCAGCCTCCGCGACTCTGTCGTACGGCTCTGCGAGCCTGTACGACGAGACGCTGAGTGCGCGAGGAGATGGTCATGGCAGGAGACACCACCATCACGGTCATCGGCAATCTGACCGATGACCCCGAGTTGCGGTTCACCCCCTCCGGGGCTGCGGTCGCCAAGTTCCGAGTCGCTTCGACGCCCCGTTTCATGGACAAGGCGTCGAACGAATGGAAGGATGGCGAGCCGCTGTTCCTCGCATGCACCGTGTGGCGGCAGGCCGCCGAGCACGTCGCCGAGTCGCTGCAGCGTGGCGCTCGGGTGATCGTGTCGGGCCGGCTGCGTCAGCGGTCGTACGAGACCCGCGAGGGTGAGAAGCGCACTGTCATCGAGCTTGAGGTCGACGAGATCGGCCCGTCGCTGCGCTACGCCACGGCGAAGGTGCAGAAGATGTCCCGCTCCGGCGGCGGTGGCGGCGGCTTCGGTGGCGGCGGTGGCGGTGGCAACCAGGGCGGCGGCGGAGGCAACTTCGACGACCCCTGGGCTTCGGCTGCTCCTTCTCCCGCGCGTGCCGGTTCGGGCGCCAATTTTGACGAGGAGCCACCGTTCTAATGGCGCCTAGCGCTCGCGATCGCAAACCAGGAGCACGTGCAACGGCCAAGGCTGCGGCACTGCGCAAGCCGAAGAAGAAGGTGAACCCGCTCGACAAGGACGGGATCGCCTACATCGATTACAAGGACACCGCGCTGCTGCGCAAGTTCATCTCCGATCGCGGCAAGATCCGCGCTCGTCGGGTGACCGGCGTGACCTCGCAGCAGCAGCGGCAGATCGCCCGTGCGGTCAAGAACGCCCGTGAGATGGCGCTCCTGCCCTACACGGCCACCACCCGCTGAGAGGAGGCACCGATATGAAGATCATCCTGACTCAGGAAGTGTCCGGCCTCGGTGCCCCGGGCGACGTCGTCGAGGTCAAGGACGGCTACGGCCGTAACTACCTGCTGCCGCAGGGCTTCGCGATCGCCTGGACCAAGGGCGCGGAAAAGCAGGTCACGGTCATCAAGCGGGCCCGTGGGGCCCGCGAGATCCGCGACCTCGACCACGCCAACGAGGTCAAGGCTCAGCTCGAGGGTCTCAAGGTCAACCTGAAGGTCCGCGCCGGCGACGGCGGGCGGCTCTTCGGCTCGGTCACTCCGGCCGAGATCGTCGACGCCGTCAAGGCGGCCAGCGGCCCGGTCCTCGACCGTCGCCGGCTGGAGGTGCCCGGTCACATCAAGTCGACCGGCACCTACCCGGTGAAGATCAAGCTGCACCCCGACGTGACCGCGTCGTTCAACCTGAACGTCCTTCAGGGCTGACGTCCGCGACACCACCACGAGGGCCCGCACCGAGCGATCGGTGCGGGCCCTCGTGCGTACGTCGTCCGCACCACGCTCAGGTGCTGTCCCCGCGCGACACGGCCCCGACTCTCAGCCGCTCACCCGATCGGTTGACCGGTCACCACGCTGATCAGCACCGTGGACAGGCCACCACCCACCACCGCCGCGGCCAACGCGATGGTCGCCGAACGCCACGTCGTGCCCACCCGACGCAGCAGCGCCGCCACCACCAGACTGCTCACCAGCGCCAACCCGAAACGCGGCGAGCCGGCGAGCAGCGACCCCAACGCACGGGACCGAGGTGAGTCACACCCGCCCCCGCTGATGTCGGTCACACAACCAGCCGGCGCCTGACTGTCCAACGTCAACAGCCACACGAAGATCAGCACCGCCGGCGTCAGGTAACAGGCCGCCGTGTACAGCAACGGCCGGAACGGCCCACCCGGATCCGGGTCGAGCAGGTCGTCCTCCAAGCGGCGAGCCCACGCGCCCGTGGCCGCCGACTCGACCCGCCGACGCACCGACGCCGCCCCGGCCGCCGGCCGGTCCGCCCGACGCCGTGGCGCACCCACAGGTGGCACAGCCGCGCTGCGCGGCCTCGGGGCCGTGTAGCCCACCACCGGCGAGCGGGGCGCAGACGGCAGCGGATCAGTCCAGCGGGGGTCATCGCCGGCCAGCCGGGTGCCAGGCCAGAAGCTGTCGTCCCGGGCCGGCCAACCCTCCGCCTCGGCAGCCCGATCGGAGCGCGGCGGCAGCGTACGGTCCCAACTGTCGTCCTCGACGACGGACCGCTCCCATTGACCGGTGCGGTCGGACCGCTCCCAACCACCGACGCTCTCCACCGCCGACCACTGCTCGCTCAGATCCGTGCCGTCAGCACCGGCACCGGGCGGCCACGCGTGCACCCCCGAGGCGTCCCACGGATCCACCGCGGGCGGGTACGACGGCTCCGGCTCGACCACCCGATCCGACCCCCGTGCCCACGGGTCGGCCGCCGGCCGGGACCACGACTCCTCCGCCGCGCGACGGCTGCGCCGGGTGGGTCGGGTCGGCTCCGGATCCGGCACCGGCTTGCTCGGAGCGGACTCCAACTCCCCGCCCGACCAGATCACCTGCGGACGGCCAGCCGGCGCGCGGCGGGGACGGCGGTCCGGGAAAACGCCGGAAACCGGCTCGTCCTCCCCGGCGTTGGCGCGTCGGCGGCCCGCGTACCCCTGGTCCTGCGGACGGTCGAGCGTCCACTCCCGGGTGTGGTCCGACTCGGGGGCCGCGCCGATCGCCGCCTGCTCCCGCCAACTCGTCTCGCTGCCCCGCCGACGACTGCCCGACGACTCGATGGACCGCCTTCCGGCACCGGAAATCGGGGGCTCGGCCTCGCGTTCGGGCTCGGCCTCATCCTCGTCCGGTGCCGCGTGGCGACCGCCGCCGTCAGCGTGCCGGACACCCGACTCCAGAGCCCACCGGGGCAGGTAGGCGTCGACGGGCTCGTCCTGGCCGCGGTCCAATGCGCGCCGTCGACTGGAGGTGCGGTAGCGACCGTCCTCGTCGTACGGATCAACCGGAAGAGACGCCGCGCGCTCACCCCACGAGGCGGTCGGCTGGCGCTCGCGCGGGCTGCCATCCCCGCGTCCCCAGTCCCGGTAACTCACGGCCGGAGTGTGACCCTTCTGAACCGAAAGCGGAATCCGCTGTCCAGGTGTAGCCGTTCGCTGGAGATAGTACGGGACGATCGTGTCACAGGCCCGACCGAAATATTCTCCTCCACAGGCTGGGGAGTATGTTCCAGCAGGTCAACGGCCTAGGGCCGAGAATTCCCCAATGGTTATCCACAGGCTGTGCACACCCTGCGCACATCATGTCCCCCGGCATCCACAGGTTGTCCCGAGGCTCGTCCACCGCCGTTGTTGAGTCTCTGACCTCGGGGTCCGTATGGTTGGCCCCCGACCGCCGGCGCGATGGCCCCCGATCGACCGGCCCGGTCGGACGGAAGTGTCAGACCCCAGCGGTAGAGCTGGAATCAGATCCGACGCACTGGAGGGGGACCCGTGTCGGTCACCGACGACAGGCGGGCGGAGTCACGATCCGGCGGCGGCCAGACATCCGCGCCGCGCGACGGTCAGTTCGACAAGACTCCACCCCAGGACGTCGCCGCGGAGCAGTGCGTCCTCGGCGGCATGCTGCTCTCCAAGGACGCCATCGCCGACGTCGTCGAGATCCTCAAGACCAACGACTTCTACCGGCCGGTGCACGCCACCATCTTCGACATCATCCTCGACATCTACGGGCGGGGTGAGCCGGCCGACCCGATCACCGTGGCCGCCGCCCTGACCGACTCCGGCGATCTGGCCCGCATCGGCGGCGCGCCCTACCTGCACACCCTCATCGCCAGCGTGCCGACCGCCGCGAACGCGGCCTACTACGCGCGCATCGTCAGCGAACGCGCTGTGCTGCGCCGGTTGGTCGAGGCTGGCACCAAGATCGTGCAGCTGGGCTACGGCACCGCCAGCGGCGGCAGCCGTGACGTCGACGACGTCGTGGACCTCGCCCAGCAGGCCGTCTACGACGTCACCGAACGGCGGGTCAGCGAGGACTTCGCGATCCTGGCCGACATGTTGCAGCCGACGCTCGACGAGATCGAGGCGGTGGGCGCGACCGGCGGCATGATGACCGGCGTCCCCACCGGCTTCAGCGACCTGGACCGACTGCTCAACGGCCTGCACGCCGGCCAATTGATCATCGTGGCCGGCAGGCCGGGTCTGGGCAAGGCGCTCGCGCTCGACACCCCACTGCCGACCCCGGATGGCTGGACCACCATGGGTGAGGTCAAGGCCGGCGATCAACTTCTGGCGGCGGACGGCAGACCCACCACGGTCACACACGCCTTCGACGTCATGCACGACCGCCCCTGCTACGAGGTGGAGTTCTCCGACGGCACGGTCATCGTGGCCGACGCGGAACACCTGTGGAAGACGACCAGTCGGGCCAGCCGGCGGCAGGGGTCGGCGCGGCAAAGGCGGCACTGGTCCGAATCGGCGCTGACCAACGTTCGCACGGCACACGAGCGGCTGAGCTCCCTGCGGAATCAGCCGATCACTCTCTTCGACACGATTGAACAGGTCGGCCCAGAGTTTCGGCATGTCCTGCACACCGTGGCCCGTGAGGTCGGATCGGTCGGTCGGATCAGCCGTCCCATCGTTCGCAACGGCAAGCCGCAGAACTGGACTGCGCCCGGCTATCCGGCTGGTCCGCTCCTGGGCGCGCTCCTGGAACGAGCCGAGCGGGAGGTCAACGCCGGCAGCCGGGTCGACCACGACGGCGTCGTCACCACTGCCGAGATCGCAGCCACGCTGCGCACCGACACCGCCCAGCGGCGGCTCAACCATGCCGTACGGAACTGCGCTCCCATCCAACTTCCGGACCGTGAGCTGCTGGTCCCGCCCTACACCTTGGGGACGTGGCTCGGTGATGGGCACAGTGACGCCAGCCGCTTCACAACGGCAGATCCGGAGATGGTCACGCACGTGGAGGCGGACGGCTTCGTCGTGCGGCCCAACGGACCGATGGTCTACACCATTCTGCCGCAGCCCACGTCCGCTGCTCCGGGGAACGGTGTCTGCGTGGACTGCGGCGTTTCCACCAGGGCGTTGCGGGAGAATTCAGCGACCCGGAAGTGTGCCGACTGCCGTCACCGGAACGGTTCCTTCCTCGGCCTCCTGCGTCAGGTCGGGGTAGCGGGGAACAAGCACATCCCGGGCGTCTATCTGCGTGCCTCGGAGGCTCAGCGCAGGGCGTTGCTCGCCGGGCTGATGGACACCGATGGAGCCGTCGCTCCCTCCGGCAACCTGCAGTACACGTCGACCTCGAAGCGGCTGGCTGACGACGTACGCGAACTCATCGTCAGCCTCGGCTACCGCTGCACCGTCAACACGAAGCCGGTGCGCGGCCGCACCCGCGAGTCGTCGATCGCGTACACGTTGAACTTCTCCACCCCCGATGTCATCTTCCGGCTGAGGCGCAAGCAAGACGCACACGCCGAACGTCGCCGTACCACCTCCGACGTTCGAACCACCTCGCGGTTCATCGTCGACGTCCGACCGGTCCCCAGCGTTCCGGTGCGGTGCGTGACCGTCGACAACGACGACCACCTGTACCTGGCCAGCCGGGCGATGATCCCCACCCACAACAGCACCGCCAGCATGGACTTTGCCCGGAATGCTGCTATTCGCGCCAACCAGGCTGCCGCGATCTTCTCGCTGGAAATGAGCAAGGTCGAGATCGTCATGCGACTGCTCTCCGCCGAGGCGCGGGTCCCGCTGCACGTGCTGCGCAGTGGCCAGCTCTCCGACGACGACTGGACCAAGCTGGCCCGGTGCATGGGTGAGATCAGCGAGGCGCCGCTCTTCGTCGACGACACGCCGAGCATGAACCTGATGGAGATCCGGGCCAAGGCCCGGCGGTTGAAGCAGCGGCACGACCTCAAGATGATCGTGGTCGACTATCTCCAGCTGATGACCTCGCCGAAGCGCACCGAGAGCCGCCAGCAAGAGGTCGCGGACCTGTCCCGTGGCCTGAAGCTGCTGGCCAAGGAGGTCGAGTGCCCGGTGATCGCGGTCAGCCAGCTGAACCGTGGCCCCGAGCAGCGCACCGACAAGCGACCCCAGCTGTCCGATTTGCGTGAATCGGGATCAATTGAGCAAGATGCCGACGTTGTTATTCTTTTGCACCGCGACGACTACTACGACAAGGAGTCGCCGCGGGCGGGCGAGGCGGATTTCATAATTGCCAAGCATCGGAATGGACCAACTGACACCGTAACCGTCGCTGCGCAGTTGCACCTGTCGCGGTTCGTGGACATGGCCATCGGATGAGAGACACGACTTTCCGCCTGACGCCCTCGCAAATCGCGGATGCCGTGCAGCGTGCGGCGACGGGCGAGAGCCTCACTCGCATCGCTCATTCGTACGGCGTCAGCAGGCAGGCAATCCGGGGCCTATTGCGCCGGAGGGGTGTGCCGGCGCGCTCAGTTGCCAAGTTGACCGATTCGGAACGCGTGGAGGCGGTTAGGCAGTACACCGACGGCCTACCTCTGGCAGAGGTAGCGAAGAATTTTGGGCTCACGCAGCCGGGAATGCGGGGCTTGTTGATCCGGCGTGGCGTAGCAATTCGGCAGGTCGTTCACACGCTTCGGCACGACGCGTTCGACCTGTTGACGCCGGAGGCCTGCTACTGGCTCGGGTTCCTCTTCGCGGACGGGTGCGTGACGTATCGTGCAGGCCATCTCCCGCAGATCTCCGTTGGGCTCGCCCAGCGCGACCGCGACCACCTCGTCTTGCTCCGTACGTTCCTGGGTTCGAGCAGCAGCATCTCAAAACCCAACCCCAAACAGGGGTCGTGCCAGTTCTCGGTGCGCTCGAATCGCTTAGCGGAGCGCCTGATCGTTCTGGGCAGGTACGAAGGTGCGGTCGGCGAACGACTGGACGAGTCGCGCGATTTCTGGCGTGGCGTCGTCGACGGAGATGGCTCGATCGGCAGTTACCGACGGCCAGGTCCTCGACTGTCGGAAGTCGCGCAATTCAGATTAGTGGGAAGTCAGCGCCTGCTGGACGCTTTCGCTGCATTTCTTAGGAGTCATGGAATCCATGGCCTCTCCGTTCGGCCACACAAATCGATCTACACGATCGGAACAACATGTGGGCCTGCCGAGAGAATCATTAGTCTGCTCTACGCTGGGGCGCCCGTTGCCTTGGCACGCAAAGCGGAAGTCGCAGAGAAACTCTTGGGCTGCTGTCCGTCCGACTGAGGTCTTTCCGCAGCGTCAGGGGCAAGGCGACAAGATCGACCACCTTCAGAGTGCAGGCGGAAGCCGCTCGGGGGCGCCCACAGTCGGTCAGCCGAGCAGCGGAAACCAGCCCGCCGACTCGCCCAGCTCCAGCCGGTCCCGATCGGTGAGCGGCACGCGCCCGGTGGCCTTCAGCAGGAAGTCCTGGTCGTCCCAACCAACGGGGCGTACCGTGTCGTCGCTGAGCAGGCCCTCCATGGTGGTCACCGCGACCCGCGCGGCCAGCGGGCCGGGCGGTGGCGCGGCGGGCAGTTCCGGGGTCAGATCCAGGTGGTGGACGACAGCCTCGGTGGTCAGAGTGGCGAGGAAGTCGGGTACGCGCAGCACGTGCCCCTGCGTGGTCACGTACCCCTCGGGGTTTGCCGACCTGGCGGCGCGGACCGCCGCGGGCGCGGTGTCCCGCCAGAGCTGGACGATCCCGGTCGGACGGTCGAACGCGGCGGCCGACCGGCGGACCCACCAGGCGTGCCGGTTGCTCTCGTCGCCGGCCGGAAAGTCGCGCCAGTAGCTGACGTCGTCGACGTCGGCCGGCCCGTCAACGGGGCTGGCGAGTGCGACAAGCGCACGCTGGGCGTCGCCGAGTACGTGCAGGAGCAGGTCCGCGACCAGCCAGCCCCGGCAGCGGGTGGCTCGTTGCAGGTCGGCGTCGTCCAGGTCGCGGACCACCGCGGTGATCCCGTCGTACGCCTGGGCAAGCGCCTCGTCCGGTCGGATCGTGGTCATGCGATTCAGCCTCGCATGAACCATCGCGCCCGCCAACGTTCGACGGCCCGGGTGGTGTGCCCGGGCCGACACGTGGATCGACCCGGGCGGGAAGGCCGTTCTGGATCAGCCGAACATGTCGTCGAGGAAGCCCTTGCGCTTCTTCTGCCGGTAGTGGCCGTGGTAGCCGTGGTGCTGCTGCTGCTGGCCGTAGGCCGGCTGCGGCGGGTAGCCGTGGGCGGGCGGGGGCGGCGGCGGGACGGCACCGTATCCGGGCTGGTGCGGAGGCGGCGGAGGCGGGTAGCCGGCCGGCTGGTGGGTGGGCTGCGGCGGTGCGCCACCGGTCTGTTGGCGGCTCCAGTTGGCCTCCGCCTCGAACAGCTTCTCCAACTCGCCGCGGTCCAGGAAGATGCCTCGGCATTCCCCGCACTGGTCGATCACGACGCCGCTGCGCTCGTACTGACGCATTTCTCCGTGACACTTGGGGCAGGTGAGACTACTCATCGCCCGACGGTACCTGGTGGACCTATGCAGTTGCTGTGAGCGCCTCGGTGACTTCTTCGTCGGAGACCTCGTGGAAGTCGTCGTAGTAGACGCTCACCGCGCCGAAGTCCGGTGGGCGTTGGGCACAGATGACCTGGTCCGCCTCCGCGGCGAGAAGTTCGTACGCCTCCTGTGCGCCGACCGGGACGGCGACCACGACCCGGTGTGCTCCGAGGTGGCGGACGACCTCCACGGCGGCGCGGGCGGTCGCACCGGTGGCCAGGCCGTCGTCGATGATCAGCGCGGTCCGGCCGGTGAGGTCCAGTTGTGCGCGACCGCCTCGGTAGAGCCGTTCCCGCCGGGCCAGTTCGGCCTGTTCCCGTTGGCTGACCTCGGCGATGTCGTCGCTGCTGAGTCGGCTGGCCACCGCGTCGTTGAGGACCTGGACCCCGCCCGGCCCGAGTGCCCCGAAGGCGACCTCCCGGGCCCACGGCATGCCGAGTTTGCGGACGACGAGCACGTCAAGTGGTGCGCCGAGTCGTTCGGCGACGACCCGGGCGACCGGTACGCCGCCGCGGACGAGGCCGAGGACGACCACGTCCGGATCGCCGACGAGTGCGGTGAGCCGTTCGGAGAGCACCCGGCCGGCGTCGGCCCGGTCGCGGTACGTCGTCATGCCTTCAGGTCTACGCCCTGGCGGGGCGTTCCGCCCAGCAGTTACGCCGATGTGGTCCGAGCGGGCAGGTCGGGAAGCGGGGTGGCCGGCGTGTCGACCGGGCGGTGCAGGGCGGGTGCCCAGGTGAGCAGGGCCATGGGGTAGAGCAGGTACCCGAAGCGGGTCGAGGGCATCAGGGCGATGGCGGCGAGTAGCCCGTACCCGCAGATGAGCGCGGTGGCGACGGCGGTGCGGGGCGGGCGGCGGGCGAGCCGGACGGCGATGGCCGCTCCGGCGGCGACCAGCAGCGCGGCGGCGACGAGCCGGCCGGCGGGTAGCGCGGTGGCGATCAGGTAGCCGGGAAAGGGGGACTGCGCGGGGCTGGTGACCAGGCCGTGGCCGAGGGGGAAGCGCAGCACGTTCTCGGTGAGCGCGTCACGGTCGACGAGGATCGCGGGGATCAGGGCGGCGACGGGTAGGCCGATCGCGCCGGCGGCGACCCGGGTGCCGGCGCGCCGGGTGAGGCCCCAGACGATCAGGACCAGCGCCACCGGCCAGGCGAAGAGCTTCAGCGCGCCGGCGAGCCCGACCGCGAGGCCGGCCCGGCCGGGTCGGTCGGCGGCGGCGAGTGCGAGGGCCAGCAGGCAGAGCGCGAGTACGGGGAGGTCGTCGCCGCCGGTGGCGAGGGTGAGGGCACAGATGGGCAGTACGGTGGCGGCCTGGACGCCGCGCAGCAGCGCGGAGTCTCGCCGGTGAGCCGCCGGGGCGGGGAGGGCGGTGGCCGGTGTGGTGCGCAGGGCGGTCACGGCCAGGGTGAGCGCCAGCGCGGTGCCGACCGCGAACCAGACCCGGGAGTCGGTCCACCAGGTGTCGGCCAGTGCCCTGGGCAGGCCGAACATCGCCATGCCGGGTTGGTACGGGGTGTAGCCGAGCAGTTGGTCGCCGGGGGGCAGGGCGGCGATCGCGTCGGGTCCGAGGTACGGAGTGCCGTGCTCCAGGAGGCGGTTGCCGGCGTGCTCCACGACCAGGACTTCTTCCTGTGCCCGGTCGGTGCGTCCGTTGGCCCGCTCGATGCTCTGCCAGAGCAGGGGGAGCAGTGCGGTGCTTGCCCAGGTGAGGCCGGTGATCGTCCAGCGGGCTCCGAGACCGACCAGCCGTGCGGTCGGGTGGTGTCGGCGGAGCAGGAGTTGGGTGAGCACCGCCAGCGTCGCCACCAGGTATCCGACGGCGGCGACCGCGCCCCAGGCCCGGTGCGGGAGGAGGGTCGACGTGACCGCGGTGATCGCGGCGAAGATGGTCGAGACGGCGTAGAGGCTGAGGTCGACGGCGAGCCCGCCGGCGGCGGTGTCGAGCGTCCGCCAGTGCCAGGGACGGCGGGCGGTCGGGGCGTCGGCGATCACGGGCGCCAGTCTGGCAGACCGGGTGGCACCTGCACCGGACCGTGTGGTGCGGTCGGCCGGTGCCCGGTCAGGCGGGCAGGTGCGGGAGGCGGGCGCGGGCGGCCTGGCGGCGGTTCTGGCTCAGCCGGATCACCGCGCCGGCGTCGTGCAGTGGTGCGACGAGGGCGCCGGGACGTCCGCCGGAGCCGCGCTGCATTGCCGCGAGCAGGGTGCCGGCGGGCACCGGCCTCGAGAACAGGTGGCCCTGGCCGGCGACGCAGCCCAACTCCCAGAGGGCCCGCCGTTGCGGTTCGCTCTCCACCCCCTCGGCCACCACCGTCAGGTCGAGACTGCGACCCAGGTCGAGGGTGGAGCGGATGACAGCGGCGGCCTCCACTGAGCTGTCCATCGTCGTCACGAAGCTTCGGTCGATCTTCAGCTCGTGCACGGGGATGCGGGAGAGGAGCGAGAGCGAGGAGTAGCCGGTGCCGAAGTCGTCCAACGCCAACCGGACGCCCTCGTCGCGCAGCCGGCTGAGTACCCGGTCGACCACGTCGAGTTGGCTGAGCGTGAGCGTCTCGGTCAACTCCAGCACCAGCCGGTCCGCGGGGAGGTCGTGAGCGCGCAGACGGGCCAGCACGGAGCCGGGGAACCGCGCGTCGAGCAGGCTGCGGGGGGACACGTTCACCGCGACCGGTACGTCGAAGCCGGCGTCACGCCAGGTGGTGGCCGCGATCAGTGCCTGGTCGAGGATCGCCTCGGCGAAGGCCGGCAGCAGACCGGAGCGCTCCACCGCCTCCAGGAAGCGCAGCGGGTCGATCATGCCGTGGGTGGGGTGGCGCCAGCGGGCCAACGCCTCGGCACTCGTCACCTCGCCGGTGCCCAGGTCGACGATCGGTTGGAAGTTGACGATGAACTCGTGGTCGGCGACCGCCCGGGGCAGGTCACCCCCGAGGGTGAGGCGGCCCAGGTCGGCGGTGTCGCGGGTGGTGGCGTAGGTGGAGATTCGCTGCCCGGCACGCTTCGCCTGGTACATGGCCACGTCGGCGCGGCGCAGCAGCTCGGTCATGCCACCGTTGGACGGGGCGACGGAGATGCCGCCGCTGGCTTCGACGCTGATCCGCATGCCGTCCAGTTCGAACGGCTCGTGCAGGGCGGCGAGGAGCGTCTCGGCGCGATGCGCGGCCACCGCCGGGGCCGGCAGCCCGCGCAGGAGTACGGCGAACTCGTCGCCGCCGAGGCGGGCCACCAGGTCGCTCGCCCGTGCGGCGCCTCGTAACCGGTCGGCGACCTGCACCAGCACCTGGTCGCCGGCGGCGTGACCGAGGGTGTCGTTGACTTCCTTGAAGTGGTTGAGGTCGATCAGCACCAGTGCGGTGACCCCGTCGGCGTGTCGGGCGCTCAACTGTGTGGTGCCCTCGTCGAGGAGGTGCCGGCGGTTGGCCAGTCCGGTCAGTGCGTCGTGGGTGGCGGCGTAGGCGTGTTCGTTGGCGACCCGGGCCAGTTCGGCGTACGCCTGGGCGTTGCGGACGGCGGTGCAGAGCGCGGAGGCGAAGGTGCGCAGGGTGTACTGCTCCCGTTCGGAGAGCTGCACCGGGCCGCGGAAGCGTAGTCGGAGCATGCCGATGTCGACGGTGCGGTCGTGCCCTTCGAGCGGGGTGGGGATGACGGTGCGGTGCACGTCGCTGGGTGTGCCGATGGGACCGTCGAAGGTGATGCCGCCGGTGCCGCCGCGCACGGCGCGGTCACCGTCGCGCAGCTCGATCTCGACCTCGTCGGCGGAGAACAGTTCGGCGGCCTGGGTGACGGCGGTGGTCAGGACATTGTCCAGGTCGACCACGTTGAGCGCGTCGGTGGTGCGAGCGAGCCGCTGCCACGCCTGCTGCTCCGTCCTGGAACGGATTCTCGTGGAGTAGGCCAGGTGCAGGCTGAGCACGAGCGGTGGAACGGCGACCAGGAGTCGCAGGTCGGCTTGGAGGAGGAGCAGGGTGCAGATGGTGACGAGGAACCGCAGCGCCACACCGACGCCTCGTAGGTCCCAGTTTGTGCGGAATTGCTGACGAATGCTGCTGCCGGAGGCTATCGCGATGACCGGGATCGCGATGAGCTCGTCGAGCACCGTGGCGACGAGATAGGCGAGGGCTATTGGGCCGACGAGACGAATGAAGTCGGTGAGCTTTGCGGGGGGCCAGGTCCAGTCCAGCGCTACGAGGGTCAGCCCCGCGCCGGCAGCAACGATGGTGTTCTTTCCGATGCTGAACGCCATCTTGATCGGCGCCAGGCGCTGGACGGCGAAGGCCGCCGCCACCCCAACGGCCGTGCACAGCACGACCCAGGGCGCTGGAGCGATCGCCACTCCGACGACGATCGCAGTCTCACTCCAGGTGATCTGGTGCGTGGTCGATCGGATTCTCACCCTTGCATTGACCATCGTGGCAACGGCGATCATGGGGATGAGTGCTATTACAGTCGCAACCTCGGTCCCGGTTGCCGGGAGCGCGGTAAGCGCCGCCACCAGGGAGAACGCACAAACCACCGAAGCTACAACGACGATGACGCCGATGATCAGAGTTAGTCGTCGATGATCTTCTTGGTCGTTCTGCGCTTGGGTTTGCATGCCGCTCCCGAGGGTGCCCGGTTCGCTCCTGGCACCGTAGCGCACGACGAGAGGCCAGCGGCAGGCCCTCGGGTGCTCAGGTCCACTCGTTGCCGCGCATGACTGCCTCCCTGTAGATCAGGCATTAGTGGCAACTCGTGGATTAGCCATTAATGCACCGACTTGCTGACAGGGATAGCGTAGCGGAGATATGAGTGGTTAGCGCCCGCCATATGTCGCTATGCGCAACATTAGCCAACTGAACGATGGTTTGTAACGTTCTGTCCCCACTTGGGAGCGCACCGTTGACGTTCGCGGCTTCTTCCCAAGAGTTGTTGCTGGCTGTTGTGGGCCGAATGCGATGGGCTGAGCCTGCGTATTCTCTCAAGTCTGCCGGCTTCTGGCCCGTTGCATCATCTGCAGTTCGGCCAGCGGTAACCACCGGTTGGGCATCGCGTACGCCAGGAATGCCGGTCGGCGCAGGCAATGGTCGACCGCAGGGGTTGCGCATCCTGCAGCTCGTGCTCGGACAAGAAAGCTGCAACCTGCAACAGGCATGCCGTGCCGGCGGTCGGCGCCACTCGCCGCTTCCGTCGATGACCGCCCGACCCGTTGACATCGGCCCGTCACGTTCGGTGCCCGTAAGCTTCGTCCGTGATCGGCTGAATACCCCGCTGAAGCAGGGGGACGGATGGAGATTCAACTTCTGGGCGGCCTCTCGGTGCAACTGGCCGCTCGCACACTGCACCTCGGAACGCCTAAGCAGCAGGCCGTCCTTTCGATGCTCGCAGTCCAACCTGGGCAGTTGGTGACCGTTCACGACCTGGTTGATGAGTTGTGGCCCGATGGTCCGCCGCGTTCGGCGGTGGCGAATGTTCGTACCTATGCCGCCAATCTGCGGCGGACCTTCGAAGCGTTCGAAGGCGGTCGGGGTGTCATCGTTAGGCAGCAAACCGGTTACCGGCTCGTCCTGAGGCCGGAATGTATCGACGTGTTTCAGTTCGAATTGGAGCGCTCCGCCGGCCGGCAAGCCCTGATGATCGGCCACCTGGACCGCGCCTCGGAACTACTGGGGCGTGCCGTGGCGCGCTGGCAGGGGGCAATGCTCGCCGGTATTCCGCTCGGACCCGTGCTCAGCGCACGCGTGGCGGCGGCCGAAGAGGAGCGGCTGCTGGCCGTGGAGTTGCTCGCCGACGTACAGCTGAGATCGGGGCGGGATGACCTGGCGATTCCGCTGCTGCGGGAGGTCATCGTCCGTCACCCCCTCCGGGAACCGGCATACGCCCTGCTCGTGCGTGCACTCTACGAGCGCGGCGATCACGCCGGCGCGCTCGTCACGTACGACGAGGTCCGGACGAGGCTGGCGGCTGAGCTCGGAGTCGTTCCTAGTTCTGACCTCCATACTCTCCACCGCATGATCGTGAGGGCGGGTCTGCCCCGGCGTTCGCCGATCGGCGGCGCAACCCGTCCGGCTGGTCGGGGTGCGCTCCCCGCCCCGAACACACCGCATGCGGCGGGTGTCCTTGCCCTCGAGAAACCGCGTCGGCTCCACCCGGTAGATCATCTTCCTCGAGCGGTAACCGATTTCGTTGGTCGCGAGGACGTCATGTCGCGGCTGCTCGCCGAGACCCGTCGGGTCGAGGAGCGGGTTCCGGCGGTGCACGTCATCGACGGCATGCCGGGCAGTGGAAAGACGACCATGGCCGTACACCTGGCCCGCCGGCTGTCCGATCGATACCCGGACGCCGCGTTGTTCATCGACTTACGCGGGCACGACGAAAAGAACCGGGTAGAGGCGGCGAACGCTCTGGTCACGCTGCTTCGACAGCTTGAAGTGCCAGCTGTGCGCGTTCCGGTCGAGCTTGAGGCAAGGGTGGAACTGTGGCGACAAGAGCTGGCCCGTCGGCGGTCGGTGATAGTTCTCGACAACGCCGCGAGCAGCGAGCAGATAATGCCCCTGCTGCCGGCCGAGCCGACCACCGTCGTGCTGGTGACCTCGCGACGACGTCTGTTCCACCCGGATGTCGGAACGTCGCGGACGCTACCGCTCCTGAGCCCACAGGAGAGCATGGATCTCCTGAGCCTGAGCGTTGGCCGGGACCGGGTCGAGGCAGAGCCGGAGGCGGCCGCCGAGGTGGTCCGGCGGTGTGGTCACCTTCCCCTGGCGATTCGGCTGGCCGGTGCCAGACTGGCGCATCGGCGCGGCTGGCGGTTGGCGGAACTGGTCGAACAGTTGGCCGGCGATCCTCTGGTGCTGCACCACCTGGCTCAGGAGGAGAGCAGCGTCACCGGGGCCTTCGCCGCCTCCTACGAGCCTCTCCCGGGTTCGACCAAGCGGGTCTTCCGATTCCTGGGCCTGTATCCCGGTAACCGCTTCAGCCCCCCGGTGGTCGCCGCACTGACCGGTCTGACCCTGGCGGACGCGCACGCCGCGCTCGACGACCTCGTCGACCGCAACCTGGTGGAGGACCTGGACTCGACGCGGTATCGGCTGCACGACCTCATGCGCCAGTACTCCATCGAACTCTGCTCGCACGCCGATTCCTCCGACGACCGCCAACGCGGTCTGGCTCGACTGTTCGACTTCACGCTGGAGGCGGTTCTGAACGTCGCCGAGCTGCTTGAGCCCGAAGTGATCAGATCCCAGATCCCGAACAGCCCGTCCGCGCAGCGTGAGCTCGTCGAGGCCGTCGGAGAGCCGACGGCTGACTGGCTGGAGGCCGAGCGCACGGACCTGGTGACGATGGTGGTGTCGGCGCTCGAGTCAGGGTTCTACCGGCACTGCTGGCAATTGGCCCGTGGCCTCTGGCGATTCTGCTACATCCGCGGGTACTTCGAGGACATCATTCTGATCCACCGCCACGGGCTCCAGGCTGCGGAGACTGTCGGAGACGCTGACGCGCTGGCTCTCATGAACAACTACCTGGCCTCCGCCTACGTCCGTACCGGCAACAAGCAAGGGGCGCTCGATCACCTGACACGTTCGGTCGACCTTTCCCGCAACTCGCGGGACGTACTGAACTCCGCCCGGTACCGCGCGAACCTCGCCGCCGTCTACTGGTGGAGCGGCCACCTGTCCGAGTCGGTGGAGCTCGGCCTCGAGTGTCTGCGGGACAATGTCTACGCGAATGTCGGCGGCCCCTTCCTGCTGCCGAACCTCGGGTTGGCGCTGACGGCCCTCGGGCGTTACGAGGAAGCGTTGCGGATACACCGCCTGCACCTGGCCTGGGCCCGGACGAACTCCGACGAGTTCCACACGCTGAACGCACTAAGCCACATCGGCGGAGTGCGGGTTCGCATGGGTGATCTTCCACAGGGGATCCGGATCCTGATGGCTTCACTCGCGCTACGGGATCGCACCGGCCACCGGTACGCCGAGGCCGAGGTGCGCAACGACCTCGGGATCGCCTACCGCAGTCTGGGTCGTCTGATGGAGGCACAGCGGGAACACGAGCTGGCCCGGAACCTGTCGATCGGTTCGGGGGAACGCCACGTCGAGGCGGCTGCGCTGAACGAGCTCGGGCGCACCCTGCTGGCACAGGCGCGGGGTGACGAGGCGTTCGAGGCGCACCAGGAGGCGTTGCGGTTGGCCACCCGGATCGCACACCCGCACGAGCAGGGTCGAGCCCTCGCCGGGCTCGCCGAACACTTCGCCCGCACCGACCCGGCCGAGGCCCGCCGGCACTGGGAGCGGGCGTTGGCGATCTTCCGACGGATGGGCGTGCCGGAACGCTTCGAGGCCGAACGCCGCCTCTCCGAGTTGACCGTGACCCCGGTCGCGGAGCACTGACCAGCCCGAACGTCGCTTATCGATTTCTTATCGGCAGGCCCGGTAGCTTTTCCGCCGTATCGGCGAACGGGGGAGGTCCTGCCCGCGGGCAGAACCAGGTCGCCGAGACGTACCCGCCGTCAGGTCCCCCCAGCGACCTCGGCGGCGGGGCGGTGAGGAAGGAGCGGCGTCCGACCGCAGCGCCGGCAGCACCCCGGCGTGGCGGTCAGCGCGACGCCGCTCCTTCCAATCGCCGTCGTACCGCACCGATAGGCTCACGACCGTGACCGAACCCGCCCAGCTCAGCCACGTCGACCGCGCTGGCGCGGCCCGCATGGTCGACGTCTCCGCCAAGGCAGTGACGGGCCGGCTGGCCGTCGCGGCCGGCCGTCTGCGGACCACGCCCGAGGTCATCGACCTGCTGCATCGTGACGGTCTACCCAAGGGTGACGCGCTGGCGGTCGGTCGGCTGGCCGGGATCATGGGGGCGAAGCGCACCCCCGATCTGATCCCGCTGTGCCACCCGATCGCCCTGCACGGCGTCACGGTCGACCTGCACCTGACCGCTGACACCGTGGAGATCACAGTCACCGCCCGCACAGCCGACCGGACGGGCGTGGAGATGGAGGCGCTGACCGCGGTTGCCGTCGCCGGTCTCGCTCTGGTCGACATGGTCAAGGCGGTCGATCCGGCGGCCTCGGTGGAGGCGGTCCGGGTTTTGCGCAAGGAGGGCGGCAAGACCGGCGAGTGGGTCCGGCCGGAGGATCGACCGTGATCCGGGCCCGGGTGATCGTCGCGTCCAACCGGGCCGCGGCCGGTGTCTACGCCGACACCAGCGGGCCGCTGCTCGTCGCCGGGCTGGGCGAGTTGGGGTGCCAGGTCGACGAGCCGGTCGTGGTGCCCGATGGTGAGCCGGTCGGCGCCGCCGTGCGAGCCGCCCACGCCGACGGTGTCGACGTGGTGCTGACCAGCGGTGGCACCGGAGTGACGCCGACGGATCGGACACCGGACGTCACCCGGGAGCTGTTGGATTACGAGATTCCCGGCATCGCCGAGGCGATCCGTGCGCACAGCCGCGAACGGGTGCCCACGTCGGTGCTGTCCCGGGGTCTGGCCGGGGTGGTCGGCCGGATGCTGGTGGTCAACCTTCCCGGCTCGACCGGCGGTGCCCGGGACGGCCTGGCCGTGCTCGGGCCGATCCTCGGGCACACCGTCGACCAGTTGCGCGGCGGCGACCACTGACGTTGCCGCGGCGACCACTGAAGCTGCCGCGGCGACCGCCGATCGGTCCACGCCACGCACCGACGGGTGTTGGTCCGGGCCGATAGGCTCGGTTGGTGAGCACGGAAACCGCACCCACCGCGGATCGGGTCACCGCACCTCCGCCTGCCGGCTGGGAGGAGGCGCGGTCGCGGGTCTACGCGGTCGGTCTGGCCGCCGCGCTGCCCGCCGGCGCCCGGCCACTTGCCGACATCGACGGGTCGACCCTGGCCGAGCCGTTGACCACCCGCACCGACCTGCCCGCCTTCCCCACCTCCAGCGTGGACGGCTGGGCGGTGCGCGGCACCGGTCCGTGGCGCATCGTCGGCCGGGTGTTGGCCGGCAGCACCCCCGCGCCGCTCACCGCTGACGGCACGACCGTTGAGATCGCGACCGGGGCCATGGTGCCCGAGGGTGCCACCGCCGTGCTGCGCGTGGAGGAGTCCACGACCGTCGACGGTCTGGTTCGCGGCACCCCCCGGCAGACGCCGGAGTGGCGCGAGCCTGGCGAGGAGGCGTACGCCGATGAGGAGCTGTTGCCGGTCGGCACGCCTGTCGACCCGGCGGTGATCGGCCTGGCCGCCTCCTGCGGGCACGACACGCTGCGGGTCCGGCGGGCGCCGCGCGCCGCGCTGCTGGTCTTCGGCGACGAGTTGCTGACCGCGGGACCACCGGCGGCCGGTCGGGTCCGCGACGCGCTGGGTCCTGCGGTGCCGGCGTGGCTGCGGCGCTACGGCTGCCAGGTCCGCCCGTCGGACGTGGTCGGCCCGGTGGCCGACACACTGCCCGCGCACGTGGCGGCCCTGCGTTCGGCGCTGACAAGTGCCGACCTGGTCTGCACCACCGGTGGTACGATGAACGGCCCGGTCGACCACCTGCACCCGACCCTGGAAGCGCTCGGTGCCGACTACGTGGTCAACACGGTGGCGGTTCGCCCGGGTTTCCCGATGCTGCTGGCCCGGCTGGCCGGCCACGACGGGCGGATCCGGTTCGTGGCGGGGCTGCCGGGCAACCCCCAGTCCGCCATCGTCGCGCTGGTCTCGCTTGTCGCGCCGCTGCTTGCCGGCCTGCAGGGCCGCTCGATGCCGGTGCTGCCGCACGCCACGTTGGCCGAGGCGGTGCCCGGTCGCGGTGACCACACCCACCTGGCCCTGGTCCGGCTGGACCGGGAGGCCGGAACGGCGTACCCGGTGCGACACGTCGGTTCGGCGATGCTGCGTGGCCTGGCCGGCGCGGACGGGTTCGCCGTCATCCGGCCCGGTACCAGGGGCGGGCCGGGCGACCGGGTGCCGATCGTGCCGTTGCCACTACTTCCTGGGGAGCGTTCGTCATGACCGCGCCGACGATCACCTTCGGTGAGATCACCGACCAGCCACTCGACCTCGCCACCCACGAGGCGGCGGTCGCCGACCGCAGGGCCGGTGCCGTGGTCTCCTTCCAGGGCGTGGTCCGCGACCACGATCACGGCCGGCAGGTCACGAGCCTGGAGTACGAGGGGCACCCGAGTGCCGCGGAGGTGCTGCGCGAGGTGGCCGCCGAGATCGCCGCGGAGCCCGACGTGTACGCGGTGGCGGTCTCCCACCGGGTCGGCCCTCTGGCGATCGGTGACGTGGCGCTCGTCGCCGCGGTGAGCACCGCGCACCGGGCGGCGGCCTTCGCGGCCTGCGCCCGGCTCGTCGACGAGGCGAAGGCGCGCCTGCCGATCTGGAAGCGGCAGGTCTTCGCCGATGGCACCGAGGAATGGGTCAACTGCCCCTGACCGCTCAGCGGCGACTGTTGACCGCCGCTGTGCGGGCGAGCCGGTCGCCGTAAAACGCCGGCTCGGCACCGGGACGCCAGGGCAGTGCGGCGACCAGCACGATGAGCGCGAGCGCGAGCGAGTTTTCCATCAGGGCTCCGAAGAGACCGTCCTGGTAGTGCGACATCTCCGGCAGTTGGTGCTCGTACGGCCAGATCGGGGAGATCAGGAAGAGCAGGTAGAGCCCGATCGCGGCACCGCCGTGCCGGAGCCCGGTCAGCGTTGGATACCAGATCGGCGGGCGGAGCCCGTTGACCCCGGGCAACCCGCCGAACACGGCTCCCTGGCCGGTGCGCGAGGGCATCGTCCGGCTCGCCTCCCGGCGACGTACGGCGGCGTCGGCCAGCACGATGATCGCCGGGATCACCCAGACCAGGTGGTGCGTCCAGGAGATCGGGCTGATCACGTTCGCGGTGAGGCCGACAAGTGTGAACGCGGTCAACTCGTCACCGTCGGCGCGGGAGCTGGCCGCCCGGGACAGGCCCAGCGCCAGGATCAGCACCGAGAAGGCCAGCCAGAGCAGCCCGGGGGTCTCGATCGAGTCGTACAGGCGGGCGAGCAGGCCGGCGAGTGACTGGTTCGGCGTCATGTCCGCCGCACCGACCCGCTCGGTCTGCCAGAGCACGCTGCCGAAGTACGTCCGCGACTCGTCACCGACGATCCCGAAGGTCGCCACCGTCACGCCGATCGCGGTGCCGATCGCGGTGGCCGCCACCCGCCACTGACGGGTGATCAGCAGGTAGGCGATGAAGAGGGCCGGGGTGAGCTTGACCGCGGTGGCCAGGCCGATGCCGGCGCCGGCCCACGCTCCGCCGTAGAGGAAGCGCAGCAGGGGGCCGTCGGTCGCGGCGTAGTGGGTGCCCCGGCGGGAGCGCCAGCGCAGGCCGATCAGGTCAGCCATGATCAACGCGAACAGCAGGATGTTGACCTGGCCGTAGCCGAGAGTCTCCCGACCTGGCTCGATGGCGACCGCGAGCGGCACCGCCACGGCCACGGTGAACCACAGTGGCCAGCCCAGCCGGTCCACGATGGGGCGGAGCAGCCCGGCCAGCACCAGCGCCAGCGCGGCGATGCTGGCGGCGGCGTTGACCATGCCGGCGGTGTCGATCGGAAGCTGCGCCATCGGCAGCATGACCAGCCCGGCGAACGGCGGGTAGGTGAAACCGAGGGTGGTGCCGGGCGCGATGAACTCGTAGAGCTCATGCCCGCTCGCCCACCACACCACGGCGCCGTGGTAGATCTTCATGTCGAAGAAGTTGTACGGCCGCCCGAAAGCACCGATGGCGAGCCATGCGGCGTAGACGACGGCGGCCACGATGGCGCCCCGTATGACGTTCTTGCGATCGATCCGACGTGACACGCGGTCGATGCCGCGTGTCACGCGTTGGATTGGGGCGAGGCGGTCCGCCCGACTACCGACAGCCGTCGGCATGGCGTGGCCACCCCCATACCAAGGTCGTCCTACCCGTCCAGGTCCTGCACGGAGCCTAGAACGGCGCCTCACGTCAGTGCCTCCCGCGTTATGCGACCGTGTCCGATCCCACACATGTTTTTGACATTTCCACCGCGTTAACGCCTACCGGGTGGTTCAGGTAATTCGCGGCCTTAGCGGGGGGTGGGGGTGGCGCGGAGAGGCATCGATGCAGTTCAGCCGGGCAGTCGACGTGCGGTGGACGCGGATCGGACGGCGATCCGGGCTTCCCGTCGGGCGGTACGGACGGCGCGCTGCATGGAACGTCGAGAGTGGCCGATGCGATGGCCGGTCCGCCAGCGCAGACCCGGCTTGCCGCCGGTGTCGGCCGCGGCCAGCAGCAGACCGCCGAGGAGACCGAGGTTCTTGAGGGCGTGAATCTGGTTGTTGTTCTTGGCGATCGGATCGTCGTTGTTCCAGAAGGGATGGCCGGCGATGGTCACCGGCACCAGCGTGCCGGCGAGGACCAGGGCGGCGGGTCGACTGAACCGCCCGGTGGCCAGCATCAGTCCGGCGCTGACCTGCACCGCCGCGTTGAGTCGGATCAACGTCTCGGTCTCGGTGGGGAAGCTCGGGTGCGCCTTCTTCAACAGCGGCGCGATCTTGTCGGTGACCGGCGCGGCGGCCTGCGCCAGCCGTGCCGGGTTGCGGATGTTGCGATACCCGCTGACCACGAAGATGCCGCTCAACATGGCGCGGGCGAGGGAGCGTACGGGCGTCATGGATCAGTCATACCCCCTCGCGGCGTTTGCTACCCCGGCAACCGTCGGATCGGATCGGTGTTCATACACGTGCGCCACGCCGATTCGAGCGACCGTCACGGATGGACCGGCCTCGACGGGTAACGTCGCGCGGGTGACCACGCTGCGGCTACGCCCCGAGGACCCGGCCGACGCCGGTCCGGTACGCCGCGTGCTGGCCACCGCCTTCGCTCGCCCCGACGTGGCGACGCCGCCGGAGGTGAGCCTGGTCGACGAGCTGCGCGGCACGGCCGCCTGGCTGCCGCGGCTGGCAATGATCGCCGAGTATGGCGGTGAGGTGGTCGGGTACGCGCTGCTCACCCGGGTGCGGGTGCGGCCGGATCAGGGCTCGGACGTGCCCGCCCTGGCGCTCGGTCCGGTGGCGGTCGCGCCACACCGACAGCGCGTCGGGCACGGCACGGCGGTCGTGCAGGCGGCCCTGGACGCGTCCACCGAGCTGGGCGAGCGGCTGGTCGTGGTTCTCGGCGACCCGGCCTTCTACCAACGGTTCGGCTTCAGCCCCGCGACGGAGCTGGGCCTGACCAGCCCGTGGGCCGGTCTCGGTGAGCCCTGGCAGGCGTTGGTGCTGCCGCCGTCGACGAGCGAGGAAGGCCCCCCGCCGCGCGGTGAGGTGCTTTTTCCGCCGCCCTGGTCGAAGGTCTGACGGGCGTCGTCACCCCGATCGGCGGTCAGGCTGGCTGGGTGCGCAGGTACCTGCCGAAGTGCGGCACCGTGAAGGCGACGGTGCCCCGCTCGCCGGAGTAGATCAGCCCCTTCTTGATCAGCGCGTCCCGCGCCGGGGAGAGGCTGGCGGGCTTGCGGCCGAGTGCTCGGGCGATCTCGGCCGTGGGCACCGCGGCGTCCATGTCGTCGCGGGTCACCGCCCCGGACTCGTCCCCGACCGCGGACATCATGGCCATCGCCCGCATGTACTCGCGTTCGGCGGGGGTGGCTCGCTCGAACCGGGAACCGAAGAACCCGACCGCCAGCTCGGCCTCCGCCTCGGGTGCGGCGACGCGCACGTCCGCGGCGGTGATCGGCGAGCGCGGCGCGTGGTCCCAGGTCGCCTTGCCGTACGCCTGGACGAAGTAGGGATAGCCACCGGACTTCTCGTAGAGCAGGTCGAGGGCCTTCTGCTCGTACTCGACGTCCTCGCGCTCGGCCGGCGCGCAGAGCGCCTGGTCGGCGGCGATCCGGTCGAGGCGGTCGATGCGCTGGTAGCGGAACAGCCGTTCGGAGTACGACTTGGCCGCGCTGAGCACCGCCGGCAGGTGCGGGAGGCCGGCGCCGACGACGATCAGCGGCGCGCCGAGTTGGGACAGCTCGTGGCAGGCCGCGCAGAGCGCCGACACGTCCTCCGGGCCGAGATCCTGCATCTCGTCGATGAAGATGGCGATGCCGGTCCCGACGTCACTGGCCACCGCGGCGGCGTCACTGAGCAACTCGACCAGGTCGATCTCGATGTCGCCGGAGTCGGCCCGGCCGCTCGCGGCTGGCACGTCGATGCCGGGTTGCCACCTGTCGCGCAGCTTCGGGGCGGCACCGGCCCGGCCGGTCGGGGCGGACCGTTGGGCGAACGCCTTGAGAACGCCGAGGAACGCGTCGATCCGGTCGGGTGCACGGTGGCGGGGGGCCAGCTCCCGGACCGCCATGTGCAGCGCGGCGGCGACCGGACGGCGCAACGACTGATCCGGTCGTGCCTCGATCTTGCCGCTGCCCCAGAGATGGTTGATCGCCTGCGACCGGAGGGTGTTGAGCAGAACCGTCTTGCCGACGCCACGCAGCCCGGTGAGCATCAGGCTGCGTTCGGGTCGTCCCCGTGCGATGCGTTCGAGCACGATGTCGAAGACGTCCAGCTCCCGCCCCCGCCCGGCGAGTTCGGGCGGACGCTGGCCGGCGCCCGGCGCGTACGGGTTGCGGACCGGATCCACGCATTGCAGAGTATCGGGCCGTCTAGCTGCGAGGCTAGACATGGATAGATGGGGCTACCGGCGTGTCGGAGCCGTCGACAAGAAACTAAGGCTGTCTAGCGTCCACGCTAGACAGCCCTAGTTTTGGCAATCGGAGCTGCCGCTTCCGCAGGAATTCCCGGGGTGGGTGGTCTCAGCGTTGCTTCAGGCAGAGGACGAAGTCGAGAGTGTCCAGCTCACTGTCGAAGAAGTACCAGTTGGTGTAACCCGGGACCTTGTCGCACTTGGCCTCGGCGTCGCGTTCGCCGCTGGTCGCCCCGTCGATCCGGCTCAACACCTCGTACGACTTCGCGGCGCACTCGGTGATCAGCAGCTTGGGCTTGCCGCCCGCCGCGGCGTCGTTGCGGACGCACTGACCCACCTTGGCGAACCGGGGATCGGCCGACGACTCCGGGGCCGGGGCGCTCGGTGGCGGCTCGGCCCCGTCAGCGTCCGCGCTGGGCTCCGCGGCGGTGGTCGAGTTGGCCGGTGCGGTCACCGGAGCCGGGTCGTCCTGCCCGCGAACGAACCAGAACGCACCCCCGGCAGCCACCACCAGCAGCAGTACCACCGCCAGCACGGCGATCAGCGGCCCCCGGCCGCGCCGGCCCGGTGCCGGTGTGGGGTCCGGGCCGTACGGGGTCTCGTCGGGCCGGTACGGCTGCCGGTCGTACCCCGGATGCGCCCCGGTGGGCTGGTACCCGCCGCCGTAGGGCGCCCCGGGGGCGCCGCCGTAGGGCGTACCCGGACCGCCTTCGTGGGGCGCGGTCGGTGGGCCGTACGGCCCGGGTCGTCCCTGTGGCGCCTGCGGGTACGGCGGACCCGGCGGGTACGACGGGACCGCCGGCGGATAGGGCTCGGGCGCCGGCGGGTAGGGCTGCTGCACCGGCCGGCCCGGCGTCTCGTCCGGTCGCTGCCCGCGCCACGGTCCCGGATTGCCGCCCCCGGGTGGTCCGTAGTTGGTCATGCCGCCCTCCTGCACGAGTGGTGAGTCCCGCCACCGGTACGCGACGCCGACTCCGACGTCACCGTAGCGTGGTCCACTGATGAGCTCACCTCCACCGAGCGCGGCAGGCGTCGTCGGCCGCCGCGCAAACGTCACGCCGACCCTGATCTGGACCGCGTTGATCGTGGTCTACCTGCTCTGGGGTTCCACCTACCTGGCCATTCGGATCGCCGTGGAGACGCTGCCGGCGCTGCTGTCGGCCGCACTGCGGTTCGCCGTAGCCGGCCTGATCCTGGCGGTGGTGCTGCGGCTGCGCCGAGGCCCAGGCGCACTGCGTGTGGACCTGCGGCAACTCGGCTCGGCGGCGTTGGTCGGGGTGCTCCTGCTCGCCGGCGGCAACGGCCTGGTGGTGCTCGCCGAATCCGGGCCGCCCGGAGTGGCGGTGCCGTCCGGGATCGCCGCGCTGCTGGTGGCGACCGTGCCACTGCTCGTGGTGCTGTTGCGCACCGGCACCGGGGACCGGCCGCCGATCTGGACGTTCGCCGGGGTCACCCTGGGCTTCGTCGGCTTGGTCCTGCTGGTGCTGCCCGCCGGCAGCGCGGACGCGGTGCCGCTGCTCGGGGCGTTGACAGTGGTCGTGGGGGCCGTCGCCTGGTCGGTCGGGTCGTTCCTGTCCGGCCGGATCCGGATGCCCGCCGACCCGTTCGTGGCCACGGTGTACGAGATGGTGGCCGGCGCGCTGGTGCTGGCCGTCGTCGCCGCCGGTCGGGGCGAGTTGGCCGACTTCCACCCGGCGGCGGTCAGCACCCGGTCCTGGCTGGCACTGGGCTACCTCATGGTGGCCGGCTCGCTGGTGGCCTTCACCGCGTACGTCTGGCTGCTGCACAACGCGCCCATCTCGCTGGTGTCGACGTACGCCTACGTCAACCCGGCGGTCGCGGTCGCGCTCGGCGCGCTGCTGGTGGCCGAGCCGATCACCGCGCAGGTGCTGCTCGGCGGTGCGGTGATCGTCGCCGGCGTCGCTCTGGTGGTGAGCACCGAACGGCCGCGCCGGGTGGGCACGGGATCACGATCGGGGGACACGCTGGTGCGCGACCGCCAGTAACGTCCGGCCCATGTCGGCCGCCGCGCTGGTGTCGATCGCGCTGCTCGGCGCGCTGGTCGGCCTCGTCGTACCGCTGGTGTCGCGGCGCTTCGCCACGGCGGACGCCCGGCCGTGGGCGTTTCCAGGACCGCACCCGGTCCGACGGTCCTGGGTCGATCCGATGGTGGCGGCCAGCGCCTTCGTCGGCCTTGCCGTCGCTGTGGGTGACGACCCGGCGCTGCTGGTCTTCCTCGGGGTCGCGGCGGTCGGTCTGGTGCTGGCGCGGGTAGACCTGGCCTGCCTGCGGTTGCCCGACCCGCTGGTCCTGGTCGCCGGGTTGCTGGCCCTCGGCGGGCTGACCGCGGCGGCGCTGCTGTCCGGCACTCCTGGCCGGCTGCTCGGCGCGCTGGGAGGTGCGGCGGTCGCGGGCGCGGCGTACGTGCTGCTGGCCCTGCTGCCCGGCTCACGACTGGGCTTCGGAGACGTGAAACTCGCCGCCGTCCTCGGCCTGCCGCTCGGCTGGTTGGGTCGGGATGCCCTGCTCACCGGGCTGCTCCTGCCGCACGTGCTGCACGGCGCTCTGGTGCTCGGTCTCCTTGCCGCGCGGCGGGTCCGTCGGCACACCCTCCTGCCGCTCGGCCCGGCCCTGCTGGTGGGCGCCTGGCTAGCTGTGCTGCAAGCCTGACCGCCCCCGGCTTTGTCGATCTTGCAGTTTCTGCCGCGACAAAAGGTGCATCCCACGCACAACGGCGACCGAAAGTGCAAGATCGACGGGGTGTGGGGTGTGCGGGACTGAGGGTCAGATCAGGCGGAGTTGGCGGTCCTTGGGGCGGCGGGGCTCGGCTTCGCCGAAACGTTCGAACAGGCCGGGGTCGATGCTGCCGAGGAAGGGTGAGGGGGCGCTGTCGCGTTCGGCGCCGTGGCGGGTGCGACGGGCGGCGTGACTGACGTACAGCCGGTCCTGGGCCCGGGTCAGGCCGACGAAGAAGAGCCGGCGCTCCTCGGCGACCGCGTCCTCGTCGGGCGTCGAGCCCGGCCAGCGCAGCGGCAGCAGCCCGTCCTCGACGCCGACCAGGAAGACCACCGGGAACTCCAGGCCCTTCGCGGCGTGCAGGGTGAGTAGCGTGACCGCCTCCGCGCGCGGGTCGAGCGCATCCACCTCCGCTCCGGTGGCCAACTGCGACAGGAACGCCTCCAGGTCGTCGCCGCAGCGCCGGGCCAGTGGGGTCAGCAGATCCACTGCCGAGCGGACGTCCTCCGGGCGGACCGCGCCGGTGCCATCCAGGGTGGGCACCGCGAACCGCTCGGCGACCACCTGGCCCGCCAACCGCACCCGAGCGGCCAGTGAGCCGGCCAACCCGTCGGCGTGCCGCAGCTCACGGGCGATGGCCGCCACCCCGGGCCGGTCCCGCAGCCGGTCGTGGGACCGCTTCTGCACCGGGATGTTGGCCCGGGTCAGGGCGTCGACGATCGGCGCGGCCTGCGCGTCGGTGCGGTACAGCACGGCGATGTCGGAGAAGGACAGCGAGGTGGACCGGCCGTCGATCCGGCCCGAGTCCAGCGACCGGTGGGACAGCCCGCCGACCAGGTCGTCGACCGTCCGCACCACGAAGTCGGCTTCCTCGACGATCGACGACGCCGGAAAACGCCCCACCAGTGGGGCCTCCGGGTCGAGTCGGGCCGGGTCCAGTCGCCGGCCCCGAACCAGCGAGGACGGCGCGATGGCCTGCACGGCGGCGGCCAGGATTGGCGCGGACGAGCGGTAGTTGCGGTTGAGCCGCACCAACCGGGCGTCGGTGAAGTCCTCGGAGAAACGCAGGAAGTAGCCGACGTCGGCACCCCGGAACGAGTAGATCGCCTGGTCCGGGTCACCGATCGCGCAGAGGTTGCCGTCCGCCGGGCTGAGTAGCCGCAGCAGCTCGTACTGCGTCTCGTCCACGTCCTGGTACTCGTCGACGAAGATCCACCGCCAGCGGTCCCGGTAGCGTTCGACCAGCTTCCGGTCGGCTCGCAGCACCTCCACCGGCAGGCTCACCAGCTCGTCCAGGTCGACCAGGTCCTGCTTACGCAACAGTGCCGTGTAGCTGGCGCTGTCGTCGCCCGCCGCGGCGCGAGCCGCTGCCCGCTCGGCGTCGTCGGCGATGCGGAAGTCGGCCGGCAGACCCGCCGCGTCCGCGTTCTCCCGCAGGATGGCCATCCCCAGCGCGTGGAACGTGCCTACGGTGACGTCCTCGGCGACCGGACCGAGCAGGCCGTCGAGGCGGTGCCGCAGCTCCTCGGCCGCCCGGCGGGTGAACGTGATCGCGAGGCAGTGCTCGGGAAAGACGTTCAGTTCCGCGCAGAGGTACGCGATCCGGTGCGTGAGCGTCCTGGTCTTGCCGGTGCCCGGCCCGGCCACGATCAGCAGCGGCCCTCCCGGCGCGGAGGCAGCCACCCGCTGCATCGCGTCCAGCCGGTCCAGCAGGCCGGTGCCGACCTCCTCCATGCCGGAGAGCATCGGCTCGAACGGCTCGTGCGGGGACGGCGGCGACGCGATCGGCGGTGCGGGCGCCGGGACCGGCTTACGCTTCGGCTCCGCCTTCGCCGCCGGGCGCTTGGCCGTCGACCGGGCCGCCGGCTCCGGGGGTCGGCGCTGCGCCGGCACCGGTACGTCGAACAGCGTCTCCTGTGCCGGGCCCTCGCCGCCCAGCTCCGCCGGGTCGAAGAGCGTGATCACCCCGTACTCGCCGTCGTAGCCCGGCACCCGGCGCACGTCGCCTCGTCGCAGCCGCCCGATGCCCTCGGCGAGCAGCTCACCACCGGCCTGCGCGATGTCGGCGAGCGGCGTCGTGGTCAGGATCTCCAGCTCCGGCCCGAGCGCGGCGAGCAACTCGTTGAGTCGCCCCTCGACCTTCTTCGAGCGTGCGCCCACCTTGTTGATCTCACCAAGGATCTCGGCCAGCGGAACCAGGTGCGTGACGTCCCGGGCGTGTGCCGGCCGGTGCCCCGTCGGCCGGTCGGCCAGCTCCTCGATCCGGCTGAGGACGCCCACCGTGAGCGGCTTGCCGCACTCGGGGCAGCGCCCGTCGGCGGCCCGGGTGCGCTCCGGGGACCAGTTGACCCCACACAGCCGGTGCCCGTCCGCGTGGTACTTGCCCTCCTCCGGGAAGAACTCGATGGTGCCGGCCAGGCCGTCACCGGTCCGCAGCGCCTCCCGGACGGCGAAATAGTCCCGCTCGGCGGTCAGCACTGTCGCCTCCCGGCCCAATGCCGGTGGCGAGTGCGCGTCCGAGTTGGACACCAGTTGGTAGCCGTCCAGGCTGCCGACCCGCCAGTTCATCGCCGGGTCGGAGGAGAGGCCGGTCTCCACGGCGAAGATGTGGTCGGCCAGATCGGCATAACAGTCCGCGATAGCGTCGAAGCCGGACTTCGAGCCCAGCGCGGAGAACCACGGCGTCCAGATGTGCGCCGGCACCAGGAAGCCGTCCGGGCTGGCCTCCAGGGTGATCTCCAGCAGGTCGCGGGAGTCCAGACCGAGGATCGGCCGGCCGTCCGAGCCGAGGTTGCCGATCCGGCCGAGGGCGGTGTTGAACCGGGCCACCGCGTCCAGATCCGGCAGGTAGATCAGGTGGTGCACCTTGCGGGTCCGGTCGTCCCGCTTGTAGATCGTGGAGATCTCCACGCTGAGCATGAACCGGACCGGGTCCGCCTCCGCCGCGCCGGCGAGACGGGGCGGCAGCCGCCGGGCGATGTCCCGCTCCGCCTCGGCGTCGAGCCGGTACAGCCCCGGCTCCGCCGGGCGCAGGGTCTCCCGCAGGTGGTCGTACCAGGCGGGGTGGGTGAAGTCGCCGGTGCCGAGCAGACCGATGCCCTTACGACGCGCCCACCACCCGAGGTTCGGCAGCGTGAGGTCGCGGCTGCACGCGCGCGAGTATTTCGAGTGGATGTGCAGGTCCGCGACGAATGGCGAGAGGCCACCGGAGGGTACGGCACTGAACGGGGGCACGCCGCATCCTGTCACGCCCGCCGCGCCGGTCGCCGGCCGCCACGCGCGGACGTGACGTCCGCTATGCCGAGCGCAACTCCACGAGACTGATCTGCGGCTCCGCCCCGACCCGGACCGGCGGCCCCCAGAAGCCGGCGCCGTTCGTCACGTAGACCTTGGTGCCGTCGACCTCGCCGAGGCCACTGACCACCGGCTGCGCCAGCCGGACGACCAGGTTGAACGGCACCACCTGCCCACCGTGGGTGTGCCCGGACAGTTGCAGGTCGACGTCGTACCGGGCGGCCTCGACCGCTGCCAGCGGCTGGTGGGCGAGCAGCACCACCGGACGGCTCGGGTCGCGGTCGCCGAGAGCGGCGGCGAAGTCGGGCCCGGCGGCGAGGCCGCTGCCCCCGGTGGCGTCCAGGTCGTTCACGCCGGCCAGGTCGAGCACGCCGCCCCGGGCCCGGATCTCCTGCCGCTGGTTCTGCAGCACCCGCAGGCCGAGCCGGTCGACCTCCTGGACCCACTCCTCCACGCCGGAGTAGTACTCGTGGTTGCCGGTGACGAAGAAGCTGCCGTACCGGGAGCGCAGGTCACGCAGCGGCGCGGCGGCCGGGCCGAGTTCGGCGACCGAGCCGTCGACCAGGTCGCCGACCACCGCGACCAGGTCGGCGTCGAGCCGGTTGATCGCGGCGACGATCCGCTCGGTGTGTGCCCGGCCGCGCAGTGGACCGAGGTGGATGTCGGAGACGGTAGCGATGCGCAGGCCGTCCATGCTGCGGGGGAGCTTGGCGAGGGGGATCTGCACCCGGTCGAGGCGGGGCGGGCCGAGGGCGGTTCGCACGCCGTACCCGGTGATGCCCGTTGCGGTGAGGCCGGCGAAGATGGCCGCCCCACGGGCCAGCAGCAGCCGGCGGGCCGGGTCGTGGTCCGGGGCCGTGACGGCGTCGGCCGCAGGCGGCTCGGGCGGCCCGGCGGCGCCGACGAGCACCGGCTCGGGCGCGGCGGTGGTCGGCTCGGCGGTGGCGAGCCGGCGGCGCAGCACGAGACGGGTGACGAACATCGGCACTTCGAGGACGGCGAGTACCACGAGCAGGTAGAACATCAGGGCGAGCCAGAGGTAGCCCGGCCAGGCGAGCCAGTAGAGCCCGGCCTGCGTCCCGATGAGGGTGGCCGGCACGAGCAGCGCCAGCACCAGGGCGGCGATCCCACCGACCCGCCGCCAACGGCCCGGGTTGGTGGTGTCCCGAACGAGCCGCTTCCACAGGTAGAGGTGGATGAGCCCGGTGGTCAGCGCCAGGACGCCCACGAATCCCAGAACCGCCAACATGTGCGCCTCCTCAGCCGCCCGCGAACGGGGGCAGAACGTCGATCGTGGCCCCGGCCGGCAGGGGTGCTTCACGATCATGACAGGTGACGCCATCGACCAGGAAACTCGCCGCTCGCAGCACGGCGGCGAGGCGATCGCCGTGTCGCCGCACCAGCTCGGCGGTGAGGTCGTCGAGCGACCGGCCGGCGGGCAGGACCTCCTCGGCGTGCCCGACAGCGGCACGGGCACCCGCGAAGTAGCGGACGGTCAGTGGGGTCACGCCTCAGCCCCCGATCGCGGACATCGGCCGGGTCGGTTGAAGGAAGGTCGGGTCGTCGATGCCGTGCCCGGCGCGCTTGCCCCGCATCGCGACGCGCCAGCGTCGGGCCAACTCGTCGTCGTCCGCGCCGGTGCGCAGCGCCGCGCGCAGGTCGGACTCCTCGGTGGCGAAGAGGCAGGCGCGGACCTGGCCGTCCGCCGTCAGCCGGGTGCGGTCGCAGTCGCCGCAGAAGGGTCGGGTGACGCTGGCGATCACGCCAACCCGGGCGGGACCCCCGTCGACGAGCCAGGTCTCGGCCGGTGCCGCGCCGCGCTCGGTCGGGTCGGGGCTGAGATCGAAGACGGTACGCAGAGAGGCCAGGATCTCCTCGGCGGTGACCATGGTGTCGCGGTCCCAGCCGTGCTGAGCGTCCAACGGCATCTGCTCGATGATCCGCAACTGGTAGTCGTGATCGACGGCGAAGCGGAGCAGGGCGGGCGCCTCGTCCTCGTTGACACCGCGCATCAGCACAGAATTGATCTTCACGGGTTTGAGCCCGGCGGCGGCCGCCCCGGCGAGCCCGGCCAGCACCGCGTCGAGGCGGGGACGGCGGGTGAGGCGGGTGAACCGGTCCGGGTCCAGGGTGTCCAGTGAGACGTTCACCCGATCCAGGCCGGCCGTGCCCAGCGCCGGGGCCAGCCGGTCGAGCCCGATGCCGTTGGTGGTCAGCGAGACCCGGGGGCGGGGGCGCAGGGCGGCCACCGCGGCCACGATGCCGACCAGGCCGGGCCGGATCAGCGGCTCGCCGCCGGTGAACCGCACCTCGGTCACACCGAGCCGCTCGACGGCCACCCGGACCAGCCGGACGATCTCCTCGTCGGTCAGCAGATCCGGGCCGGACAGCCAGGGCAGCCCTTCCGCAGGCATGCAGTAGGTGCAGCGCAGGTTGCACTTGTCGGTGAGGGACACGCGCAGGTCACGGGCGACGCGGCCGTACCGGTCGACGAGGACGCCATCGGTCCCCGGGGCGGCGCTCACCTGTCGACCGTAGCGCGTTCGACCCGAACGGGGACGGCGCGGGCGGCCTGAAGGACCGCGTCTCGGTAGCCGCCGCCGAAGAGCGCGGTGTGCACGAGCAGCAGATGCAGTTGATGCAGCGGCACCCGCTCGCGCCACCCGTCCGGCAGCGGCCAACTCTCTTGATAGGCGGCCAGCATCCGGTCCAGGTAGGGGATGCCGCCGAAGAGAGCGAGCTGGGCCAGATCCGTCTCCCGATGCCCGCCGTGCGCCGCCGGGTCGATCAGCCAGGCCTGGTCGGCGGCACCCCAGAGCACGTTGCCCGGCCACAGGTCGCCGTGGACGCGCGCCGGTGGCTCGTCGCCGCCGAGCCCGTCGAGCCGATCGATCACCTGCTCGACCAGGGTGGCGTCGGCGTTGGTCAGCGCGCCACCGTCGACCGAGCGTCGCAGGTAGGGGACGAGGCGTCGCTCGGCGAACCACGTCGACCACGGCCCGTCGGTGGGGGTGTTGTCCTGGGGGAGCGACCCGATGAAACCCGGCCAGGCCGCACCGAAGGTGGGTGCGCCCGCCCGGTGCAGGTCGGCCAACTCCCGGCCGAAGCGGTCCGCGGCCTCCGGCGTCGGCTCGCCGGGCTCCACCCAGTCGAGCGCGAGCAGGCCCGGCAATGCCACGATCACCTCGGGTACGCCGATCGCCCCGGCCTCCCGCAGCCAGCGCAGCCCGGCCGCCTCGGCGGCGAAGAAGCCCTCCGGCGCCTGCCGGCCGGCCCCCTCGGGCCAGGACTTGGCGAAGACGGAGTGGCCGTCGTCGAGGGTGAGGCGGGCGGCGGCGCAGATGTGCCCACCGGCGACCGGCGTCTCCCGGATCCGCTGGTGGGTCCGGAAGGTCGGCAGGTGTGCCGGGTGCGCGCGCAGGTACGCCAGGTCCATCAGCGCACGGTAACCGCTCCCTGTGACGCCACGGTGCCGCCCGAGGAGATCGGGCCTCTTTCGGCACTCATGGATAAGCGGTGAGCAGCATAAACACGTTCAGTAACTGTGGATAAACCGCGTGTCATCCACAGGGGCTGTTGAGGCCGGGCAGAGCCGCCGCAGGCTTCCGACATGACCTCGACCGACCGCCCCCAGCTCGCCGTCCGCTCGCCCGCCGACCTGATCGCCGCAGTGCCGTACCTGCTCGGCTTCCATCCCACCGACAGCGTGGTCGCGGTGGCGTTGCGCGGGCGGCAGATCATCTTCGCCGCTCGCGCGGACCTCCCCGACCCGTCGGCTGATCTGGTCGAGCGGGTCCGGCACCTGGTCGGCGTGATCAGTCGGCAGGGCGCGGAGGCCGCCACCGTGGTCGGTTACGGACCACCCGATCGGGTGACGCCGACCGTGGACGCGGTGCGCGCCGCACTGACCGCCGCCGGGTTGGAGGTGCTCGACGCGCTGCGGGTGACCGAGGGCCGGTGGTGGTCCTACCTCTGCACCGAGCCCGACTGCTGCCCGCCCGAGGGCCGGCGTTACGACCCGTCCGCCAACCCGGTGACCGCCTCGGCGGTCTTCGCCGGCCAGGTCGCGCTCCCCGACCGGGCCGCCCTCGTGGCGCAGGTGGCACCGGTGGACGGCCCGGCCCGGGACGCGCTACGGGCCGCCACCGCCCGCGCCGAGCTGCGCCTGGCCGAGCTGCTGGAGCAGGCGCCGTCGAGCGACCTGCTCGGCAGCCGGACGACGTGCGCCGCCGGGGTCGCGGCGGTCCGCGAGGCCCAGCGTCGGCAGCGCCGCGGTGAGCGGCTCGACGACGACGAGGTGGCCTGGTTGAGCCTGCTGATGGTCCACCTGCCGATCCGCGATCACGCCTGGGAACGCACCGACGGTCGGGACCGGGACATCGCCCTCTGGACCGACGTGCTGCGCCGGGCCGAGCCGAAGCTGGCCGCCGCGCCCGGCACGCTGCTGGCGTTCGCGGCCTGGCGCGCCGGCCAGGGGGCGTTGGCGGCGGTGGCGCTGGAGCGCACGCTGAGCCAGCACCCGGACTACACGCTCGCCGTGCTGCTGGACGACATGCTCCGGCGTGGCGTGCCCCCGTCCGAGCTGGACGGCTGGCCGTCGGTCGGAATGCCAGGGGTCGTCCGTCCGCGCAAGCGGGGGCGACGTGGCCGCCGCTGACGAGCCAGCCTCCGGTCGCCGCCGCTTTCCTCTCGGCTTCCTGAAAGTCGGGGTATCACCGCTACCCGGACACCCCGGTATCAACAAAACCGAGTCGATCAACGGTCCGCGCGCATGACCTCCGTCGAACGATGTACGCGTTTCTCCTGATCGCGGCCGACTCGGCGGGGCGGGCGCCGGTCGACAATGATCGAGTGACCCCCGAACTGCTGCTCTCGCTGGCCGGGCTGGCGTTGATCGACAGCACCAGCATCGGCACCCTCTTCATCCCGATCTGGCTGCTGCTCGCCCCCGGGCCGGTCAACGCCCGGCGGATCCTGGGCTACCTCGCCACCATCGCGGCGTTCTACCTCGCGGTGGGGCTGCTGCTGGTGTGGGGCGGCAGCAGGTTGGCGGACGCGCTGGGCGGTGCCCTGGACAACCGGGCTGTGCTCTGGGCGCAACTCGTCCTGGGCGTGGCGATGCTGGCGCTCAGCTTTCGCTACGACGGCAAACGGCGTCCCCGTGGCGGTGGTGTGCTGCGGTGGCGGGACCGGGCCACCGCCGGCGACTCCTCGGCCCGCTGGCTGGCCGGGCTCGCGTTGCTCGCCGCGCTCGCCGAGGTGGCGACCATGCTTCCGTACCTCGGTGCCGTGGGTCTGTTGGCCACCTCGGGGGTCGGCGCGGTGGCCGTGGTGGCGCTGCTCGCCGGATACTGCCTGGTCATGGTGTTGCCGGCGGTGGTGTTGCTGGCTGCCAGGGTGGCCCGTCCGGCTCTGGTCGAGCCGGTGCTGGCCCGCCTGAACGCCTGGATCGTCGCGAAGGCGGGCGGCGCGTTGGGCTGGATCCTCGGCATCGCCGGCTTCCTGATCGCCCGCGACGCCGCCGCGCGGCTGGAGCTGATCGACCTGATCGGTCGCTGAGCGTCAGGCCGGCTGTTCCAGTGTGATCCGGTGCGGCCCGGTGTAGACGTTCATGGTCCGGCCGCGCAGGAAACCGACGAGCGTCATCCCCGCCTCGTCGGCCAGTTCGGCGGCGAGCGTGCTCGGTGCGGACACCGCGGCCAGCAGCGGCAACCCGGCCATCCACGCCTTCTGGGTCAGCTCGAAGCTGGCCCGGCCGGAGACCAGCAGCAGGTGCCCGGCCAGTGGCAGCCGACGTTCGCGCACCGCCCAGCCGATCACCTTGTCCACCGCGTTGTGCCGGCCCACGTCCTCCCGCAGCACCACCAGCTCTCCGTCGGGGGTGAACAGACCGGCCGCGTGCAGCCCGCCGGTCCGGTCGAAACCACGCTGGGCGGCACGCAGTCGGTCGGGCAGTTCGGCGAGGAGCGCGGCCGGCACGCTGAGCGGATCGGCGGCGACCGGGAACAGGGACCGGGTGCGGATGGCGTCGATGCTGGCCTTGCCGCAGACGCCGCAGGAACTTGTCGTGTAGAAGTTCCGGGACGGGTCGGCAGTCGGTTCCGGCACGCCCGGGGCGAGGGTCACGTCCACCACGTTGTACGTGTTCGGTGTCTCCGCGCCAGCACAGAGCTGCGCGGTCAACACGTCGTCGGTCGACCGGATCAACCCCTCGGTCAGCAGGAACCCGATGGCCAGATCGAGGTCGTCACCGGGGGTACGCATGGTCACGGCGAGGGGCTTTCGCCGGCCCGGGCCGGCCGCGCCGACCCGGATCTCCAGCGGTTCCTCCACCGCGAGTGTGTCCTGTCGACGAATGGACCCGCGCCCGACGGTCGCCGCGTCCAGGTCGATCCGAAGTACGCCCCGCCGATCTGTTGCCCGTCCCATCCCGTCATCCTCCACCTCCCGCCGGCACGCCCGCACGGCCACCGGGTAGCCGGCACCCGGGCGCGGCGCCAACGGGGGTCGACACGGCTACCGTGACGGGGTGGTCACGTATGCCGCAGTGGTGCTCGCAGGTGGGTCCGCCCGACGGATGGGCGGGGTGGACAAGCCCGCGCTCCCGGTCGGTGGCCGGCCGATGCGTGCCCGGGTGCTGGCCGCCGTCAGCGACGCCAGCCCACGGGTGCTCGTCGGTCCGGTCGACGTCTTCCCGGAGGGCGTGCGGGTCACCCGGGAGGACCCGCCGGGCGGGGGTCCGGTCGCCGCGGCGGCTGCCGGGCTGGCGCTGCTCGATCCGGACACCGCGGTTGTCGCGCTGCTCGCCGCCGACCTGCCGCTGCTCACTCGCGCCGCGATCGGCGACCTGCTGACCCACCTCGCCGGGGAGACGGCCGACGGCGGCCCGGTCGGGAGCGGACGGCCGGACGGCGCGTGCTTCGTCGACGGGAACGGGCGGCGGCAGTCGCTCTGCGGTGTCTGGCGGGTCGCGGCGCTGCGGGCCGGGTTGGACCGACTAACCGCCGAGCGGGGCGGCAGCCTGTCCGGAGCCCCGGTCCGGGCGCTGCTGGCCGGGCTCGTCGTGCGGGAGGTCCCCTGGTCCGGCGACGGCCCACCGCCGTGGTTCGACTGCGACACTGACGAGGACGTACGCCGGGCGGAGGAGTGGACGCGATGACGGTGATGGACGACTGGGTGACGGCGGCGTGCACCGAGCTGAAGCTGGACCCCGCCGGGGTGCCCGTGCCGGCGGTGCTGGACCTGGCTCGCGACGTCGCCCACCAGGTGCTGCGGCCGGGCGCGCCGGTCACCGCGTACCTGCTGGGGCTTGCGGTCGGCCGGGGTGCCGACCCGGCGGACGCCGCAGCCCGGCTCAGCGCCCTGGCCGGCACCTGGCCGGTCGACCTGGGCGCGGATCCCGCGAACCCGACGGCCCCCTGACCGCCCGTTGTCCGATCCCGGTCCGGGCTGACGGGGCACTCAAGCGGCGTGGGTAGGGTGATCGTGACGGACGGAGGCGATCATGACGGCTGACCACCCCTCGGCGCCGCTCGATGACCTACCCGGCGCTACGACTGAGCCGGCGGAATCGATCCTGCTCGACGAACCCAGCACGACCGACCTGCGGGCGAAGGTGACCGAGGCCTGGCAGGAGTTCGCCCGTGCGCTCGCCCTCCGGCTGCGGGAGCTTCCCGTCGGCGCGCACCTGGAGGTGACCCTGGACCCGACCGCCTCCGGCACCGGGGACGCCGTCTACTCGGTCAGCGTGGACGTACGCGACGGCGGCGGGTTGTCCGCGCGGGCGGTCGGAAACGCCACGCTGCCGGCGGGCTACCGGCTGGACCGCGGTGCGGTGGCGGAGATGGTCGCGCTCGGCTGGTCGCCGCCGGGGGTGGTCGCCGGCTCCGGCGGCTTCTTCGGGTTGGACGACCGGACGAGCGAGTCGACCCGGATCGCCGCGCTGCTCTCCCGGACGCTGCGTGACGTCTACGGCGCCCCGCACCCGGCGTTCCTCGTCTACCTGGTGCAGGACGGCGAGGGTGAGCCGCTGGCCGTGGACCCGTTGGGCACGGCGCGCAGCGAGTTCGGCCCGGACGCCGACGTCGAGGCCGACCTGGAGGAGGCGCTGGCCGAGGCGGCCTCCGCGCAGGTCGAGCGGGAAGACGTGCTCGACCTGGCCGATCGGGTCCGGACCGTCGTCTCCACGATGCTGAAGTCGGACACGGACCGGTTGCAGGTCGACTCGGACGGCGACATCACCATCCGGGCCGGCTCGGCGATGGTCTTCGTGCGGGTGCGCGACAATCCCCCGCTGGTGGACGTGTTCTCGCCGGTGCTCACCGAGGTGGAGCCGACCGAGCGGCTCTACGTCCGGCTTTCCGAGTTGACGAACCGGATGCCGATCGGCCGCCTCTACTGCGCCGACGACACGGTCTGGGCGTCCATCCCGGTCTTCGGCCGCAACTTCCAGGCCACGCACCTCATGCTGGCGGTGCAGGTGATGACCGGTCTGGCCGACGAGTTGGACGACCGGCTGCACGGCGAGTTCGGCGGCAAGCGGTTCTTCGGTGAGGGCGACAAGCCGGTTCGGCGCGACGAGTCGGAGCACCGCACCGGCATGTATCTGTAGGGCCTGGTTTCAGAAGAACTGGCCGGCCGCCCTCGTGACACAGGCCCTAGAGTTCCAGCAGGGTCTTGCCGACCGTCGCGCGCGCCTCGATGGCGGCGTGCGCGTCGGCGGCGCGTTCCAGTGGGAACCGCTGGCCGATCAGCGGTCGTAGGCGGCCGGCCGCGGCGTCCGCCAGGGCCTGCCGGGTGTACGCCCGCAGCCGCTCGGGTGACGTGTTCGGCCGGGCCAGGGTGACCTGCCGTGCCGTGGCGGCGTCCGGCGACACCGAGGACCACTCCCCGCTCGCCAAGCCGTAGCTGATCATGCGACCGCCGGGGTCCAGCAGGTCGAAGGCCGCTCGGGCCACCGCCCCGCCGACCCCGTCGAGCACCACATCGACACCGCCGGTCGTGGCCCGGATGCGGTCGGCCCAGTCGGGTTGGAGGTAGTCGACGGCATGGTCGGCGCCGAGGCCGGGCAGCAGGCCCACCTTGCGCGGCCCACCGGCGACGCCGATCACCAGGGCGCCGGCCCGGGCGGCGAGCTGCACCAACAGGCTGCCGACGCCACCTGCGGCGGCTTCCACCAGCACCCGGTCGCCGGGGCGGACGCCGACGGCCTCGATCAGCATGCTGGCGGTACGCCCGTCGGCCAGCAGTGCCACCGCCTCGTCCACGGCCAACCCGTCGGGCACCTCGATCGGCGCGGCGGCGTCCACCGCCGCGCGTTCGGCGTATCCGCCGGAGCCGCCGGTGGCGCTGACCACCGGCCGCCCGATCAGTGCCGGGTCGACGTCCGGGCCGACGGCGGCGATCACCCCGCCCACGCCGTTGCCGGGAATCAGGGGTGGGGTGACCGCAAACGGCCCGGGGCGGCCGGAACGCTGCTGCGTCTCGACGAACGTGATGTTCGCGTACGCGACGTCGATCAGCACCTGGCCGGGGCCGGGCGTCGGGTCGGTCGCGGGGCCGGGCACCAGCACCTCGGGTCCACCGAACTCACGTAACCAGACCGCCCGCATTCCATCCCCCTCGGCTGCGGTGGGCGGCACGCCCACGCTTCCGACCACTCCATCTCCTCAACCGGGGTTGAGGTCAAGCGGTACGGGGGGACGGGCCGACACCGGGGGACTCGGCCAGGCGGGACAGCACAATCGTGCTGCGGGTCGAGGTCACGAAGGACTCGGCGCGCAACCGTTCCAGCGCCGCCTCCAGGTGGGCGATGTCGGCGGCGCGCAGGTGCACGAGCGCGTCCGCCTCCCCGGAGACGGTGTACGCGCCGACCACCTCCGGGTGCCGCCGGGCGGCCACGCCGATCTGCGCCGGGGTGGTCCGGCCGGCGCAGAACAGCTCGACGAACGCCTCAGTGGTCCAGCCGACGGCGGCCGGGTCAACGACGGCCGTGAATCCCCTGATCACCCCGGTGGCCCGCAGTCGGTCGACGCGACGCTTGACGGCCGGGGCGGAGAGTGAAACGCGGGTGCCGATGTCGGCGTACGACGCCCGGGCGTCCGCGACGAGTAACGCAATGATCCGCTGGTCTACCGCGTCTATCTGCAACGTTCCGCCTCTGAGAAGCAACGGTTGTGGCTGTTACCAAAGTTCCACGGTACCTACTGTTGGTGACCGTGAACCAGCAGCGAGTCCCGCGAAAGCGGACATATCTCATGTGCCCGCCCGCGCACTTCGCGGTCGAGTACGCGATCAACCCGTGGATGGACGTGACCACCCCGGTCGACCGGGACCTGGCCGTCAAACAGTGGGACCGGCTGCGCGAGACGCTTGTCAGCCTCGGTCACGAGGTGCACCTGCTGACGCCCGAGCAGGGACTCCCGGACCTGGTCTACGCCGCCAACGGCGCCTTCGTGGTGGACGGCGGCGTCTACGGCGCCCGGTTCAAGCACGAGCAGCGGGCCGCCGAGGCCGCGATCCACCACGCCTTCTACGAGTCGCAGGGCTGGCGGTTCGTCGCGCCGAGCGAGACCAACGAGGGCGAGGGCGACTTCGCGTACGTGCCGGAGGCGCACGGCGGCCTGATCCTCGCCGGGCACGGCTTCCGCACCGAACTGCCGGCGCACGCCGAGGCGCAGGAGGCGCTGGGCCGCCCGGTGGTGTCGCTGCGCCTGGTCGACCCCCGCTTCTACCACCTGGACGTGGCGCTGGCGGCCATCGACGACTCGAACGTCGTCTACTTCCCCGGCGCGTTCTCGGCGGCCAGCCAGCGGGTGCTCACCCAACTGTTCCCGGAGGCGGTGATCGCCGACGACGAGGACGCTCTGGCCTTCGGGCTGAACCTGGTCAGCGACGGCGCGAACGTGGTGCTCAACAGCGAGGCGACCCGGTTGGCCGGCAAGTTGAAGGCGGCCGGTTACACCCCGGTCCCCGTCGAGCTGGCCGAGCTGAAGAAGGGCGGCGGCAGTGTGAAGTGCTGCATCGCCGAGCTGCGGCACTGATCGGTGAATGCTCCGGGGCCGGTCTCCCAGTGGGAGACCGGCCCCGAGTCGTGCCGCGGGTGGGCGTTCAGCCGAGCGTCGCCAGCTCGTTGATCAGCACGTTCGACATGACCTGGCCGTCGCGCTGCACCTCCCGCAGGTACCACTTCTGCTGGGGGGTTCGCGGCTGGTTGAACTGCCAGATGCCGCGCGGGCTGTCGATCTGGCCGATCCGGCCGAGCGCCAGGTTGACCTGCTGCGGGTTGGGTGAGCCGCCGGTCAACTGGATCGCCTGGTCGAGCACCTGCGCCGCGTCGTACGACGCCATCGCGTACGTGGTGGGGGTGACCTGGTACTTCTTGCGGTACGCCGAGGCGAAGACCCGGTTCGACGTGTTGTTCAGGTCGGCCGAGTAGTTCAGCGCGGTCTGGATGCCCAGCGCGTTGTCCTTGAGGCTTTCCAGCACGTTGCCCTCGGTGAGGAAGCCGGGCGCGTAGACCGGCCCGCGGAACTTCTCCCGCAACTGCTTGATGAACTCCACCGCGGCCGCGCCGGCGAAGTTGCAGAAGACCGCCGAGGGCTCCTTGGTCAGCGCCCTGGTGATGTCGGCGGTGTAGGTGGTCTTGCCGGGGTTGGGGTTGGCGCTGGTGTAGGTGACCGGGTCGCTGATGCGCGGGTCGGTGAGGCCGAACTCCTGCCGGAAGCCACGCACCACGTCCGGGCTGCCGACGTTCTCCGGCATGATGATCGCGACGCGGCCGTTGGTCGGCAGTTGGTCACGCAGGTAGCGGCCCAGCGCCTTGCCGGCCTCGTCCAGCACGTACGACGTCCGCCAGATGTAGAAGACGCTCTGCAGGCTGCTCGGCGAGGCGTTGGAGCCGATCAGCGGGACCTTGGCCTGCTCGACGGTGTCGCGGATGCCGACCATCACCGCCGAGTTGACCACGCCGGTGAGCGCCAGCACGCCCTGCTTGAGCAGCCCGTCGACGGCGGCCTTGCCGGTCTTCGCGGTGTCGCCCTCGTCGGCGGTCAGCAGCTCCACCGGGTGGCCGCCCAGCCGCTTGTCGTGCAGGTCGAGGAAGAGCTGGAAGCCGTTGGTGATGTCATCGCCGATGCTCTTGAGGCCGCCGGCCTGGGGCGTGATCAGCCCGATCTTGATCGGGCCGCGGTTCACGGTCGGCTGGGCGTCTGTGTCGGAGCCACACCCCGCGACGAACCCGGTGGTACCGAGCGCGGCCAACAGTTGGAGCGCGCGCCTGCGATTCATCTGTGACACCGAGTTCCTTCCAAGGAGCGTTGCAGGGCTGAACTCCGCCCTCCGGCGTTCTACCTGGTCCGCGACGCTGCGTCAATGGCTAGTGATCAACGTGCAGGGACCGCAACGAATCAAGGACCTGAGGCCACGCGGCGGACTCCGGGTCGATCAGCCCGAAATGCTCGCATCCGAGCAGTTCCAGAAGGGAGATATCGGATCCTGCGGTGGTTGCTGCCGCCACAAATCCCCGGCTCATCTCCACCGGGACCTGCTGATCCTCGGAGCCGTGCAGAACTACCGTGCGTGTTCGGGTGGGTACCAACAATCGTGGATCCGTCACCGCGTACCGGTCCGGAACCTCGGCCGGGCCGCCGCCGAGCAACGCGGCCACCGCGCCCGCGTCCAGGTCCCGCCGGTACGCCTCGACCAGGTCGGCCACCGGCGCCAGGGCGAGCACCCCACCCACCGTCGCCGGGGCGGTGGCCGCCACGTACAGCGCCAGGTGGCCGCCGGCGGAGTGCCCGACCAGAATCGGCGCGTCCCCGCTGACCCGGCCGGGCAACGCCTCGGCGGCCAGTACGGGCAGCTCGGCCACCCCGGTCAGCACGTCGGTGAACGTGCCCGGCCAACCACCTCCCGGCTGCCCCGTCCGCCGGTACTCCAGCTGTGCCACCGGGAAGCCAGCCGCGGCGAGTGCGGCAGCCAGCGGGTCGGTGTGCCGCCGGTCGTACTCGTCCCGCCAGAAACCGCCGTGCAGGACGACGACAAGCGGCCCCGCCGGGACAGCTCGCGCCGGGAACCGCAGGTCGGCCACCTGGTCCGGGTGGTCGCCGTACGCCACCGTCCGGTCGGGCTCCGGTGCGGGCCGGGTCAACACGGCGCGCGGGTCGGCAGGCATGGCGCGACGGTAGCGCGCTCGCGCGGGTGGTTCGGGCCCGGTAGTCGGTCCCGGATGCCATGGGTCCCGTCCGCTGGGTAAAGATGGACCCCATGACCGAAGCGCGCTCAGCGGGACACGACGACGAGCCGGGCACCGACGACTCCGGCCACTCCGGCACTGTTGTGGTGGTCGGTCCGGACGGCCGGCCGATCGGGACGATGCAGACCGACGAGGGCCCGGGTGAGGACCCGACCCGCCTGGTCGAACAGCCGGCCAAGGTGATGCGGATCGGCAGCATGATCAAGCAGTTGCTGGAGGAGGTGAAAGCCGCACCTCTCGACGACGCGAGCCGCAACCGGATGCGGGAGATCCACGAGCGGTCGATCGTCGAGCTCAAGGAGGGCCTCGCCCCCGAGCTGCGCGACGAGTTGGAGCGCATCTCGCTGCCCTTCACCGAGGACAAGGCCCCCAGCGAGGGCGAGTTGCGGATCGCGCACGCCCAGCTCGTCGGTTGGCTGGAGGGCTTGTTCCACGGCATCCAGGCGGCCCTGGTGGCCCAGCAGATGGCCGCCCGGGTGCAACTGGAGCAGATGCGCGGCGGCCGGCAGGCGCTGCCCAGTGGTCCCGGCGGAATCGTCCCCGGGATGTCGGGCATCGGCCAACCGGGCGGCGGCGAGGGCCACAACACCGGCCAGTACCTCTGACCGGCTCAGTCCACCCCGAAGATCTTCTCCAGGTACGCCGCCACGCCGTCCTCGGTGTTCGCCGTCGTCACGTCGTCGGCGACCGCCAGGACGGCGCGGTGCGCGTTGGCCACCGCCACACCACGCCCGGCCCAGGTCAGCATCGGCACGTCGTTGGGCATGTCGCCGAAGGCCAGCACGTCCGCAGCGGCCACCCCGAGCTGGTCGCAGTACCAGGCCAGCCCTGCCGCCTTGGTCACCCCGGCCGCCGAGATCTCCACCAGCCCGGAGGACGACGAGTGGGTGGCCTCGGCCAACCCCGCCACCGCCGTGGCGATCAGCTCGGCGAAGGCATCCGGGTCCTGCTCGCCGGCTCGGGCGAGGAGCTTCACCGCTGGGACCGAGAGCAACTCCTCCGGCGTCTCGATCGGCCGGATGCCGTTGGCGTCGGCGTCCCAGCGCAGCGGGTAGTGCGCCTCGTGTCGCATCTCCCGGCTGTCCAGGATCTCCACGGCGAAGCTGATCCCGGGCACCTCGGCCCGTAGCCTGCGGGCCACCTCCGCCAGGTGGTGCGGGGCGAGCGGGTCAGCCCGCACCACCTCGTCCTCGAACGGGTCGTAGACGACCGCGCCGTTGGCGCAGACCGCCGGCAGCGGTCGGGCGAGCTGGTCGTACACCATCTTGAGCCAGCGGACCGGACGGCCGGTGACCAGGACGACAGGCGTGCCTCGCGCGGAGATCCGCGCGAGCAGGTCGGCGGTGCGTGGGCTGACGGTGTGGTCGTCGCGGATCAGCGTGCCGTCGATGTCGGTGGCGATGAGGCGGGGTGTGTCTCCCATTACCGGGACAGTAGCCGGTCCAGATACACCGCCACCCCGTCGTCGTCATTGCGCAGGGTCACCTCGTCGGCGGCGGCGCGCAGGGCGGGGTGCGCGTTGGCCACCGCCACCCGGGACCAACCGGCCCACTCGAACATCGGCAGGTCGTTGGGCATGTCGCCGAAGACCAGGACGTCGGCCGGGTCCACCCCGAGGCTCTGTGCCACCACCGTCAGCCCGGTCGCCTTGTCCACGCCCGGCGGGCAGATCTCGATGAAGCCGAGCCCGGCCTGGGTGAGCGTGGCCACCTGCGGCGGGATGATCCGCCGGGCCACCGCCAGCAGTTCGTCCACGTGGTGGTCGGCGGTGCGGGCGAACGCCTTGATCACGTCGCAGGCGAGGCACTCGTCGCGAGTGCGGGCCTCGAACCGGTCCTGGTAGGGCCAGCTCTCGTGATAGTCGCCCCACAGCGGGGCGTCGTGCTCGTCGGACGCCTCGACCATCACCGTCAGCGGGCCGACCTCGGCCTCCAGGTCGGCGAGCAGCCGGGCCAGCACCTCGGCGGGCAGCCGCTCGTCGCGGAGCACCACGGGGCCGGCCGGGTCGCTCTGGTCGACCACCCGGCCGCCGCCGGCCATCACCAGGAAGTCGGCGGCCCGGATGTCGTTGCGGGTCAGCTCGGTCAGCCGAGGGCCGCGGCCGGTCGCGCCGACCACCGGAATTCCGGCGGCCCGCACCCGGTCGAGCACCCCATGGGTGTACGCGGAGACGGTGTCATCGCTGCGGACCAGTGTCCCGTCGAGGTCGGTCGCGATCAGCTTGGGCAGTCCCGGGCGGGTCATCGTTCCTCCTTCGCCCACCGCCGTCGCGCCTGCCGTCCCCTTCTGGTGAGGAGACCCTGGCGTCGTGGCGGGCAGCAACCGTACCTCGCGGAACGGGCCGCATCTCTGGCTTCCAGGCGAATCGAACGCGAACAACCGTCCCCCGCCCCCCGCTGAGGGCTGGGGTCAGGGCTGGGCGTCGGGATGGGCGAAGGGGGCGGCGGGGGTGACGGTCAGGTCGGCTGGGGCGGGTGGGCCGTACTCGACCGGGTCGGGGTTGCGGCGGCGGCGCCAGGGTCGCGATGCTGGCGCGTCGGCGGGCCGGTCCTCGTCCGGTGGCCCGGCGAACGCGCCAGGGGATGCGGCGGGCGACAGCCGCAGGGCAACCGCGAACAGCACGCACGCGGCGATCGCCATCACCACACCGCGGCCGTACTCGGCTCGGAATCCATCCTGCGGCGAGTAGAAGAAACTGCGCTGAGCGGGGTTGTCGAGGGTGGTCGCGGCGGCGACCAGCAGCGCCAGCAGGGCACCGGCGAGGGTGAGGCCGGCGAGCCGGGCGTTCGGCCGCACGGCCGCCGTGCCCCGCAGGGCCAGCGCCACGGTGCAGAGGAGACCGAGGAGCCCGACCAGGTAGCCGACGCCGAAGCCGCCGACCTCGGAAACGCCGACCGGCACCTCGATCGTGCTCTCACCGTCCGGTCCGCTGTTCGGCAGGCTCATCACCAGCCATTCGCCCACAAGCGAGGCGACCCCGGCCACCGCGCCCAGACCGGCGAGCAGCAGAGGCAGGCGAGGGTCCTGCGCGAGGCCGCCCAGGGACAGGCCGAAGCGGCGTCGTGGAGCCGGGTCGACGGCACCCCACTCGATCACGGCCGGCCCGTCGGACCGGTCGCCCTGCCGCGGGATCGGAAGCTCGTCGGGCATCGGCCATCCTTCCGCCGGTCACGGACCTGGTCGCATCATGACACAGCCAGCCCGTGGTGACCGGGATCGCACGGTAGGCGTCCGTGCCGGTCGGTCGCTCGGCGGTCACCTTTCCGCTAGCGTTCTCCTCATGCCTATCCGTACCGCTTCAGCACAATGGCAGGGCAATCTCACCGAGGGTGCCGGCACCGTCCGCACCGGTAAGGGCGGCCTGTCCGGCAACTACTCCTTCAAGTCGCGCTTCGAGGAGGGCGAGGGCACCAACCCCGAGGAGCTGATCGCCGCCGCGCACGCCGGCTGCTTCTCGATGGCGTTCTCGAAGGCGCTCGCCGACGCCGGCTCGACGGCCACGTCGGTCGAGACCACCGCCAAGGTCCACCTGGACAAGACCGACGCCGGCATGACCGTTACCCGGATCGACCTGGAGACCGTCGGCCAGGTCCCGGGCATCGACGACGCGGAGTTCCAGAAGCTCGCCGAGGCCGCCAAGGCCAACTGCCCGATCTCCCGCCTGCTCTCGCCGGGTGCCGAGATCACCCTCAGCGCGCGCCTGGCCTCCTGAGCGGTCGACCCACAAACAGCCCGGTCGACCCACGACCGCTCGTTCACGGACAGAGCATCCGCCCACCCCCTGGGCGGTCTGCTCTCTCCGTGAGCCTGCGGAGCCGGCCAACGGCACGTCACGAGGGACCCGCCGGGTCCGGCATCGGGCAGAATGGGTGGCGTGCCGGTGGAGATGACCCGTGAGCGCTTCGAGGAGCTGGTTGGCGACGCCCTCGACGAGGTGCCCGAGGAACTGCTCGGCCTGATGAGCAACGTGGTCATCCTCGTCGAGGATGACCCGCCGCAGGGCGAGGCGGACCTGCTCGGCCTCTACGAGGGCCACGCCCTCACCAGCCGCGGCTGGGACTACTCGGGGGTGTTGCCGGACCGGATCTTCATCTACCGGCGCCCGATCCTGCGGATCTGCGACAACGACGACGACGTCGTCGACGAGGTCGCGGTGACCGTCGTGCACGAGATCGCCCACCACTTCGGCATCGATGACGAACGGCTGCACGCGCTCGGCTGGGGCTGAGCCCACCGGCGGCGGCGCGGTCGCCGCTTGGCCGATGGCCCGTGGTTGCCCTGGTCGCCTACCTTCGGTGCAGCGAACGCAACCCTGTCAGGAGGCACCCTTTCATGCGCAGTGAGCTGTTCTCCGCCGAGAACCTGGAGAAGGAGTCCGCGCAGCCCGGCATGCGGCTGCAGAACTCCAAGATGTTGAAGATCGAACTCAACGGCGAGGCGATGGCCCGGGTCGGGTCGATGGTCGCCTACCAGGGCAATGTGCAGTTCCAGGCGCTGGGCTCGGGCGGGCTCGGCAAGTTCCTCAAGCAGAAGCTCACCGGCGAGGGCGTCCCTCTGATGAAGGTCTCCGGCCACGGTGACGTCTTCCTCGCCGAACTCGCCAAGGACGTGCACATCATCGACCTGGAGCCGGGCGACGCCCTCTCCATCAACGGCTCCAGCGTGCTCGCCTTCGACTCGACCCTCCAGTACGACATCAGGATGGTCGGCGGCGCCGGGATGGCCTCGTCGTCCGGGCTGTTCAACTGTGTGTTCAGCGGCCACGGACGGATCGCCATCACCACCAAGGGCACCCCGGTCGTGCTCAACGTGGACGCCCCCACGTACGTCGACCCGCAGGCAGCGGTCTGCTGGTCGGCAAGCCTCCAGACCGGCTACCACCGTGCCGAGCAGTTGGGCCTCGGCACGCTGCTGGGCCGACGCACCGGCGAGTCGTTCACGATGAGCTTCGCCGGCCAGGGCTTCGTGGTGGTGCAGCCGTCCGAGGAGCCGCCGATCATGGGCAGCGGCCAGCAGCAGCAGGAGGGCGGCCTGCTCGGTGGTCTGCTGAGCTGACCACCTGCTGAGCTGACCACTTCGGTGCGGGCGGCCCCCCAGGTGGAGGACGCCCGCACCGGTCAGGTCAGCTCGCCCGTGCGCAGTCGGGCCAGCCAGGCCGCCGCGTCGACGTAGTCGAAGTCGGTGAGGCCCGCCGGCGCGGGCACCGGCCGATCGCCCGCTGCCTCGGCCCACCGGTGCCGGGGGTACGAGCCCAGGAAGCGCACGTCCGCGCAGACCCGGCGCAGCCCCTGCAACGCCTCGCCCAGTCGTACGTCGGCCACGTGCCCGGTGCAGTCCAGGAAGAAGACGTACCGGCCCAGCGCCTCCCCGGTGGGGCGGGACTCGATCCGGGTCAGGTTGATGCCCCGGACGGCCAACTCCATCAGCACGGACAGCAGCGCGCCGACCCGGTCGTGGGCGATGTAGACCGCGAGCGAGGTGAGGTCGTCGCCGGTCGACGGCGGGGGTGGCCCGGGACGGGACACCAGCGCGAACCGGGTCACCGCGTCCGGGTGATCGGCGATCTTGTCGGCGAGTGTCGCGAGCCGGTGCCGGGCCGCCCCGATCGGCGCGCAGATGGCCGCGTCGTACTCGCCGGCACCGGCGCCCGCCGCGGCGGCACCGTTGGAGAGCACGTCGACCACCACGGCGTCCGGCAGATGATCGCGCAGCCAGCCCCGGCACTGGGTGGAGGCCTGCGGATGGGCCGCCACGGTGCGGATCGAGGTCAGCGGAGTGTCGGGCCGCGCACCGAGCACGAACTCCACCGGCAGGATCACCTCTCGGGTGATCACCAACGGCTCGCCCTCGGCCATCTCGTCCAGGGTGACGCCCACCGCGCCGCCGATCGAGTTTTCCAGCGGCACCAGCGCCGCGTCGGCGTCGCCGGTCCGGACGCTGTCCAGCGCCTCTCCGACGCTGCGGGCAGGAGTACGGGTGCCGCGCTCGGCGGCGGGAAGTGTGCGCAGGGCCTGCTCGGCGAAGGTGCCCTCCGGCCCGAGGTAGACGAAGCGTGTCGGCGGTGTTCCCGGCATGTCGGTCAGCCTACGCACTCGGCCGCACGGCTGGACCGGCGTCGCAGGCGAGCGCTCGGATTCCGGCCGGGCCGGTGGCGCGTACCTCGATGGTGCAGACGTCGGTGCCGGCGGTGACGAGGGTCGGCGCGGTGGCCTGGCCGCGGGTGACCACCTGGAGTTCCTCGTGCCCGGTCACCTCCAGGACGGTGTACTGCCACTCGCCGGCGCAGAGCGGCCCGGTACGGACCTGGACCCGGACGTTGGCCGGGAGCACTCCGGCCCGGCCCCGCAGCAGTTGCACCACCCGCTGACCGGTCGGGCCGTTCCGGCAGGCCGTCGCGACCAGACCGGCGTCCGGGGTGGGCGTGGCCACGCCGGGTGGCGGCGCGCTGGCCGGCGGGGTGGTGGGTGGGGTGCTCGGGCCGGATGCCGTCGGGGCTGCGGTGCGGGTGGGCGCGGCCGTCGGTTCGGACAACTCGGGTGGGGCGCCACAGCCGGCGAGCACCGCGACGGCGAGCACCGCGAGCGCGACCGGTCGGACCTGGACCGTGGGCCGCGCGGGGGCGTGAACGGACGCCCGGTCGCGAGGCGCCGGTGGGAGGTGGGGCGTCGCCCGTGGTGGGGGGGACGAGGGGCGGGGCGGGGCGAACGGCACGGGCCGATCCTCGGGACATCGGAGAATTCGTCGCGGCCGGGGTGGCCGAGCCTCATCGTAGGGTCAGCGACTGATCGGGTGAAGGTCAGCCGGTGACGCGGTGCCCGGCGCGCTGGAGGGCGGCCGTGCCCTCGGTCAGCCGGACGGTCGGCACCAGCAGATAGTCGGTGTCGAAGGTGGAGAAGGTGAGCACGCTGACCCGTGCCTCGGCGAGCGGGTCGACGAGCGCGGCCAGGCTGCCGGTGCTTGCCAACTGCACCGGGGCGGTGACCCGTAGGCAGCGCCAGACGGTTTCCACCACGGCTTGCGCCGGCACCCGATCTGCTGGGCAGATCACCGAGATCCCGTCGGAGGTCCAGCTCACCGTCACCACGTCGGTGCCGCTCAGCCCGCTCGACAACGCGTACGGCAGGGCGGTGCCGGCGGTCAGCCGGCACACAGCGTATTCCCCTGGCAGCACGGCGATATCGAGCATGAGGGCACCTTACGGCCTCCTCGCGCACGGCTGAGCCAGCAACGCCGTGTGCGGCTTTGTCGCTGGTCAGACCTCGGAGAAGAAGGTGAGCGAGCCGGCCACGGCACCGTCGGTGAGCACCGGGGTGGAGATCGCGTCGACTGTCGCGTCGGAGCTGTTCGCCGAGGCGGCCTGCACCCGGAGCAATCCGCGGGCGAGTCGACCGGAGGAGAGCGCCAGCAGGGGCGGGATCTTGTCGATCTCGGCCTCGGTCAGCTCGCCCCGGTTGGCGGTGAAGTCGAGAAGGCGTAGCCCGCCGTCGAGCAGCGGTCGCCCGATCAGGCCCCCCGGCTCGCCCAGGCAGAGCAGCTCGCAGCCGGCGGTGGAGATCGCCACCACCAGGGTGTTGGCGTCGATCAGCAGGCACGGCTCGTCGGCCCGGGAGACCGTCGAGGACCACTGGCCGACGTTGCCGGACTCCGGCTCTGTCAAGGCCCGCGCCGCCGGCACGAACGCTTCTGAGAGCGAAAGTTCGACGTGGGCCACCGCGCCTCCTATGTGCACCGATCGACTGTCCACGCTAGCGGGTCGCCGACGGAATCACCGAGCGCACCGGGTCACCGAGCCGCGCAGCGTGAACCGGGGCGGTCGGTGACGGCGCGGAAACCGGTGAGGTCGAAGGGGGGCCGGAGCCGCGTGGCGTCGTCGGTGACGTTACCGGCGGCGGGCCGGCTTGTCAGCGGCCGTTCGGCCCTCGTCGTACCACCGGTAGTCGGCTGGTGGACGGTACGTGCCGTTCAGCCAGGTGCCGGGGTGCTGTGCGACCCGGGAAAGCTTTTCGGCGGTGGCCGGGCTGATCCGGCTGCCACCGGCCACGAGGAGCCGGTCCAGCTCTCGGTGGGTGGCCATCAGACAGTCCTTCGGAAGGCCGTAGACACTGATCACGCCGGAGCCGACGAAGGTCAGCACCGGCGTGACCGGGACGGGTAGCCCCACCGCGTCGGAGAGGGCCTTACTGGCCCGCTTGGCGTCCCGCCGGGACTCCGCCACGTACGGCGGACGCTTGCCGTTGATCTGCACGACGTCCCCGGCGACGAGCACCCTGGCCCGGCCGTGGTCGGCGATGGTCACGGCGAACAGGCCGCTCGGCCCGATGGCGAGGAACCCGGCGCGCTCGTCCTGACCGCGGTCGAGGACGTCGGTGACGTCGGTGCGCGGCCACTCGATGACGTGCCAGGCCGGCCCGAGGTGGTCGAGTTGACCCAGTGCCCGCGCTCCGGCCGCCTCCAGGCGGCGCGCACCCCGCTCGGCACGACGGCGGCGCGCCCATTCGAGCGGTGTCGGACGGACCGGTTCGAGAACCCCGGGCGACTCGACGCGGGGGTGTGGCACCGCGACGGGCGGCAGTGCCCGAGCGGACGGTACGGCTCGTCGTGCGGGAAAGACAGTCATCGCGACCTCCGGCAAAAGGTCCCTCGAAGTTATGTCCTCACTACCCTACGTTGCCACTACCGGTGTTCGGCAAGCCGGAGCGCCGGAGTGACTACGGATGAATGCCATATTCATCCACAGTTCTTTTCTCGGATGCCGCCAAACCCTGCCCTACGCTGCGGGAGTGACCCACTACGTCGACAGTGAAGTCGGCCGGCTCGGCACCGTACTGCTGCACCGGCCCGGCCCCGAACTGGCCCGGCTCACCCCACGCAACAACGACTCGCTCCTGTTCGACGCGATCCCCTGGGTCGGACGAGCCCAGGAGGAGCACGACGCGTTCGCCGCCGCCCTGCGCGACCGTGGAGTCGAGGTGCTCTACCTGGCCACCCTGCTGACCGAGACGCTTGCCGTCGCGGACGCCCGGGCCGAGCTCACCGAACAGGTGCTGCGCTCCCGGCGGCTCGGCGACACCCTGCGGGCCCGCGTCGCCGACCACCTCGCCTACCTCGACCCGGCCGCCCTGGCCGACGTGCTGACCGCCGGGCTGGCCCACGAGGAGCTGCGGATCAGCTCGGAGCGGCCGGGCGGGCTGGTCTACACACTGATGGACCGGCACGACTTCGTCATCGACCCGTTGCCCAACCTGTTGTTCACCCGCGACTCGTCGCTGTGGATCGGCGACCGGGTCGGTGTCACCAGCCTGGCCATGCCGGCCCGCAGCCGCGAGACCACCCTGACCGACGCCATCTACCGTCACCACCCACGTTTCGCCGGCACCGAGTTCGTCTACCGCCCGAACCTGGAGCACCTGGAGGGCGGGGACGTGCTGCTGCTCGCGCCCGGAGTGCTGGCGGTCGGGGTGGGTGAGCGGACCACACCGGCCGGTGCCGAACGACTCGGCCGGCAGGTCTTCGCCGCCGGCCTGGCGCACACCATGCTGGTGGTGCCGATCGCCCAGAAGCGCGCCACCATGCACCTCGACACGGTCTGCACGATGGTCGACGTGGACGCCGTACTGATGTATCCCAACATCGCGAGCACGCTGTCCGCGTACACGGTGATCGCCGGCGCGGACGGCGAGGACCCGCGGGTGGACGGTCCCGCGCCGTTCCTGCGGGCGGCCGCCGACGCGATGGACCTCGACCTGCTGCGGGTCATCGACACCGGGCTGGACCCGGTGACCGCGGAACGCGAACAGTGGGACGACGGCAACAACACCCTCGCGTTGGCGCCCCGGCTCTGCGTCGGTTACGAGCGCAACACCGAGACCAACGCCCAGTTGGAGCGCGCCGGCATCGAGGTGATCCCGATCGCCGGCTCCGAGTTGGGCTCCGGCCGGGGCGGGCCGCGCTGCATGTCCTGCCCGATCACCCGCGACCCGTTGTGAGTTCGGGCGCCGTCTCCGGGAGAAGGCGCCCCAACGCGGCTCAGCGCAGGGTGAGCTGCCGGCCGAGCAGACCCTGGCGGGAGCGCCGGCCGGCGGCGTCGAGCGGGTCGGTGGCGGTCAGCGCCTCGGCGTACCGCTTGGCGAACTGCGCCACCGGCTCCTCCCAGTCGGCCGCCGGAGTGGCCTCCGGCAGGTCCCAGACCGGCACCAGCCGACCGTGCGCGCGGAACATGCCGGCGAACTTGGTCTGCTCGCCGAGCGTCAACGAGCCGGCCGCACCGAGGCGGGCCAGAGCGTCCAGGGCGGCATCCTCGTCGTCCGGCAGCACCCAACGCACGTGTGCCTTCTCCGGGACCTGACACCAGTACGCGGCCTTCGCCGCGGTCAGCCGCACCGTCGGGTAGATGGCCGCGTTCGCCCGTTCCAGTGACGCCTGGACGGTCGGGTCGTCGGCGGCGCCGGGGTCGAGCCAGAACTCGAAGCCCTCGTGCATGGTGATGTCCAGTGGCCCGTCCACGAGGATGTCCTGCAGACGGGGTCCGGGGCCGGGCAGCGGCGGCACGGCCACCTGGCCGCCCGGTTCGGTCCGCAGCGCGCAGAGCAGTGCCTCGGCCAGGTCCCGGGAGACGTCACCGGACTGCTGGTGGCGTTGGAGGCCGATGAGCACCCGACCGTCCGGCTTGGTGATCGCCGGAGCGGCCATCGGCAGCACCGTGGCGAGCGTCGCCGACCGGTCGCCGAACTCCTCGACCAGGGCGGGTGCCAGCCGCAGCGGCGCGGAGGCGGCGGGCACCAACTCGCGCAGCGCGATCCATTCGGCCTCGTCGACCAGACCGTCGAACGGACGCGGCACGAAGACGTCGCGTACCTTGTCGCGGCGGGGGGCGGTGTCGGTGGTGGTGCGCTGGCTCTTTCGACGCTTGCTCACGGCGTCACAGCCTAGAGCCCCGGCCGGCCCACCGTGGGCCGGACCCGCCCGAGCCCGGCTCAGCCCGCCGGCACCAGGTCGGATCGGGGTGCCGGCGCCGGCGCGAACTCCGCCCAGACGCGCTGGCCCATGCCGTCCTGCTCGACACCCCAGCGGGTGGCCAGACCGGCCACGATGTGCAGCCCCCGGCCGTCCGCCGCGTCCGCGCTGGCCGTCCGGATCCGTGGCGCGGTGCTCGCGCCGCCGTCGGTGACTCCGAGCTGGATCAGTGGACCCTGGGTCGAGGGCCGCATCCGCCAGGCCACGCGGACCACTCCGCCGGGCAGTGGCCTGGCGTGCCGCACCGCGTTGCCCACCAGTTCCGCGAGCACCGCGATCAGGTCCGCGAGGAGCATCGGGGGTACGACGCCCGCCAGCTCACCGGCCAGCCGGTGCCGGGCCAGCCGTGCCCCGGCCGGGTGGTGGGGAACCACCACGCACCACGCCTGATCCCTCGCCGCTGCCGCTGCCGCTGCCACCGTCGCCTCCACGTCGCGCCACCTGGGTCAACCGCGCGGTAGCCGCACCTCTGCGACCGTACCGCCGTCGGTCCTCGGACGTAGGGATACCCATCCATTCTGTTGTTCAACGATCCGGCGGACGAGATAGAGGCCGAGCCCGGCCCCCGGGTAGCCGCGCCGGTCGCCGGACTCGCCCTGCCAGAACCTGTCGAACGCCCGTTCCACATGCTCCGGTCGGATGCCGATGCCCCGGTCACTGACCCGGAACGCCACCAGTTGACCGTCCACCGCGGCGGCGATCTCGATCGGCGACTCCGGTGGGGAGTACTTGCCGGCGTTGGTCGTCAGCTCGGTCAGCACGGTGGCCAGGCTGGGTCGGTGGCCGAGCGCCTTGGGCAGGTCGGCCGGGAGGCGGAGCACCAACCGGCGACGCAGGTCCGTCGGCAGGTCGAGGACGGCGGAGCGCAGTGCTTCGCCGAGGTCGAACGGGGTGGGCGGATCGTCACCCGGCCCGGCCTCGGCCGCCGAGCTGAGGAGACGGTCGACCAACCGGGCCAGCTCGTTGGCGCGTTGCCCGATCACCCGGGCCGCCTGCCGCCGGTCGACCTCGGTCAGCGAGTCCCAGTGGTCGGTGAGGGTGTCCGCGTACCCCTTGATCACGGTGACCGGCGTACGGAGTTCGTGGCTGGTCACCGCGACGAACAGCTCCCGGTCATGGTCGCGGCGCTGCTGGTCGGTGATGTCGCGGAAGGTGACCACCCGCAGCGCGCCGGGACCGGGCAACTCGCCGGAGGTGATCCGCAGCCAGCGGCCGTCCGGCATCCGGTGGTCCCGGACCTGACCGGAGGGCGGCAGCGGAAACGGCAGTGGACGGCTCAGCGCCTGCTCGACCGGACGCCCGGTGACCTGGGCGGCGGCCGGGTTCCAGAGTCGGACGTGCCCGTCTCGGTCGACCACGGCCAGCCCGTCGGCGAGGGCCGCCACCACCGGCCCGTCACCGTGCACCGGCAGGCCGCTCTGGTCGCCGTACATGTGGGCGACGCAGGACGCGAGGTAGGCGACCACCCCCTGCCGCTCGGCGTCCGGCTCGTCGTCGCCGAGGTAGAGCGCGTGCAGGCTGCCGACGGTGTGGCCGCCGATCTCGGCCCGCGAGACCACCATCCAGCGCAGGTCACTGCCGGCCAGTTCCCCGGCCAACTTGCCGTTGAGGTGGTCCACCAGCACGTTGCGTATCCGTGGCCCGTTGAGCAGGCAGACCGTGTCCGGGTCGTCGACCGCCAGCGGACGGCCGAGCGCCCAGGCCGCCGCGCCGGTCGCGGCGATCACCCGCCCACCTGTCGGACCGAACTCGACGAAGGCCATCCCGGTCGCACCGAGGGCCGGCTGGGCCACCCGGAGCAGTTGGGTGAGGACCGGAAGGCCCGCCTCCCCGGAGTTGATCATCTCGATGATGACTGTGTGACCGGTGAGGAGAGCGGGGAAATCGATACGCTCCGGCATGTGCCGAGTCTGCCCCGCCGACCGGGATTTGGCACCTCTGCCAGGTCAGCGGTTCAGCCGGGCGAGGGCGTACCCCGGCCGGTCGGTGATGATCCCGTCCGCGCCGGCCGCCAGCACCAACTCGAGGTCGGTCGGCTCGTTGACCGTCCAGACGTACACCTGGTTGCCGGCCGTGCGCAGTGCCGGCAGCAGCTGCGGGCGGGCCCGGACCAGGCCGATGCCCGGCCCCGCGATCCGGGTGCCGAACGGCAGCCGACCCAACCGCGGCCAGCGGGGCAACACCTCGAGCAGCAGCACGGTGGGCAGCTTCGGAGCGAGTTCGTGCACCCGGCGGACCGCCAGCGGGGAGAACGACATGACGGTGACCTGCACCGGGTCGTCCGGTGCCGGGTCGGCCAGTCCGTACCGGCGCAGCAGGGTGATCAGTCGCCGTTCCACGTTCGAGCCGTAGCGGGACGGGTGCTTCGTCTCCACCAGCAACCGGACCGGCCGCCCGGCGGCGAGCACCGCGTCCAGCAGCCGGGTCAGGGTCAGCAGCCGGGTGTGCGAGTCGTCCGACGGTACGTCCCCGTCCGGCGCGCTGCCCGGATGCCACGAGCCGAAGTCCAGCGCCTCCAGTTCGGCGAGGGTACGCGCGCTGACCAGACCGCGACCGTTGCTGGTGCGGTCGAGCCGTCGGTCGTGCACGCAGACCAGGTGCCCGTCCCGGGTCAGCCGGACGTCGCACTCCAGGCCGTCGGCACCCTCGTCGAGAGCCCGCAGGTACGCGGCGAGGGTGTGCTCGGGCAGGTCGTACGAGGCGCCGCGGTGCGCGAAGACAAGTGGACCACCCATCGCGGCCGCCTCAGATGACCTGGCCGGGCTGCCCGTTCGCGTCGACCACCGGGCGGCCGACGGCAGCCCACTGGCGCATTCCGCCGTCGGCGTTGCGCACCTGCTCCCAGCCGTTGTTGGCCAGGTAGGCGACGACCTGGGCGGAACGCCCCCCGGAGCGGCAGATGACCGCCACCTCCCGGTCGGTGGGCACCTCGGCCAGTCGGGCCGGCAGCTCCATCATCGGCAGGTGGTGGGCGGTGGGCGCATGGCCGGCCGCCCATTCGTCGGCCTCCCGCACGTCCAGCAGGTAGGTGTCGTCGGCGATCTCGGTCACGGGCACGGTGGGAACCTGGGGTCCGAACACAGGAAGCAACACTAGATCCTCGTCGACCGGTTCCGCACCGACCTGGCCGTCGGCACCGTCACAACCGGGTCACCCAGCGCGGGTTGGCCTGTGCCCAGGACGGCATCTGGCGGCCTCGAACCGCCTCGAACAGCCCGTTGCCCCCGTTGTCCAGCACCACGTACGAGACCTCGTCGATGGTTTGTGGGGACGACGGCACCTGGACGCCGCGCATCCCGTCGGGCGGCAGCGCGCGGAGCGCGAGGAGCAGGTCCGCCAGGGGTACGCCGTTCGTGTCGACGGTCAACGAGCCGCCCACCGCCCGGAGCACCTGGTCCAACTTGACCGGGTTGCTCCGCAGATCGGCCCTGCCGGCGCTGTCCAGCATCGCGCGGAGCAGTTGCTGCTGGTGGTGCTGCCGGTCGTAGTCGCCCCCGGGCAGGTCGTAGCGCTGCCGGACGTAGTCCAGGGCCTGCGCTCCGTCCATCTGTTGGCAGCCCACGGGGAAGACGCGGTTGGTGTGGATGGACCGGACCTCGGTGTCCACGCACATCTGCACCCCGCCGAGGAGGTCGATGACCTTCCGGAAGCCGGAGAAGTCGATGAGCGCGGCACCGTCGAACCGGATTCCGGTGAGCCGGTTGAGGGTGGCGGAGAGCAGTTGGGCGCCGGCCTGCCCGCCACCGCCGTGCTCGTACGCCGCATTGATCTTGTCTTGACCACCACCGAAGCCGTTCGCGGGCGGGATGGCGACCAGCAGGTCACGCGGGACGGAGACCAGGTACGCCTCCCGTTGGCCGGCCGGCACGTGCACGATGAGGATGGTGTCGGAGCGTTGGTCCGGTCCGCTGCCGCCGGGGCGGCGGTCGGAGCCGACCAGGAGATAGTTGAGCGGCCCGTCCAGGTCGGTGCGGTCGGTGCGGGCGTCGGGGTCGAGCAACTGTTCCTTGGTCACCGTGCGGTCGTACCGGTCGGTGAGCGTCTTGAGCCCGACCACGGCGAGCCCGGCCAGCAGGACGAGGGCCAGGCCGATGCCCAGCATGATCCGGGACCCTCGGGCGCGGCGTGCTCGGCTGGGCGGGGCCGCTCCGGCCCGGCCCGCCACGTTCCGTCCCCACCTGGACGTGACCGCCTCCCCGGCGCCGATACGTGAAACCTGCTCACGTCAGGCTACGGGCGGTGACCGCGCGGTCGCCGGCTTTCCGGGACTTCGGGCCAGCGTCCTCACTTGCGGGTGGAGATCACCTCGGGGTGGTTGAAGACGAACTCGGCGAGCTTGTCCTGCTTGACCGCCCGGAACATTTCCTTCGTCACGTCGTTCAACGCCTCGGTGCCGTTGCCGGAGCCGTTGTAGGTGCCGTTGTTGGTCTTGAGCATGGTCAGCTCGTTCGCGGTCACCCCGCGCATGGTGAAGATGAAGTTCTCGATCGACGCGCCACCGGTGTCCAGCACGAACGCCTTGCCGGCCGCCTTGATCAGCTGCTGGAGCTTGGTCGGGTTGGTCAACATCCCGCCATCGGTGGCCTTCTTCGCCATCGCCTTGATCAGTTGCTGCTGGTTCTGCTGCCGGTCGTAGTCGCCACCGGGCAACCCGTAGCGCTGCCGGGAGTAGTCCAGCGCCGCCCAGCCCTCCATCTGCTGGCAGCCCTTCTTGTGCACCACTGCGGTGCGGGGCTTGCCGGTCTTCTTGGCGTCGGCGTTCCACATCGGCTTACCGTCGACGATCGACATGTGCTTCGACTTGACCTCGTGACTCACGCAGATCCGCACGGTGCCGAGGGTGTCGATGACGTTCTTGAAGCCGCCGAAGTTGATGATTGCCGCACCGTCGAAGCTGATGCCGGTGAGACCCTTGATCGTCTGGGCCATCAACTGGGCACCGCCCTCCCAGCCGCCGCCGTTGCGGGCGCCGGCCTCGAACGCGGCATTGATCTTCTCGGTGCCGCCGGCGTAACGACTCTTCGGGAACGCCGGAATCTGCGCCTCGGTGTCCCGCGGGATGGAGATCAGGTACGCCTGGTCGTGCGTGGCCGGGATGTGCAGGATGATGATGCTGTCCGAGCGGACGTTGTCGGCGGCCCAGCGCTCCCGGGCGTCCACACCGAGCAGCAGCATGTCGATCGGGCCGTCGAGGCTGGCCCCGCCCTCGGCGTCGGACTTGCTCGCGTCACCGAGCAGGTTGCGTTGCGCGATGTCGCCGGTGGCCTGGCCGATCAGCACCTTGCCGCCGACGATGCCCACGCCGCTGCTGAGCATCAGCACCGCCCCGAACACCACGGTCAATCGGGCCCACAGCGGGTCCTTGCGCTTGGTCCGCTTCCTCGCCGACCCTCCGCCACCCACCCGGCCACCGTCGCCGCTGCCGGGCGGGCGACCGCCCGGCCCACCACGTGAGGGGAGTGTCTGCGCCGGTATGGCCGCAGAGACACGGCCGCTGGGGGCGGCGGACCCGGGGGTAGGAGGGCGGCGACTGGCCTGAACCGGCATGCGTGCTCCAGCTCGTGATCAGGAGGGGGCGGCACCACTGTACGTACATCAAATCGTCTTGGCGAGTTCATCCTGGGTCAATCCCGACGCCGATTCACACTAAACAGGTCGATCGGCGCGCCTCGATGACCCGATCGGCGGGTGACCGTCGACCCGGCGTACCACCGGCCGACCGGGTGCGGTCAGCCGCCGTCCTTGCCCTTCGGCGGGTTGGCCTTGACCCAGTCCGCCATGGTGTCCGCGGTCATGGCCCGGTACATCGCGAGCGCCTTCTCCCGGTCCGAGACCACCACCGACTCGCCGTTGATCGTGTCGCTGCCAGAGTTCGGGCTGGTCACGAAGGTGAGGTTCTGGCCGCGCAGGTTGCGGAACTGCAACGCCATATCAGTAACCGAGAAATCCTGGTCGACGGTTACGGCCGCGGTCACCGACTTGAGGAAGTTGTTGAGCTTCCCCGGGTTCGCCAGCGTGCCGGTGCTCGCCGCCTTGTCCATCAGCGCGCGGAGGAACTCCTGCTGGTGCCGCATCCGGGCGAAGTCCCCGTCCGGGAACTGCTTGCGCTGGCGGATCCAGTCCAGCGCCTCCGCGCCGTCCATGTGGTTGGTGCCCTTGGTGAACGTCCGGTACGGCTTGTGGATCGAGGTGATGGTCCGCTCCACCTTCAGGTCCACCCCGCCCAGGGCGTCGGTGACCTCCTTGAACCCGCCGAAGTCGATCGCCATCACGTGGTCGATCCGGACGTCGGTGAAGCACTCCACGGTGCGAACCGCCAGCGGCAGCCCGCCGAACGCGAACGCGGCGTTGATCTTCGCGCGCTGCCCGGAGTCGCAGGCCGCACCGGCGCTCTCCGGAATCGGCACGTAGAGGTCACGCGGGATGGAGACCAGGTACGCCTCCTGGTGGTCGGCCGGGATGTGCATCACGATGACCGTGTCGGCGCGCCACTGGCTCTTGCTGTCGACCGGCGCGTCCGGGTCCCGTGAGTCGCTGCCGACCAGCAGGATGTTCAGCGCGCCATCCACCGTCTTGGCCGGACGGCCGCCGGTGATCTCCGCGAACGGGTCGGTGCGGGCCAGGTCGTTGTCGAGGTTGCGGGCGTACAGCCAGGCGCCCACGCTGCCGAGCAGCGCCAGCACCAGCACCGCGACCCCGGACACGAGGGCGATCCGACCCCACCGGGGGCGCGGCCCACGCCGCCCCGAACTGCCGGGGCCGCCCGGCCCGCCGGGTCCCCGTGGCCCCACCGGGCCGCCGGGCTTGGGCTGCTCCTCGTCGTACGGCGGGTAGAAGCGCGCCTCGGTCGGACGGGCGCGCCCGGAGGCGCCCCGGTCGGGGCCGGGGACCGACGCGCGCCCGGCGCTGCGGTGCAGGTGCGGGTGCGGGACGCCGGCTGACGAGGTCGCAGACATGTCACTCAGGGTACGTAGCGCAAGCCACCGCCGCCTTCAGCCGACACTCAGAGACAGGTGGCGTCGACGATCTGGTTATCCCAGCCGCTCCCGGAAGTACGCGATCGTGCGTCGCAGGCCATCTTCGGGCGCCACCGTCGGCTCGTAGCCGAGCAGTTCGCGGGCGAGCGTGAGATCGGGCCGACGCATCTCCGGGTCGTCCGAGCTGCGCGTGACGTAGGTCACCGACGAAGTGCTGTCGGAGAGTGACACGATCAACTCGGCGAGTTGCCGCATGGACATCTCGTGCTCGGTGCCGCAGTTGACCGGGCCGGTCTCGGTCGAGTCGAGCAGCAGCAGGATGCCCCGCACCAGGTCCTCGACGAAGCAGATGGACCGGGTCTGGTTGCCGGTGCCGTGCACGGTGATCGGCTCGCCGCGCAGCGCCTGGGAGATGAAGGTGGGGATGGCGCGGCCGTCGTCCGGGCGCATCCGGGGGCCGTACGTGTTGAAGATCCGGACGATGGCCCCGTCGAGCCCGCGGTAGCGGTGGTACGCCATCGTCGCGGCCTCGGAGAAGCGCTTCGCCTCGTCGTAGACGCTGCGGACGCCGATCGGGTTGACGTTGCCCCAGTAGGTCTCGCGCTGCGGGTGCTCCTTCGGGTCCCCGTACGCCTCGGAGGTGGAGGCCATCAGGAACCGGGCGCCGTCGGCGACCGCGCGCTCCAGCAGGTGCAGGGTGCCCACCGAGCCGACGCGGAGGATCTCCACCGGCAGCAGGGCGAAGTCGGTGGGGCTGGCCGGCGAGGCCATGTGCAGGATCGCGTCGAACCGCTCGGCCAGCGCCGGGTGGTGGGTCGGCAGACCCTCGGAGATGTCCGCCTCGACGAGCGTGAAGGCCGGCCGGTCCAGCAGGTGAGCGACGTTCTCCTTGGAGCCGGTCACGAAGTTGTCCAGCGCCACCACCGTGCACCCACGGGCGATGAGGGCATCCACCAGGTGCGATGGGACGAAACCGGCACCGCCGGTGACGAGAACGCGATGACCGGAACCGAAGCGCTCAGCAACCTTCATGCTGGTCAGCCTACCGACCCCCGATTACGGCGAGAGGCCCCCTGCCGACGCGTGGCGTCAACAGGGGACCTCTCGGTGCGTGGATCAGTGGGCGCCTGCGCCGGTGAGGGCGCGCACCTCCAGCTCCGCGTACTTGTCCTCGTCGTGCTCCTTGGAGATGACCGTGCCGATCCACCCGCACAGGAAACCGAACGGGATGGAGAGGATGCCCGGGTTGGACAGTGGGAACCACTGCCAGTCGTGATCCGGGAACATCGAGGTCGCCGCGCCGGAGACCACCGGTGAGAAGAACACCAGCAGGACTGCCGAGAGCAGACCGCCGTAGATCGCCCACACCGCGCCGGAGGTGTTGAACCGCCGCCAGAAGAGGCTGTAGAGGATCGCCGGCAGGTTGCCCGAGGCGGCGACCGCGAAGGCCAACGCCACCAGGAACGCCACGTTGAGGTTCTGCGCGTAGATCGACAGGAGGATGGAGATCGCGCCGATCACCAGGGCGGAGATCCGGGCGACCCGGACCTCCTGCCGCTCCGACGTCTCACCCTTCTTCAGCACGTTCGCGTAGAAGTCGTGCGCCAGGCTGGACGACGAGGCCAGCGTCAACCCGGCGACCACCGCGAGAATGGTGGCGAAGGCGACCGCCGCGATGATCGCCAGCAGGGCCGCACCTCCCAGTTCGCCACCGAAGAAGTCGATGCCGAGCGCTTCGGCCAACTGCGGCGCGGCGGTGTTGCCCGCCTTGTCCTGCGCCGTGATCGCCTGGCTGCCCACCAGCGCCGCCGCACCGAAGCCGAGGGCGAGGGTGAGCAGGTAGAAGGTGCCGATGATGCCGATCGCCCAGAGCACGCTCTTGCGGGCCGCCTTCGCGGTCGGCACCGTGTAGAAGCGGATCAGGATGTGCGGCAGACCGGCGGTGCCGAGCACCAGGGCGATACCCAGGGACAGCAGATCCACCTTGTTGTAGAAGGTCTGTGTCGAGTTGCCGGCGACCTCGACGCCGTACCGCAACCCGGGTTCGAGGAACGCGCCGCCCTTGCCGGATGCCTCGGCCGCCTGGCCCAGCAGTGCCGACAGGTTGAAGTTGAACTTCGCCAGCACCAGGATGGTCATCAACAGCGCGCCGCCCATGAGCAGGAACGCCTTGACGATCTGCACGTAGGTGGTGCCCTTCATGCCGCCCACGGTGACGTAGATGATCATCAGCGCACCGACCATGATGATGGTGGCGATCTTCGCAGTGGACGCGTCCATGCCGAGGAAGGTCGTCCCCGGCTTGATGCCGAGCAGCAACGCGACAAGCGCGCCGGCGCCCACCATCTGCGCGAGCAGGTAGAAGATCGACACCGTGATGGTGGAGACCGCCGCCGCCGTCCGCACCGGACGCTGACGCATCCGGAAGGCCAGCACGTCCGCCATCGTGTACCGGCCCGAGTTCCGCAGCAGCTCCGCGACCAGCAGCAGGGCCACCAGCCAGGCGACCAGGAAGCCGATCGAGTAGAGGAAGCCGTCGTAGCCGTAGAGCGCGATGATGCCGGCGATGCCGAGGAACGAGGCGGCCGACATGTAGTCGCCGCCGATCGCCATGCCGTTCTGGAAGCCGGAGAAGGACCGGCCGCCGGCGTAGAAGTCGGTCGCCGTCTTGGTCTGCCGGCTGGCCCAGATGGTGATGCCCAGGGTCACCGCGACGAAGACCAGGAAGAGCGTGATGGTCAGGTTGCGGGCGGTGTGGTTGCCCGCCTCGGCCGCGAGGAACGTCTCAACCGCGTGAACCGTCTTCACGGGTCACCTCCCCGATCTCGGCGCGGATCCGGTCCGCGATGGGGTCGATCTTCCGGTCCGCGTACCGGGAGTAGAGCCAGGCGATCAGGAACGTGGAGACGAACTGGAGCAGGCCGAAGACCAGCGCGACGTTGATGTTGCTGCCGAACAGCTTCGTGCCCATGAAGTCCCGGGCGTACGCGGAGAGAATGACGTAGAGCGCATACCACAGGAAGAAAGCGACGGTCATCGGGAAGACGAAGCCGCGCAGCGCACGCCGCAGCCCGGCGAACTCGTCCGACCGTTGTACGGCCAGGTACTTGTCCGACTGGGAAGCGGCCGGAGCGGGTGTGTCCGTGGACATCTGTGGATCACCACCTTCACAGGCGTCAGAGGAGTTTCGCGCACCGTAAAGAGCGCGCTCCCCGACAGGGAAGGCTGAGATCGACGCCGGTAGACGAGTGCGCCGAGCGGTTGATTGCGTGCGCCAAGTGACTCAGATCACCACGGTGACCGGTCGGTCGGGTTGAGCGTCCGTTCAGGCCGGCAGCTCGTGATACCGACCGCGGTAGTGCAGCAGCGGAGACGCCTCCCCGGTCAGCTCGACCGTCTCGATGGTGGCCTCCACCAGCAGGCCCCAGCCGTACTCCCGGGCGTTGTCCAGCCGGCATCCGGCCCAGCCGCCGGCGTCCCCCGGCACCGGCCCGTACGGCGTGTCGATCCACGCACCGCTGGCGAACAGCCCGCCCGGAGCGGGGAAGAGGCCGGCGAACCGGTCCGCGAGCTGCCGGTGCGGCGGGCCGAGCGGCGTGACCGCGAACCGCCCCGCCTCCTCCGCCGCCGCCCAGAGGTCGGACTCCGCGTCGATCAGCCCGAGCAGCCGGTCCGGCTCCCCCTCGGCGACAAGCGTGGACGACACCGTCAGTCCGGCCGGGCCGGGCGCCGTCCAGAGCGTCACCGGTGCGGCGAGGCGGCCGCGCAGTCGGCGGACCGGCGACCGCTGCCCGCTCGGCACCGCGAACGGGTCGGTGGAGTGGATCTCGGCACCCGGTTCTTGATTCACGTGAAACATTGTGCCGCCCCGACCGCGCGCCCAGGCCACGAAGCGCTCGTGCAGGTCGCTGGGTCGGCCACCGAGCTGGGCTAGTTGATCACCCGCCTCCGTCATCAGGGCACCCAGGTAGATCAGCAGCGCCACGCGGTCGTGCCGGTACTCGGCGAGCAGCGTCAGCCGCGCCGGCTGGCACGGCCAGAGCGCGCCGCAGCCGCGACACCGCCAGAGCGGGCGCATCGGCAGGTGCCGCCGGCTCACCTCAGCGCTCCCCGCTCCGGCACGGCCCGCCGGCGTCGAGCCCTCGCCAAGATCCGAGCAACTTCGCCGATGTTGCTGCCTCCGACCCGCGGGAGACACCAACAACCCTGATGTTGCGCAGATCTTGGCGACGAGCGTCCGGCACGGACGGCTGAGCGGGCGCGCCCGCCGGCTTCGCACTTCGGATGAACCCGGACATGGCGAATCTCCTCCCGGTCGACGAGGGCCGCCCCGATCGGGGGGGTGACCGGGGCGGCCCGAACGCAGGACCGGACGCCGGGACGTCGCCTCCACCGGCCGGGCCGCGTGCCTTCCACCCTGGACGGAGAGGTGCGGACAAGGGAGGATGCCAGGGCTTACTACACAGCGCGATCACGTACTTACCGGAGAGGTAAGGATGAACATCGAGATGTGGGTACGGGCGTTGAAGGCCGCCCGGGCCGGTGCCGACGTGTCCCAGGAGGCACTGGCGACCCTGATCAAGTGGAGTCCCTCCACGGTGGCCGCCATCGAGACCAGCCGGCGTCGGCCGACCATGGAGTTCGCGGTCGCCGCCGACGAGGCCCTGGCCACCGGCGGCCTCCTCGCCGAACTGCTGACGGCGGCCGATCGGCAGAGGCTGCCGAGCTGGTTCGTCCCGTGGCGGCACCACGAGGAGGAGGCGATCCGGCTGTGCGAATTCGAGCCGTGCCTGATTCCCGGTTTGCTGCAAACCGAGGACTATGCCCGAGCGGTGATCTCCGCAGGCGGCCTGAACCCGGTCAACGTGGTGAACGAGCTGGTAGCAGTCCGATTGGATCGGCAGCAGGTCTGGCAGCGCGCTGAGCCTCCGCAGTGCGTATTTGTCCTGGACGAGACCGCCCTGCGGCGCCCGGTGGGAGGGCCGGCGGTGCTGGACGTCCAGCTCGGCCGGCTGCTGGAACTCGCCGTCCTGCCGAGCGTCAGGTTGCACGTGGTGCCGCTCGAGATCGGGGCGCACGTCGGCCTGACCGGCGGCTTCCTGCTCGCTGAACTGCCGGATGGCGAACGGGTCACCTATGTCGAGGACGTTGCTCGTGGACACGTCATTGACGACCCGGAAGTCGTTCGTCTGGTTGGTCGGAAATGGGATAGTCTGCTCGGCGAAGCACTGTCCACTAGTGCCTCGCTGGATCTGATCCGGAAGCTGAAGGTGACGCCATGACCGTTGCTCAACCGCTTTGGCGGACCTCCACCAGATCCGGCGACACCGGCGGTGCGTGTGTCGAGGTGGCGGACAATCTGCCCGGTGTCGTGTTGGTTCGGGACAGCAAGGATCGCTCCGGGCCGACCCTCACCTTCGCGCCGGCCGCCTGGCGGGGCTTCGTCGCCGACACCTCCCAGGCCTCCGGCCGGCGCGTCGGCTAACGGCGCGGCGTGACCGTGGCCAGCAGCTCCGGCTGACGCCGGTCCAGCACGTCGCCGGCCAGGTACGCGCCCAGCAGCGCCGCCCCCAACCCGTACGCCGCCCCCACCGGCAGTGCCAGCCAGAGCCACGCGTCGCCGAGCAGTGCCGCAGCGGCCACCATCGGCACCGCCGCGACCACCGAGGCGAGCATGGCCACCAGGGTGAGCAGCCCCTTCGCCACGCCGGCACCGCTGTTCATCGCGAACGGGTTGCTCGTCTCCGGCAGCGAGTACGCCCCCAGCACCGAGATCAGACTGTTCACCGCCAGCCCGGCACCGTAGGTGGCGACCAGGCCGCCGATGGTGAGCCCGATCCACTCCGGTCGGCGGAGCAGTGCCGACAGCACCACCGCGACGAACCCCAGCAGCGGCAGCACGTACAGCGAGAAGGCCACCATGCGGGCGCGCAGCTCCACCCGGCCGGGCACGCCGGCCACCACGTTCGCCGCGTACGCGCTGCCGTCGAAGCCGAACTGGTTGGCCAGGGTGACCGAGGCGAGCACGCCCACTAGGAGCATGGAGATGGTGACCACGACCGGTGAACTGTCGGCGGCAGCCGAGGTCAACCCCGCGTCGCTCTCGCCCGCGAAGTCCCCGCCCGTCACGTTGATCAACACGGGTACGAAGATGCCGACCACCGCGATCGTGATCAGGTTGGCCCGGCGGCGGGCGTCCCGCCACCAGTAGCGGGCCTCCCTGGCGACCAGCGCACCGAACCGGTCGCGCCGCGCCCAGCCGGCGAACGTGGGGAACAGTTGCTCGACCGCGCCGCCGGTGACAGCGCGACGCGCCGGCGCCTTGCCGGCGCTCACCGCACCCACCATCGCCGACTCCAGCGAACGGGACCACCAGAGCAGCAGGGCAGCGATCGCCACCCCCGTGATCAGCAACTTGACCGGTGCGGCCCAGACCCGGCCCTGGGCCACGTCGATGCCTGCGGTCCACGGCGCCCCGAGCGGCGTCCAGCCGATGACCGTCGCCACCCCGTTCAGCCGGTCCCAGTCCGCCTCGCGCAGCGCCGCGAGACCGAACACCTGCAACGGCCCGAGCAGCGCGGCGGTCACCGCCAGCAGCACGGCCGCCAGGTCGCGGACCCGACGGGACCGCAACATGCTGGCGAATGCGCTGGTCACCGCCCGACTGGCGGCCACGCAGAGCAGTAGCCCGCCGAGTGCGCCGACGACGGCGACCAAACCGGCCGACCAACCGCCCAGGGACAGGGCGGTGAGCACCAGCCCGAACGACGCGATCAGCACCGCCAGCACCGGCACGCTGATCAGGGCCGCGACGAACAGGCCGGTCACCAACGTCCGGCGGGGCAGTGGCAGCAGCGCGAACCGGGCCGGGTCCAGGGTTTCGTCCACCCCGAAGAAGACAAGCGGTAGGAGGAGCCAACCGAGCACCAGCAGCCCGCCGCCCGCCGCCGCGATGAGCACCGCGTACGTGCCGTCGCCGGCCAGGCCGGGCGCGGCGAAGAGGAAGAAGCCGCTGACGGCGAACCAGAGCCCGACCACCGCACCACCGATGAACAGGGCGATCCGCCAGCCCTGGCCCCGGAAACTGTTGCCCATCACCCGCAGCTTGAGCCGCGCGAAGTGCCGGGCCGAGACCTGCCGCACCGGCGCGGACGGCTCGGCGGCGGCGCTCACTGGGAGAGCCACGACAGCTCCTCACCGGTCGCGGTGCGACCGCCGACCACCTCGACGAAGACCTGCTCCAACGAGCGGTCCCCGCGCACCTCGGAAAGTGTGCCGACCCGCTTGATGGTGCCGCCGGCCAGGATGGCCACGTGCGAGCAGAGCCGCTCGACGACCTCCATCACGTGACTGGAGAAGATCACCGTGCCGCCACCGCTCGCGTAACGGGTGAGGATGTCCCGGATCAGCGCGGCGGAGACCGGGTCGACCGCCTCGAACGGCTCGTCCAGCACCAACACCCGAGGGCCGTGCAGCAGCGCGCAGGCCAGGCCGATCTTCTTCTTCATGCCCGCCGAGTAGTCCACCACGAGGGTGCGGCCGGCATCGCCGAGCGCCAACACGTCAAGCAACTCCGCGGCCCGCTGGTCGACCACCGCCGGGTCCATCCCCCGCAACAACCCGTTGTACGCCAGCAGCTCCGCCCCGGTCAGCCGGTCGAACAGGCGAACCCCGTCGGGCATCACGCCGAGCAGCCGCTTGGCGGTCACCGGGTCCTGCCAGACGTCGTGTCCGAGCACCCAGGCCGAGCCGGCGTCCGGTCGTAACAGCCCGACCGCCATCGACAGGGTGGTGGTCTTGCCGGCGCCGTTCGGGCCGAGCAGGCCGTAGAAGGAGCCGGCGGGGACGTCCAGGTCGACGCCGGCCACCGCGATCGTGCCGTCGAAGCGTTTGGCCAGGCCACGCAGTGCGAGCGCGGGGTGCGCAACAGTCATGCGCTGACGTTATCCGTCGATCGCCAGTCTCGCCGTCCAGCGGCAGGCGGATAAGCGACCATCCTGCAGGTGGATGTCACCGTAAATCGCCAACTTCTGAAGTAGTGTTGATGTCGTGTCCATGCCATCGGAGTCCGTACCGTTCTCGGAGTTGCTACGCCAGCCGGTCGAGACGGCGGAGCGGCTCTCTCGTGCTCGCGCCGTGCGGCTGCGCCGCCGCGATGCGCCTGATCTGGTGCTGATGTCTGCCGACCGGGCGGCGGCCGAGGGCGAGGTGGTGGACCTGACGGCCCGGCTGCTGGCCAGTGTCGTACACCGGGACCCGACCCTGGTGCGTGAGGCGCTGCCGACCGTGCTGCCGTGGGTGCGGTTTCTGCCGCCGGAAGACGTCGAGCAGATGGCCAGCGAGTTCGTCGCTACGGCGGAGGCGGCTGCCGCGGTGGGCAACACCGCGGCGGTGTCGCAGCTGCTCACCGAGTGGCGGCACACCGCCGAGATCCACGCCGATCCCGAGCTGCACCGGATCCTGGCCGCGCCGAGCTCTGACGACTTCGGGCCGGTAGCGCGCCCGACCGGCGAGTGAGCGCCAAGCGTGGCGACCGGGCTGCGCCGCCACCCCGTCCTGGCGGCTACCTCCTGCGATTCGCCACGAACGATGCGGCCAAGGGTTGGGAGGACCTGTGCCGCCAGGCCGCAGCCAACACTCGGGCTGCGTTCGACGCCATCGAATCCGACCCCTGCCCCTCCCCACCGACGAGCCGGCAGCACCCCCTCAAGGGCACTCTCGCCACCGCCGCCCACAACGGCAAGACGCTGCCGCAGTGGCAGTACGAAGTCACCGCAGGCGGTCGCATCTGGTACCTCCCCGACCACGACACCCGCACCTGCTGGGTGAAGCACGCCGGCACGGGCCACCCGAGGGCGACCGACTGACCAGGATTGGCTCAGCCGCAGGCACCTAGAGGCGGACGGTTTCGGGGGTGTGCAGGCGGAGCATGGTGGCCGCGACGTCGGCCGGTGCCCGCCGCCGGGTGGCCATCGACACCACGACCATCACGGTGAAGGCCAGCGGCACCGTCCAGGCGGCCGGCTGGGTGGTGAGCGTGCCCGGCCAGCCGGACAGCGGCGGCCCGAGCACGGTGACCAGCACCGCCCCGATCGCCGCACCACCGCCCGCCACCACGCCGGCGGCGGCGCCCACGTCGGTGAGCCCACGCCACCAGATGCCGAGCACCAGCAGCGGGCAGAAGCTCGACGCGGCGACCGCGAAGGCCAGCCCGACCACCTGTGACACGTCCAGTCCGGACACGTGCAGCGCCAGCAGCGTCGGCACCGCTCCGGCGATCACCGTCGCCAACCGGAAGCCGCGCACCGAACCCCGGCCGAGCACGTCCGTCGAGATCACCCCGGCGACGCTCGTCAGCAGCCCGGACGAGGTGGAGAGGAAGGCCGCGAACGCGCCCGCCGAGACCAGCGCGGCGAGCATTCGCCCGGTTGCCCCGTCGCCGAGGGCCGCACCGGGCAGCAACACCACCACCGCGTCGGTCTGGCCGCTGACCAGCAACTGCGGCGTGTAGATCCGGCCGAGCACCCCGTACAGGGTGGGCAGCAGGTAGAAGACGCCGACCAGGGCCAGCACGACAAGCGTGGTCCGGCGGGCCGCCGCGCCGTCCGGGTTGGTGTAGAAGCGGACCAGTACGTGCGGCAGGCCCATGGTGCCCAGGAACGTGGCCAGGATCAGCGAGTACGTGGCGAACAGTCCCCGGTCGTCGTTGCCCGCGGCGCTGGGCAGCAGCCAGTCGCTGGCGGCGGTGGCCACCCCGGACACGTCCGGCACCGGGTCGCCGGCCGCGAAGGTCAGCTCGTCGCCGGGGCGTACCTCGCGGATGTCACCGTCGGGCAGGGTGAGGGTCGCGCGGTGCTCGACCACGACGGTGGTCGCGGTCCGGAACGTCGGCCCGTCCGGCGGCGTCACCGCCGGACGGCCGTCGGCCTGCCACTGCAACGCCAGGAAGATCACCGGTACGGCGAGCGCGGTCAACTTGAGCCAGTACTGGAACGCCTGCACGAAGGTGATGGCCCGCATCCCGCCCAGCGCCACGTTGGCGGTGACCACAGCGGCCACCAGCAGGGCACCGACCGGGTACGGGGAGCCGGCGACGGTGGCCAGGGTCAGCCCCGCGCCCTGGAGTTGCGGCACCAGGTACAGCCAACCAATGAAGATCACGAACGCGGTGGCCAGGATGCGCAGCCGACGGGACCCCAGCCGCAGCTCGCAGAAGTCGGGCAGGGTGAACGCGCCGGAGCGGCGCAGCGGCGCCGCCACGAAGAGCAGCAGGGCCAGGTAGCCGGCGGCGAAACCGACCGGATACCAGAGCACGTCCACGCCGTACTTGAGGACCAGACCCGCGATGCCGAGGAAGCTCGCCGCCGACAGGTACTCCCCGCCGATGGCGGCGGCGTTCCACGTCGGGCTGATCGCCCGGGACGCCACCAGGAAGTCCGACGTGGTCCGGGCCAACCGCAGCCCGTAGAAGCCGATCCCGACGGTGACCAGGGTGACCGCGACGATGGCCGGGACCACGAAGTCGTTGCCCACTCAGCGCTCCGGCCGCTGCACCAGATCGGTGAAGTCCTGCTCGTTGCGCTCGGCCAACCGCACGTACGCCCAGCCCACCCCGATCAGGAACGGGAACGAGGCCACCCCGAGCAGCAGCCACGGCAGGTTGACGTCGGCCACGGTGGTCCGGCCCAGCGAGGGCGCGATGGCGAACAGCAGGGGCAGCCCACCCAACCCGATGGCCACCACCAGCGAGAGCCGCAGCGCCAGCGCCAGTTGCGCCCGGACCAGCCCGCGGACCAGCGCCTCGCCGACCTGGGTCTGCTGGGCCAGTTCGGCGCGGGTCCGCTCGGCACGGGTGTCCTGCCGGCTGATCTCGGCCAGCACGATCCGGGCCCGCCGGGGCGGCGGTACCGCACTGCCCGACCCCACGTCAGGGAGTTGCTTGGCCACCCCGGCAGTCTTGCCCGCCGCGCGCGATTGTCAAGCGGTGGCGCTCACCAGCCTCGCGCGACGAGGCAGTCCGTCACCCCGGTGGTCGTCGGGATCGTGGCAAGGTCCCGGCGCGCCCTCTCCCGGCCGAGGTTCGTCGCCCAGAGCCCGTCCCGAGGCAGCTCGGCGGCGATCTGCCCCAGCGCACACGCGCGCATCGGCTCGGGCAACCGGGTAAGGGCCGGTACGGCGTCCGCCGACAGCCCGGACAGGTAGCTGACGTCCAACCGGCCGGTCTCCAGGTACCTGTCGACGTTCCGTTCGGCGATCAACCGGTCCGGGTTGACCATGGCCAACCCGAGCAGCGCCAGCACCGCCGTGCCGACCACCAACCGGGGCAGCCAGGCCGCCCGCAGCCGCACCACCGCCACCCCGACCAGGACGAAGAGCACCCCGAGCCAGAGTTCGACTGTCGTCACGAAGAGCCGCAGGCGGGTGGCGCCGTACGCGTCGGTGTAGACCTGCATCCGGTAGAGCGCCGAGGCGACCACCACCAGGCTGAGTGCGGCGAGCGTGCCGAGCAGTACGCGGACCAGCAGTCGATCGGCCCGGGTGGCCTTCGGTGCCCGGCGGGCGGCGATCGCGATGACCAGCAGGGTGAGTGCGGTGACGGTGAGCAACTGCCAGAAGCCGCCCCGGGCGTACTGGGCGTAGGTGAGCCCAGCCGTCCGCAGCACGTGCCCCGCGCCGCCGAAGAACACCGTGAGCTGGACCAGCACGAACGCGGCGAACAGCGTGTCGAGCAACACCAACGGCAGGGTCCACTCCAGCCGGTGGGCCGGTCGGGCCGGCCCCGGCCGCAGACCTTCCAGGTCGGGTGGGCGACTGACCAGGTACGCGGCACCGAGCAGGCCACCGCCGATCAGCGCCAGACGCAGCAGCCAGCCGACGACACCGTCCAGCGAGATGTCGGGCAGGAGACCCGTGACCAGGTCGGCGAAGACCGCGTCGGCGGAGGAGAAGAGCAGGCCGAACAGCAGCAACAGACCGGCGGAGATCGCCACGCTCTTCAGGACGCGCCCGAGCCCGATCCCCGCCCCGGCCGGGCGGGTGTCGTGCAGTCCGCGTACCGCCCAGGGGAGGGCACGTACGGTCGCGGCCGGCGGCAGCGTCGCGGCGACCAGCATCCCGAGCGGGCTTCGCCCGCCGGTCACCGCGAACGTCCCGGTTGCCGCGGCCGCGACCAGGCAGAGCGCGAAGAGCCAGCCGGCCGCGCGGACCGTGCCGACGGCGACCAACGCGATCGTCGCGACGGCCCAGGCGATCTGTGCCGCCCGCCCCGGTGCCCCCGTGGCACCGGGACGGGTGGCCGTCCCCGCAGTCGGCCGTGCCGGCGTGGTCGCGGTCGCGGCCGGCGTGGTGCTCGGCGGCGTGCTCCTGGTCGGCGTGGTCGCGGTGGCCGTTGGCGTGGTGCTCGGCGGCGTGCGTCCGGCCGGCGTGGTGGCGGTCGCCGGCATGGTGGTCGGCGGTGGCGTGCTCCCAGTTGGCCGTGCCGGCCCGGTGGTGGTCGGTGCCGGCGTGGCGGCGGTAGGCGTCGTCGGTCCGGCCGCTGCGGCGCTGGGCGCGGCCGGCGCGGTGCCGCCCACCGCCGGGGGCGACGGCCTGGGGCGCACGACCGCGGCGGTGACCAGGGCGGCGGTGCCGGCCAGCGTGGCCACCAGCCAGCCGAGGCCGGGACGAACCATCGTGAGCGTGGCCGCGCCGACGACCGCCGCCGCCGTCAACGCCGCCAGGACCAGCGGACGGACGGAGCCGGACGGCCCCGGCCAGCGCCGCACGATCGCCGACGGTGGCCTGGGTACGGGCGGCGCACCCGGCCACGGTTGGGGCTGACCGGCGGCCGGTGCGGCGGCCGGACCCGGTCGGACCGGTGGCGGGAGGACCTGCGGTCCGGTGGCCGGAACCGGGGTGGTGCCAGGGCTGGTCATGCGACCTCTTTCCGATGTGGCCCGTCGCTCGGGATGGTGACCTGGATGCGGCAGCCGGGCCGATCGACCCGGTGCGGTTTGACGGGGTCGAGGACGGCGATCCGACCACCGTGCAGTTCGACGACCCAGCGGGCGATGGCCAGGCCGAGCCCGGTCCCGCCGCCGGCGGACCGATCGCCGCGGGTGAACCGTTCGAAGACCCGGGACCGTTCGCCGGGTGAGATGCCCTGGCCTTCGTCGCTGACCTCGAAGCGGAGCTGGTCGGCGTGTTCCTCGGCGCTCAGCCGCACCGTGCCCCCGGGTGGGCTGTGCCGGGCCGCGTTGTCGAGCAGGTTCGCGAAGACCTGGTGCAGCCGCCACGGGTCGGCGTGGACGGTCAGCGGCGCCGGCAGCTCGCGGAGCTGGAAGCGCACGTCGAGCGCCGCTCCGGACGCGCTGGCGGTGGCGTGCTCGACCGCCTCGTCGAGGAAATCTCCCACGTCGATGCGGACCCGGCGCAGCGGCACGACACCGGCGTCGAGGCGGGAAAGGTCGAGCAGGTCGGCGACGAGGTGCCCGAGCCGTTCGGTCTGGGACAGCGCCGAGCGCAGCGCCGCCGGTTCGGGGTCGGCCACCCCGTCCACCATGTTCTCCAGCACGCCCTGCAACGCCGTGATCGGCGTCCGCAGCTCGTGCGAGACGTTGGCGATCAACTCACGTCGGCGCTGGTCCGCGGCGTGCAGATCCTCGGCCATCTTGTTGAACGCCTGAGCCAGCTCGCCGACCTCGTCGCGGGAGGTGGCGCGTACCCGCCGGGTGTAGTCGCCACGGGCCATCGCGCCGGCGGCCGCAGTCATCTCGCGCAGCGGCGAGGTCATCCCGTGGGCGAGCACCTGCGAGGTGACAAGGGCGATGCAGATGCTGGTGACCGCCGTGCCGGGCGGGAGCCAACCGATGCCGTACCAGAAGTAACCGATGGCCACCGCCCAGGCGGCGACCAGCAGCACGCCGAGCTTCATCTTGATCGAGCGGACCGGGTCCAGTGGACGCGGTAACACCCGTTCCAGCCAGTCCAGCAGCCGACCGGTCACGCGGGCACCTCCAGGGCGTACCCGACGCCGTGCACGGTCCGGATCAGGTCGGCGCCGAGCTTGCGGCGCAGCGCCTTGATGTGGCTGTCCACCGTGCGGGTGCCACTCCCGTCGGCCCATCCCCACACGTCGGCGAGCAGCCGTTCCCGGGGGAGCACCGTGCGTGGTCGCCCGGCGAGGTGGAGGAGGAGGTCGAACTCCGTGGGGGTGAGGTGCACGTCGGCGCCGTTCCGGCGGACCCGCCGCTCGGCCTCGTTGATCTCGATGTCGCCGAGGTGGATCGCGGGCGGCGTCGGTGCCGCGGCCCGCTCCACCCGCCGCAGCAGGACGTGCACCCGGGCGGCCAGCTCACGCATCGAGAAGGGCTTGGTGAGGTAGTCGTCCGCCCCGACCGCGAGCCCGACCAGCAGGTCGGTCTCGTCGTCCCGGGCCGTGAGCATCAGCACCGGCACCGGCCGGTCGGCCTGGATCCGGCGGCACACCTCCAGGCCGTCGAAGCCGGGCAGCATCACGTCGAGGACGACGAGATCCGGTTGGCCGGTGCGGAACCGCTCGACGGCGCTGGGTCCGTCCCCCGCGACCTGCACCGCGAAACCCTCGGCCCGCAGACGGGCGGCGATGGAGTCGGCGATGGTTCGTTCGTCCTCGACGACCAGTATCCGGCGTTCCCTCATGGGTGACGACTGTAGGGAGCCGCCGTGGAGATCAGTGGGGTGCGTTGTGAACAACCTGTGGAGAACCGTTCACGCCTGTGGATAACTCCGCCCTCGGGCCGGCTGGCGTGGGTGAACTCCCGAGGCTCGTTGTGGACAACCGGATGAGCTGTCAGGGTGGTCCGGTAGAGAGGAGGTGTGACGGTGACGAACCCTGCCCGGCCCGGCTGGGGCGACGCCTGGACGGTGGACGACCTCCAGAGCCTCCCCGAGGACGACCAGGTCTATGAGATCTTCGACGGGAGTCTGCTCGTGTCCCCCCATGCGGACGTCTTCCACGGCGCCGTCGCCAACCGCCTCCGCCGGATCCTCGACCGGCAGGCCCCGGCCGGTGTGCTCGTCGGTCAGGACATCGGTGTCAGTGCCAAGCGCTCGTCGTACTTCGTGCCGGATCTCTTCGTCGCCGGTGAGAGCGCACTGGACAGCGGCGGTGCCGCGCTCGACCCGGCCGACGTGCTCCTCGTCGTCGAGGTGATCTCACCGAGCAACGCGGGCCGAGACCTGGTGCTCAAACGTCACGAGTACGCGGCCGTCGGCATTCCCCTCTACTGGCTGGTCGAGCCCCGTAAGCAGACTCTGACCGTGCTGGCGAACGGCGCGGGTGGTTACCGCGAGCAGGCCGTTCTCCCGGTCGACGAGGTCTACCGCACCGAGCAGCCGTTCCCCCTCGCCCTGCCGCTGGCCGACATCTTCTGACCGACGCGAAACGGGGCCGGTGGCGTGGTGCCACCGGCCCCGCTTCGTCGAACCGTCAGCTGGTCGGGACGACCAGATCCACGGACATGCTGCCGCTGGCCGGGACGGTGAACCGTGCCAGCTTGCGGGTGCCGTCCGGCTGGGTCGCCAGGTAGCGACCCTCGAACTGCTTCTCACCGAGCGTCACGTTGTAGGTGAAGAAGACCCGCTGGGGCCCCTTGACGCGAATGGTGAACTGACCGTCGGTCATCCAGGTGTTGCCCGCGATGTCACCGGTGTCGACGTTGCGGGCGATGACGAACCCACTGGTGAAGGGGGTGCCGTCGGGCGTACGGAAGGTGCCGGTCAGTTGGACGCCCTGGTCGAGTTGGACGTTGTGGGTGGCGGCCGCCCCGGCGGTCACCGGCACCGGAGTGGCGGTGAACCGGCTCGGCTTGTCGCCGGACCACACGCTCGCGTACGGGTTGGCGCCGACCACCACCGGCCAGGCGTACGGGCCGAGCCGTTCGAGGGTGTAGACGCCGTGCTCGTCGGTGATGGCGTCCTGCGCGCCGACCCCGGGGTGGGCGGTCAGCACCGACACGTTGGCATCCCGCACCGGCTTGCCGGCCGAATCGGTGACCGTGCCGGTGACCGTGCCGGCCCGGTCCAGCCTGATCTGCGGCCCGGTGGCGATCTGGCCGACGGTCGCGGTGACGACGGCTGCCTCCCGCTCGTCGCCGCTGCCGCCGTTGACGCCGACCCACTGGCGGCCGTAGTTGCTGTCCCGCGGCACCGCGAAGAGCTTGTAGCTGCCGGCGGCGAACGGTCCCACCGTGATCTTGCCGGTCTGGTCGCTGCAGTAGCCGTAACTGTCCCCGAGCTTCGCCTGCTTCGGTAGGAAGGTGTCCAGGCAGACGTCCGGCACGGGCCGGCCGGTCTGCCGGTCGAGGACGGTGGTGCTGATGAGCGCGCCGGGGCGCATCTTCACGGTCAGCTTGGTGTCGCGGTTGGCCTTCACCCGTACCCCGGTCACCTCGCGGTTGAAGTGGAGCCGGTCTGCCACGTCCAGGTAGAGGGTGTGGCTGCCCTGCGGCAGGCCGGTGACGGTCACCGTGCCGGTGCCGTTGCTGCAGACCGACTGGGCGCAGAAGTCGGCGATGGGCGCTCCGCTGACCGAGTCGACCGCGCTCACGGTGACCGAACCGGTGCCGAGCAGGCTGTCCGTGATCCTCGTCTGCTGCCCGCCGCGTACCTCGACGCGGTCGGCGTCCTCGGAGGTCAACTTGCCGCGGTAGTACTGCTGGCGATCACCGGCGTACAGGCTGACGATGTAGGAGGCCGGCAGTAGTTGTACGGAGAACTCACCGTTCGCGTCGGTCTGCGTGTACGCCCCGCTGGATCCGGTGCCGGTGTCGATGGAGACCTGCGCGTCGGCGAGCGGGGCACCGGCGGCGGTGGTGAACCGGCCGCTGAGGGTGCCCGCCGGCAGCGCGGTCTCGTTGACCACTGTCGCCTCGTCGGCCTTCACCTCGAAGATGGTGGCGCTCTCCCGATCGAGCTTCCCGGGCACGTACTGCACCTGGTCGACGCCCGCGATCGGCTGGAGGCTCAGGACGTAGCGGCCCGGCTGGGTGGCGAAGGTGTATCGACCCTGGTCGTCGGTCTGGCCCCCGGTCACGGCACCCGTGTCGACCTCGCGGGCGTTGACGGACAGGTTCGGCATCGGGTCGCCCGCGGTGTTGACGATCTGACCGGTGAAGGTGCCGATGGCGAAGAGTTGGTCGTCGGCCCTGGCGGTGCCACCGGCGGTGACGGTCACCGGGTCGGCGTTCCAGATCGTCGCGTGCTGACGGTAGTACTGCCCAGGCTGCTCGAGCGGGAAGTAGCCCACCAGGTACGGGCCCGCGGGCAGCCCGGCGAGGGTGAAGTTGCCGTCGGCGTCGGTGCTGGTGTGGTCGACGTAGGAGTAACTGTCGGGGTCGTAGACCAGCACCTGGACCTCGGCGGCGGCGGTGCCGGTGCTGGTGGTCAGTCGTCCGCTGACCGCGCCGGTGGCCGCGGCCTGAGCCGGGGTGGCCCCGGGCAGTACGAGTGCGGCCACGACGGCGGTGGCCAGTAGGGCGCGGCGGGGTGAGAATAGTTGCATCGGCGTCCCCAGGTAAGGGTGGTGGGGCGCCCGCGCAGGCTTCGCCCACCCCGACCCTGCGCCCCGTACCGGAATCGGTAGCAGAAGAATAGGCCAACGGCGATATCCGCCGGCAGGGCCGGTCGGGCGGATCCGCGCGACCGGTCATCCCTCCTCAGCGGACTGTCACTCCAGGCCGACGCGCTCCGGGCGGGCCGAGGCGGAGCCGAGCCAGGTGTGCGGGTTGCCGTACCAGCACCAACCCAGCTTCGGTGCCCCCTGGCTGATCCAGATCGCCGGCACCCGCTTGTCGCCGCAGCGGGATCCGATCAGCGAGAAGCACCTGTTGCTCGCCAGCGCGGCCGGGTGCAGTGTGACGAAGGCGAGACCCTCGTCGATGGTGAGCGGCAGCCGGCCCTGGGCGGTGATCCCCTCCATGGCGGTGATCGGGGGCAGGTTGCGGAACTCCTCGCCCCGGTCGACGTCGAAGAGCAGGTAGGCCGGCCCGGCCGGCGTCTCCAGTTCCTTGATCGGATCGAAGCGCGGCAGGTCGTCGTCGGCGTAGTTGCGGTCGACGACGCCGGGCTTGCGCTTGCCGGCCAGGGTGGTGCGGCTGACTCGTTCCGGCACCCCGATCAGGTCCCGGGTGATGACCAGCAGGAACGGCACCCGGGCGTCGGTGGGGGCGGACAGGTCGGCGGTGCCGTCGATCGCCCTGGCCCGTAGCGGTGCGACCAGGTCGCGGAAGGCGTTCTCGGACTGCCCCGCCAGATCGGGGTAGCCAAGGTGCACCAGGTGGTCGACCTGGCGGTCGAATTCGGTGGCAGCGTCGAACACGGGCATCTCCGTTCGTCGTAAGCAACGTACCGTACGACGTACGGAGAGGCGCGCTTATTCCCGCCGCAACGAGGAGAGCCGGGGTCAGCGGCCCCAGTCCTGCTTCGCCGCCCGGACCAGCTTGTCCTTCAACTCCCGGGTGTGCCGCCGGCTCACCGGCAGCTCGGTGGCGTCGATCACCACGACATAACCGGAGTTGACCAGCCGCAGCTCCGCGATCAGCTTCAGCTGCACCAGGTACGACCGGTGCACCCGGACGAAGCCGGCATCGGCCCACCGCTCCGCCAACGTGGCCAGCGACACCCGCACCAGGTGCGACCCGTCCGCCGTGTGCAGCCGGGCGTAGTCGCCCTGCGCCTCCACCCACCGCACCGCCGAGCGGGGCAGCATCCGGGTGGTGCCGGCCAACTCGATGGGAATTGTCGGGTCCTCCTCGGTGCGGGCCAGCGCCGCCGGATGCGACGGCACCACCCGCGACCCGATCACCCGCCGCAGCGACTCGGCCAGCCGATCGGCGCGCACCGGTTTGCGCACGTAGTCCGTGGCACCAAGGTCGAAGGCGTCCACCGCGCCGTCGTCGTACGCGGTGACGAACACGATCGCCGGTGGCCGGGCGAAGCGGCGCAGCACCCGGGCCAACTCCATCCCGTCCAGGCCGGGCATCCGGATGTCCAGGAAGACCACGTCCACGTCGCCGTCGCGCAGCAGCCGCAGTGCCTCGGTGGCATCCCCGGCCGTGTGCAGCCGGGCCACCCGGGGATCGGCCCGCAGGTGGTACGCCAACTCGTCGAGCGCGGGTGGCTCGTCGTCCACCGCCAGGACCCGGAGAAAGCCAGTAGTCACGAGCCTGCCCGTACGCCGGGGTGGAACTTCGGGATCCGCATGCTCACCTTCGTGCCCGAGCCCAGCCCGGTCTCCACCACCAGGCCGAACCGGTCCCCGAAGACCGAGCGCAGCCGCTCGTCGACGTTCGAGAGGCCGACGTGCTGACCCGGGTCGTCGCCCGGGTCGCCGGTGCCCCGGGCCAGCTCGGCGATGCCGGCGGTCAGCGTGGACGGGTCCATTCCCACTCCGTCGTCCTCCACCGTGATGTGGCATTCGGCGCCCGCGTCCCGGGCCTCGATGCTCACCATGCCCGTGCCCGGCTTGCGGGACAACCCGTGGCGAACCGCGTTCTCCACCAGCGGCTGGAGGCAGAGGAACGGCAGCGTCACCGGCAGCACCTCCGGGGCGATCTGCAACCGCACCTGCAACCGGTCGCCGAATCGAGCCCGCTCGATGGTCAGGTACCGGTCGATCGACCGCAGCTCCTCGGCGAGGGTGGTGAACTCCCCGTGCGCCCGGAACGAGTACCTGGTGAACTCCGCGAACTCCAGGATCAGCTCCCGGGCCCGCTCCGGGTCGGTGCGGACGAACGAACCGATGGCCGTCAGCGCGTTGTAGATGAAGTGCGGGCTGATCTGCGCCCGCAACGCGCGGATCTCGGCGCGGGCCAGCCGCTCCCGCGACGAGTCCAGCTCGGCCAGGGCGAGCTGGTTGCCGGCCCAGTGCGCCGTCTCCAGGGTGGCCTGCACCAACCCGGGGGCGGGCGGGCTGTCGGCGATGGCCACCAACGCGCCGACCACCCGGCCGTCCGCCCCCTGTAACGGCGCGACCACCGCCCCCCGGATCGGGCAGTCGACCCGGTCGCAGTGCAGCTCCTGCTCGCCGAGCACCGCCGACCGCCCGGTGTCCACCGTCCGCCGGGCCGCCGCGAGCAGTTGGTCGCCGTGGTGTGTGCCCCGCCCGTCGAGGGCCAGCAGCCGGTCGACGTCGGTGAGGGCCAGCCCGACCGCGCCCACCAGGGCACGCAGATGGCGTACGGCCTTCGCCGCGCCCGCCGCGCTCAGCCCCGCACGCAGCGGCTCGGCGGCGAGACCGGCGGTGTGCAGGACCTCGTAGGTGGCTCGTTGGGTGGCGGTGGCGATGCCCCGGCGGGCCCGCAGCCGCAGCACCGCCAGCAGGGCGGCGGTCAACGCGGTGACGAGTGACACGACGCCGACCACGGCGGAGAGGTTGGCGCCCACGCAGTGATCCTTGCCCCTGGGAGCCGGTGCGCCAAGACCCCTAGGCAGTGTCTTCAAAGGATCATGGTGTCGGATGATGTAGGGCGTGGGTCGTCGCTACGAGTTATCTGACGTCGAGTGGGATGCGCTATCGCGGTATCTGCCGTCGGTGGTGACCGGTGGTCGGCCTCGGGTCGATGACCGGCGGGTCCTCAACGGGAT
>NZ_JBEZFV010000005.1:494899-526753 GCF_040649655.1 Micromonospora sp. NPDC048905 | reverse complement strand
GCGCCCCGCCCCGTGCCGCGCCCCGCCCCGCGCCCCGCGCCCCGCGCCCCGCGCCCCGCGCCCCGCGCCCCGCGCCCCGCGCCCCGCGCCCCGCGCCAAGATCTGCGCAACTTCCCCGATGTTGCTGCCTCCGACGCGCCGGAGCCAGCAACATCCCCGATATTGCGCGAATCTTGGCGACGCGCAGCGCCCCGAGAGGCCGGCAAAGAGTTCGGGGCGTCCATGCCGCCAAGATCGTGCTCGATCCTGGTTCTAGTGGGGTCGGGCGTGCGTGATGCCACTACATCCGAGATGTTGCGTGACCTTGACGGCGCAGACGCTCCGTGCCGGCCGGAACGCAGCAACCCGCCGTCCGCGATCCGGGCACGTGGGTCTCACGGCCGCACGATCCGCACAACTTCGGGGCAGGTGCCTGCCTGCCTGCTCTGATCGACTCGGTTTCCTTGAATCCGCGCCGTCCGGGCCGGTCCGACGGGCCGACTTCCGGAAAGCCGAGTCGATCACACAAGAGCTGAGTCGGTCACACAAGAGCCGAGTCGATCACGGCGAAGCCGAGTCGACAAACAGGGGCCTGCGGGCGCTGTGCCATCGCCGCCGGGCGCTCGGCGGCGGGTCAGGCCTTGCGGGCCAGGTGGGTGGCGATCGCGGTGGCGAGGCGGTCCGGTGCCCCGTCGGCGTACCCGATGAACAGCGACGGCTCGGTCAGCTCCAGCTCGACCAGGACCGGCTCGCCGTCCGGGCCGGGGATCAGGTCGACCCGGGCGTAGAGCAGTTGCCGTGTGCCGCCGGGCACCGCGGCGAGCGTCCGCTCGGCCACCGCCAGTTGTGCGGGTCGGGCGGTACGGGCGCTGATCTCCTCGGCCTTGTAGAGCCCGTCCGGGCCGAGGTCCGGACCGGTGAGCATCGGGCCCTTGCGGATCGCGTGGCTGAAGGCGAGCCCGTCCGGGCCGGCCAGGAAGAGCAGCGCCGTCTCACCCTCGGTGTCGATCGCCCGCAGGTACGGCTGGACCATGGTCACCCGGCCGGCGTCGGAGAGCCGGCGGACGTGTGCGGTGGCCAGGTCCCGGTGTTCCGGGTCGGCCAGGTCGTACCGGCCGGTGTCCTGGCTGCCGGCGCTGACCGCGGGCTTGAGCACGTACTCGCCGGCCTCGGCGGGTGGCTGCCAGCGCTCCCCCGGCTCGACCCACGACGTCGGTACGGTCGGCACCCCGGCGGCGCTCAGCTCGGCGAGGTACCGCTTGTCGGTGTTCCAGCGAACCACGTCGGCCGGGTTGACAAGCGCCGGGACGGTTGCCGCCCAGGCGACGAACTCGTCGCGGCGCAGCGCGTAGTCCCAGGGGGATCGGAGCACGACCAGGTCGAAGGAGGACCAGTCGACGTCGGGGTCGTCCCAGACCTCGGTCGCGACGGAGATGCCACGGGCCCGGAGTGGGGCGAGGACCAGCCGGTCGTCCGGGTCGAGGTCGACGAGGTCGGCACAGGTGGCGAGAGCGACCCGGGGTTCCCCCCGGGTCGACTGGTGATGGGTGGTCAATTGAGCTGGCTGTTCAGCGGGCCATGGTGCGGCGGGCCATCGACCGCCAGAGGTCGTTGCTGGGGCGCATCTGGTCCATCAGTTCACGCTCCCAGGCGTTCTCGACGGTGACTCCCGCCTTGGCGCACGCCTCCCGTGCGGTGACGGTGTCGTCGGCGAACTGGTCGCCCCACTCGCCGTCGGAACCCACCAGCACGATTCGCGCGCCACGCTTGCCGACGTACTCGATGACCGCCTTCGCGCCGCCGTGGCCGGCGGCGAATGCCTGAAGGCTCGCGACCAGGCCCTGGGGTGCCTGCTCGGCGGTCTGCTCGGCCGTCAGCGTCGTATCGGAACCATCTGCCATGACGCGAAGCCTAAGCAGACTCGCACCCGCTCGGGCGAGAACCATGAACCTTTTGTGATGCCAATTACCTAGAGGTTTAACGACGACCACGCGTCACCTGCCCGGTTATATCCGGACTTATGCTCACAAAGATAGCGGCCAAATCGCCGTCCGGCCGACACAGTTGAGTCGATCCGACTCATGCTGAAAGTTACTCTGATGTGACGTTAAACCCGGACAACTCATCCATGGCCATGATTAGTCAGGAGCGCGTCGCCAGGCGCTGCCGGCGAGGACGGGTCAGATCAGCGCGTCGAGCGCGACGGCGAGGAACACGATCGTCAGGTACGTCGTGGACCAGTGGAACAGCCGCATCGGCTTGACCGCCTCGCCGCGAGTCGCGCGCCGGCAGAGTCGGTGCGCCTCGAGCACGAAGATGGCCCCCACCACCAAAGTCGGCACCCCGTAGATCGCGCTGAGCCCCAGCGGCCAGACGGCCAGGGAGGTGAGCACGGTGAGCCAGGCGAAGATCAGGATCTCGGCGTTCACCCGGCGGACCGAGGCCACCACCGGCAGCATCGGGATCCCGGCGCGGGCGTAGTCGTCCTTGTACTTCATGGCGAGCGGGTAGAAGTGCGGCATCTGCCAGAAGAAGACCACCGCGAAGAGCCCCCACGCGGCCGGCGCCAGCGAGCCGGTCACCGCCGCCCACCCGATCAGCACCGGGGCCGCCCCACAGGCGCCGCCCCAGAAGGTGTTCGTCGGGGTGGAGCGCTTGAGCCACAACGTGTAGATGACGTCGTAGTAGACGATCGCGGCGAGCGTCAGCCCGGCGGCGAGCAGGTTGGTGAACGCCGCCATCAGGGCGATCGACACCGCCGCCAGGACCAGACCGAAGACCAGCGCGTTACGCGGTGACACGGTGTGCGCCGGCAGCGGCCGCCGCTTGGTACGCCGCATCAACTGGTCGATGTCCCGGTCGATGTAGCAGTTGAGCACGCTTGCCGCGCCCGCGGCGAGCGAGCCACCGATCAGCACGACGGCCATCAGCCACAGCGACGGGAGCCCGCCGTCGGCGAGCATCATCGCCGGGACGGTGGTGACCAGCAGGAGTTCGACGATCCGCGGCTTGGTGAGCGCCACGTACGCCGACACCATCGCGCGTACGTCCCGCCGGGCCACCGGACCCTCGGCAGCCCGTGCCGGGTGCTGCCCGGCCGGATTGCTCGCGGGGCGCTCGGTGATCATGCTCACGGATTGCCACCTTCCGGCATCGGGCACGGGGAGATCGGATCGGTCGGGACCGCACGGGCCCGCACACCGACCCACACACTACGCGTTGTCGTTTTGGCTGCCCGGCCGACCCGACAACGGTGCGGGCCGTCACACCACCGGGTTGAACCAAGCATCCCGGAACGTCACCTCGCGCACACCATGCGAGATCCCCGGGCGCGCGTTTAGGGACGCTCGATAAGGTCATCGGTGAGGGTTCCGCCCATCTGCCGAGGAGCACAACCATCGTGGCTGCCAAACGACCCGAGCACTCCGCACTGAACTGGTCCGACCTCGATCGCCGGGCCGTCGACACCGTCCGCGTGCTAGCTATGGACGCCGTAGAGAAATCCGGCAACGGCCACCCGGGCACCGCGATGAGCCTCGCGCCCGCGGCGTACCTCCTCTTCAACCGCGTCATGCGGCACAACCCGGCCGACCCGAACTGGCCCGGCCGGGACCGGTTCGTCCTCTCCGCCGGGCACTCCAGCCTGACGCTCTACATCCAGCTGTTCCTGTCCGGTTACCCGCTGAGCCTGGACGACCTCAAGTCGCTGCGGCAGTGGGGCTCGCTCACGCCGGGTCACCCCGAGCACGGGCACACCCCGGGCGTGGAGACCACCACCGGCCCGCTCGGGCAGGGCCTGGGCAACGCGGTCGGCATGGCCATGGCGGCCCGCCGCGAGCGCGGCCTGTTCGACCCCGAGTCCGAGCCCGGCGCGTCGGTCTTCGACCACAACATCTGGTGCATCGTCTCCGACGGCGACATCGAGGAGGGCATCAGCCACGAGGCCAGCGCCCTCGCCGGGCACCAGCAGCTGGGCAACCTCACGGTGATCTACGACGACAACGAGATCTCCATCGAGGACGACACCCGGATCGCCAAGAGCGAGGACGTGGCCGCGCGTTACGAGGCGTACGGCTGGCACGTCCAGACCGTCGACTGGCGCAGCGGCGACGCCGACCAGGGTGACTACCACGAGGACGCCGAGGCGCTGTACGCCGCGCTGGTGGCCGCCCGTGCCGAGTCCGGCCGCCCGTCCTTCATCGCGCTGCGCACCATCATCGGCTGGCCCGCGCCCAACAAGCAGAACACTGGCAAGATCCACGGCTCGGCGCTCGGCGCCGACGAGGTGAAGGCCACCAAGCGGATCCTCGACTTCGACCCGGAGCAGACCTTCCAGGTGGACGAGGAGGTGCTCGCCCACGCCCGCACGGTGATGGGCCGCGGCTCCGACGCCGAGCAGGAGTGGACCGGCGCGTTCGACGCCTGGAAGAAGGCCAACCCGGAGCGCACCGCGCTCTACGAGCGGATGGCTGGTCGCGTACTCCCCGACGGCTGGACCGACGCGCTGCCGGTCTTCCCGGCGGACGCCAAGGGCGTCGCCACCCGCGCCGCCTCGGGCAAGGTGCTGGAGGCCCTCGCGCCGGTGCTCCCGGAGCTGTGGGGTGGCTCGGCCGACCTGGCCGAGAGCAACAACACCACGATGAAGGGCGAGCCGTCGTTCATCCCGGCCGCGCACGCCACCAAGGACTTCCCCGGTCACGAGTACGGGCGCACGCTGCACTTCGGCATCCGTGAGCACGCCATGGGCGCGGTCCTCAACGGCATCGCCCTGCACGGCGGCACCCGCCCGTACGGCGGCACGTTCCTGGTGTTCAGCGACTACATGCGCCCGTCGGTGCGGCTGGCCGCGCTGATGAAGCTGCCGGTCACCTACGTGTGGACGCACGACTCGATCGGCCTGGGCGAGGACGGCCCGACCCACCAGCCGGTGGAGCACCTGACCGCGCTGCGCGCCATCCCGGGGCTGGACGTGGTCCGTCCGGCGGACGCCAACGAGACGGCCTGGGCCTGGCGGCAGGCGCTGGAGCACACCGACCGGCCCACCGCGCTGGCGCTGAGCCGCCAGCCGCTGCCGACCCTGGACCGCGACGTCCTGGGCAGCGCGGAGGGGGTGGCCAAGGGCGGTTACGTGCTGGCCGAGGCGTCCAACGGCAAGCCGCAGGTGATCATCATCGGCACCGGTTCCGAGGTGCAGCTCTGCCTGACCGCCCGGGAGCGGCTGGAGGCCGACGGCACCCCGACCCGGGTCGTCTCGATGCCCTGCCAGGAGTGGTTCTACGAGCAGGATGAGGCGTACCGGGAGTCGGTGCTCCCCCGTGGGGTAAAGGCACGGGTGAGCGTGGAGGCGGGCATCGCGATGTCCTGGCGCGGCATCGTCGGTGATCTGGGCGAGAGCGTGAGCCTGGAGCACTACGGGGCGAGCGCCCCGCACACCGTGCTCTTCGAGCAGTTCGGGTTCACCGGCGACCGGATCGTGGCGGCGGCACACGCCTCGCTGGCCCGGGTGGGCGACATCACCGGTTTCACGACCGGCAACTGAGGGAGCGTGGACGGCATGACGGACAAGTTGAATGAGCTCACCGCCGCGGGTGTGGCGGTCTGGCTCGACGATCTTTCCCGGGTGCGACTGAGCTCCGGCGGGCTGGACGAGCTGCGCCGTGAGAAGCACGTGGCCGGTGTCACCACCAACCCGACGATCTTCGCAAAGGCCCTGAGCGACGCCGACGAGTACAACTGGCAGCTTCGCGACCTCGCCACCCGTGACGTGGACGTGGAAGAGGCCGTACGCATGCTCACCACGTACGACGTGCGGTGGGCCTGCGACGTGATGCGCCCGTCGTACGACGGCAGCGAGGGCGTCGACGGCCGGGTCTCCATCGAGGTGGACCCGCGCAGCGCGCACGACGCGGACAAGACGGTGGCCGAGGCCAAGGCCCTGTGGTGGCTGGTCGACCGCCCCAACCTCTACATCAAGATCCCGGCCACCGAGGAGGGCCTGTCGGCGATCACCGACACCCTCGCCGAGGGCATCAGCGTCAACGTGACGCTGATCTTCGGCCTGGACCGCTACTCGGCGGTCATGGAGGCGTTCCTCACCGGCCTGGAGCAGGCCAAGGCCAACGGCCACGACCTGTCGAAGATCGGCTCGGTGGCATCGTTCTTCGTCTCGCGGGTCGACTCCGAGATCGACAAGAGGCTCGAGAAGGTCGGCTCCGACCAGGCGAAGTCCCTCAAGGGCAAGGCCGCCGTCGCCAACGCCCAGCTGGCGTACGAGCGCTACACCGAGGTGTTCTCCTCCGACCGGTGGAAGGCGCTCGCCGCCGCCGGCGCGCACCCGCAGCGGCCGCTGTGGGCGTCCACCTCGACGAAGAATCCGGACTACCGCGACGTCATCTACGTCGAGGAGCTGATCGCCCCCGGTACGGTCAACACCATGCCGGAATCGGTCATCCACGCGTACGCCGACCATGGCGAGACCCGCGGCGACACGATCACCAGCTCCTACGACGCGGCCCGCAAGGTCTTCGCGGACCTGGAGTCGGTCGGGGTGGACATGGACGACGTGATCGCCACCCTGGAGCGCGAGGGCGTGGAGAAGTTCGAGGCCAGCTGGCAGGAGCTGCTCGACGGCGTCCGCAAGTCGCTGGAGGCGGCGGCCAAGGGCACGGGTGCGCCGAACAAGGCCGCCAAGGGCAACGCCAAGAGCGCCGAGAAGACCGGTGGCGCATGAGCGCGCGAATCAGCAAGTTCAGCGCGGAGGTGACGGCATGAGCGACCTACTCGCAGGACCGGTGGAGGCCGCTGCCGGCCTCGCCGTGTACGGCGCGGACGCGGTCGACAAGTCCGCGCCCGCCTCGACCCGGGACGCGCTGGTCAAGGCCGGCGTCCCGGGCAAGCTGGCCGGCAAGGACGCGAGCCTGTGGGGTCCGGACGCCGAGGCCGAGGCGAAGGTCCGGCTCGGCTGGGTCGACACCCACCAGCGCAGCCGCGAGTTGCTGGTGCAGCTCGCCGAGCTGAAAGCCGAGCTGGCCGACCTGGACCACGTGGTGCTCGCCGGCATGGGCGGCTCGTCGTTGGCCCCCGAGGTGATCACCCGGACGCTGGGCCGGCCGCTGACCGTGCTGGACACCACCGACCCGGGCCAGGTCCGGGCGGCGCTCGGTGACCGGCTGGAACGCACCGTCGTGGTGGTGGCCAGCAAGTCCGGGTCGACGGTGGAGACCGACAGCCACCGTCGCGTCTACTGGCAGGCGTTCCTCGACGCCGGGATGACCGAGGCAGAGGCCGGCCGGCACTTCGTCATCGTCACCGACCCGGGTTCGCCGCTGGAGACCACCGCGACCGAGATGGGCGCGTTCACGGTGCTCGCCGACCCGAACGTGGGCGGCCGGTACTCGGCGCTCACCGCGTTCGGCCTGGTGCCCTCGGCGCTGGCCGGGGTCGAGGTCGCGGAACTCCTCGACCAGGCCGACGCGCTGGCCGCGTCGCTCGGCGCGGACCGGGACAATCCGGCGTTGGCGCTGGGCGCCGCCCTGGGTGCCGCGGCCACGCTGGCCCGGGACAAGGTCGCCCTGGTCTCCGACGGCACCGGCATCGACGGTCTCGGTGACTGGGCCGAGCAGCTGATCGCCGAGTCGACGGGCAAGGCCGGGGTGGGCATCCTCCCGGTGGTCGTGGAGTCGCCGCAGAGCCCCGGCGCCACCGGTGCGGACGTGCTGACGGTCAGCTACGGCGGCTCGCTGGCCCCCGGTGACGTGCCGGGTGGCGGCGCCACCCCGGACGTGGCCGTCAACGGCCCGCTGGGCGCGCAGTTCCTGGCCTGGGAGTACGCGACCGCGGTGGCCGGCGTGGTGCTCGGCATCGACCCGTTCAACCAGCCGAACGTCACCGAGTCCAAGGAGAACACCAACAAGATCCTGGCCTCGGGCCTGCCGGCGGAGTCGCCGTCGTTCACCGAGGGCGCGATCGAGGTGTACGCCCCGCAGGGTGCTCCCGGGGACCTGGCCGGGGTGCTGCGCTGGCTGCTCGACGGGCTGGGCGACGACGGCTACCTCGCGGTGATGGCGTACCTCGACCGGTTCGCCGACGCCGACACGGCCCGGCTGCGGCCGCTGCTGGCGCAGGCGGGCGGTCGGCCGGTCACGTTCGGCTGGGGTCCGCGGTTCCTGCACTCCACGGGCCAGTACCACAAGGGCGGCCCGCAGGTGGGCAGCTACCTCCAGGTGACCGGCGCGGTCGCCGAGGACCTGGCGGTGCCGGGCAAGCCGTACACCTTCGGTGAGTTGCAGGCGGCGCAGGCCGCCGGGGACCGGCAGGCGCTCGCCGGTCGGGAACGCCCGGTGCTGCGGCTGCATCTGACCGACCGTGCCGCCGGTGTCGCCCAACTGCTCGACGCCGCCGGTGATCTGCCGGCGTGAGGATGGACGACGTGACTGAAGCGGAGCGAGGAGGCGGTTCGGTGAACCCGCTACGCGACCCGCAGGACCGCCGGTTGCCCCGGATTCCGGAGCCGTGCGCTCTGGTGATCTTCGGGGTGACCGGCGACCTGGCTCGCAAGAAGCTGCTCCCTGCCGTCTACGACCTGGCCAACCGGGGGCTGCTGCCGCCCGGTTTCGTGGTGCTCGGCTTCGCGCGCCGCGACTGGGGTGACGGCGACTTCGAGACCCTCGCGTGCGAGGCCGCCCGCAAGCACGCTCGTACCCCCTGGCGGGACGAGGTGTGGGCACGGCTGGCCGGCAACATCAAGTTCGTCGGCGGGTCGTTCGACGACGACGACGCCTTCGACCAGCTCGCCTCGACGCTCGACGACCTGCGCCAGACCCACGGCATCACCGGCAACGCGGCGTTCTACTTCTCCATCCCCCCGGCCGCGTTCCCCGTCGTGCTCAAGCAACTGGCCCGCACCGGGATGGCCGACAACGAGAAGTCCGGCGGTTGGCGTCGGGTCGTCGTGGAGAAGCCGTTCGGCAACGACCTGCCCTCGGCGAAGGCCCTCAACGACCTCGTCGACGACGTGTTCACCCGGGAGGACGTCTTCCGGATCGACCACTACCTGGGCAAGGAAACCGTTCAGAACATCCTCGCTCTGCGGTTCGCCAACAACCTGTTCGAGCCGCTGTGGAACTCCAAGTACGTCGACTCGGTGCAGATCACCATGGCCGAGGATGTGGGCATCGGCACCCGCGCCGGTTTCTACGACACGGTCGGCACCGCCCGGGACGTGCTCCAGAACCACCTCCTGCAACTTCTCGCCCTGGTGGCGATGGAGGAGCCGACCAGTTTCGACGCCGACGAGATCCGGGCCGAGAAGCTGAAGGTGCTCAAGGCGATCACCCTGCCCAAGGACGTGGCTCGGGACACCGTGCGCGGCCAGTACCTGCCCGGGTGGGTGGGAGGCGAGCGCGCGGTCGGTTACCTGGAGGAGCGGGACGTCCCCACCGACTCCACCACGGAGACGTACGTGGCGGTGCGGCTGGGCATCCAGAACCGCCGGTGGGCGGAGGTGCCGTTCTACATCCGGGCCGGCAAGCGGCTGCCCCGGCGGGTCACCGAGGTCGCCATCATGTTCAAGAAGGCGCCGCACCTGCCGTTCAACGACGCCGACATGGAGTCGCTGGGCAACAACCAGTTGGTCATCCGGGTGCAGCCGGACGAGGGTGTGGTGCTCAAGTTCGGTTCGAAGGTCCCGGGCACCACGATGGAGGTCCGCGACATCGCGATGGACTTCCAGTACGGCGAGGCGTTCACCGAGTCCAGCCCCGAGGCGTACGAGCGGCTGGTGCTGGACGTGCTGATCGGCGACCGCACCCTGTTCCCGGACGCGGCCGAGGTCGAGCAGAGCTGGCAGGTGATCGACCCACTGGAGCACGCCTGGGTGGGCACCAAGCCGGAGCCGTACCGGGCCGGCGAGTGGGGGCCGCGCGCCTCCGACGAGATGCTGGCCCGCGAGGGCCGCGCTTGGAGAAGAGCATGATCGGGCTCTGGGACACCACCGGCAACGAGGTGGTCAAGGCGCTCGCCGCCGAGCGGCGCAGCGCCGGTGGCGTGGCCAGTGGCATGGCGCTCACTCTCATCGTGGTGGTGGACGAGAAGCGGGTCCGCGAGGCGGAGGCGGCGGCGACGATCGCCGCCGCCGCCCACCCGTGCCGGCTCGTGGTGGTGGTTCGCTCCGAGATCGAGCGGGACCGCAACCGGTTGGACGCGGAGATCGTGGTCGGTGGCCGGCTCGGCCCGTGCGAGGCCGTGGTCACCCGGATGTACGGCCGGTTGGCCCTGCACGCCGAGTCGGTGGTCATGCCGCTGCTGGTCCCGGACGTGCCGGTGGTCACCTGGTGGCACGGCGAGCCGCCGGCGGAGATCGCCACCGACTTCCTCGGGGTGGTCGCCGACCGCAGGATCACCGACTCGGCGCAGGCCGCCGACCCGGTGGAGGCGCTGCGGCAGCGTGCCCGGGACTACGCCCCGGGCGACACGGACCTGGCGTGGACCCGGATCACCCCGTGGCGGACCCTGGTCGCCGGGGCGTTCGACACCGCGAGCGAGCGGGTCGTCGAGGCGACGGTGGTCGCGCCGCCCACCGACCCGACGGCCGCGCTGATGGTCGGTTGGCTGTCCAGCCGGCTCGGCATCACGCCGCACCGGGTGGACTCCGACGAGTTTCCCCGGATGCGGGAGGTGCGGTTGAGCTGCGCCAACGGCGATCAGCTGTCGTTGACCCGCGAGGACAGCATGGCGGTGTTCCGGCGTACCGGCCAGGACGACCGGGCCCTGCCGCTGGTCCGCCGTCCGCTCGGTGACGAGTTGGCGGAGGAGCTGCGGCGTCTGGACGCCGACCAGGTGTACGCGGAGGCGCTGGGCGCGACGGTCGGGCTGCGTGGCTTGGAGCAGCGCCCCGCGCAGCGGGTGCACGTGTGGAAGGATCCGGCCACCGCGCGGCGCGCCGAGGCCGGGGTCACCGCGCACTCCGGCACCAGCGGCGAGAGCTGAGGCCCTGCCGGGGCACGACGTCGGGGCAGGGGCCGGTGTAGACCGGTCCCTGCCCCGGAGCACACCATCTCGGGCGAACCGGTCCGGGCACGACGCGACAGCGACCGCCGCGCGGTCGGGAAACGAAGGCGCATTCCATGAGTGAGGCGAGTGTCGCCGTCCACGCCGACGCCGACCTGCTGGCGCAGGCCGTGGCGGCCCGGTTGCTGGTGAAGCTGCTCGACGCCCAGGCCGACCGGGGCGAGGCCTCGGTGGTGCTCACCGGCGGCCGGGTCGCCGCGGCCGTGTACCGGGCGGTGGCGACGCTGCCCGCCCGCGACGCGGTGGACTGGTCCCGGGTCGACGTGTGGTGGGGCGACGAGCGGTTCCTGCCCTCCGGTGATCCGGACCGCAACGAGACCCAGGCCCGAGCCGCCCTGCTGGGCGTGGTGCCGCTGAACCCGGCCCGGGTGCACCCGATGCCAGCCTCGGACGGCCCGGCCGGCAACGACCCCGAGGCGGCTGCTGCCGGGTACGCGGAGGAGTTGGCGCACGCCGCCCGGCCCGGGCACGCCACGCTGCCGCACTTCGACGTGCTGATGCTGGGCGTCGGCGAGGACGGGCATGTCGCCTCGGTCTTCCCCGAGCACCCGGTGGGCTACGAGACCCGGCCGGTCAGCGCGGTGCGGGGCAGCCCCAAGCCGCCGCCGACGCGGACAACGCTCACCCTGTCGGCGATCAACACCGCCGAGGAGGTCTGGCTGGTGGCCGCCGGCGCCGACAAGGCTCGCGCGGTGGGCATGGCGTTGGCCGGTGCCGGGCCGGTGCAGTTGCCGGCCGCCGGGGTGCACGGGGTGGGCCGCACCCGCTGGTTGTTGGACCGGGCAGCGGCAGCCGACGTACCGGCACGACTGCGCAGCCTGCGCTAGTCGGAGCCGCCTACTCGCCCCGGCGGCGACGTAACGCCGCCAGCGCCTCGTTCAGCAGGGCCTCCCCCTCCTCGGCGGTGCGCCGCTCCTTCACGTACGCCAGGTGGCTCTTGTACGGTTCGGCGCGGGTCCGGCCGGGCGGGTTCTGGGCGTCCCGGCCGGCGGGCAGGCCGCACCGGGGGCAGTCCCACCGGGGAGGCGCCTCGGCGTCCGCGGCGATCCGGATGTCGATCCGGTGGTCGTTGCGGCACCAGTAGGTGACGTCCTGTCGGGGGGCGGGTGCGTGTCGCTCGTCGGGGCGCATGGGCGCGGAACCGACTCGGGCGCCGCGGATGACGTTGCCACTGGGCACGGCTGCTCGCTCCTGTCGTCGGAGGGGACCCGCCATCAAACAGGGGTGGACGGCGGGCGACGCGGTGCAGCGGAGAAAAGCCTGCGCGCGGCCCGTCGAGTGACGGACCGCGCGCAGATTGTACGACTGAACGAGCGTGCTCAGGTGCCGCTGTTCATCTGGAGGCGGAGCCAGAGCCCGAGCCCGACGATGGCGGCGAACCAGACGACGCTCACCAGAACGGTGTAACGGTCCAGGTTTTTCTCTGCCACGGAGGAGCCGGCGAGGCTGGAGCTGACGCCACCGCCGAACATGCTCGACAGACCGCCGCCCTTGCCGCGGTGCAGCAGGATAAGCATGGTGAGCAGAATGCTCGTGATGATCAGCAACACGATCAACGTGTATGCGAACCAGATCGGCATGGCTGGGGTCAGTCCTCTCGTAGCGATCCTCGCCCGGTCTGATCGGGCACGGCGGCACCGACCGGCGGACGGGCGGTGTCCAGGATACCGAGCGATCAGCGAGCGATGTGCTCCGGGAAGCGGCAGATCTGAGCGAATTCCTCCGCGTCCAGGCTGGCGCCCCCCACCAGGCCCCCGTCCACGTCCGGCTGGGCCATGATCGAGGCGACGTTCGACGCCTTGACCGAGCCGCCGTAGAGGACCCGCACCTGGTCGGCGGTCTCCTGGTCGAAGCGCTCCGCCAGTCGCTGACGGACCGCCCCGCAGACCTCCTGGGCGTCCTCCGGCGTCGCGGTCTTGCCCGTGCCGATCGCCCAGACCGGCTCGTACGCGATCACGACCTGCCGCACCTGCTCGGCGGTGAGCCCGGCGAGGCCCCCGTCGAGCTGGTCGGCGCAGTGTGCCACGTGGGTGCCCTGCTCGCGGACGTCCAGCCCCTCCCCCACGCAGAGGATCGGCGTCAGGCCGTGCGTCAGCGCCGCCTTCACCTTGGCGTTGACGAGTGCGTCGTCCTCGTTGTGGTAGGCCCGCCGCTCCGAGTGCCCGACCACCACGTAGGTGCAGCCGAGCTTGGCCAGCATCGGACCGGAGATCTCCCCGGTGTACGCGCCGGACGCGTGTGCGGAGAGGTCCTGCCCGCCGTAGCCGATCAGCAGTTTGTCGCCGTCCACCGCGGTCTGCACCGTCCGCAGGTCGGTGAAGGGCGGCAGCACGACCGTCTCGACCTCGGTGAGCTGCTTCTCGGTGAGGCTCGCCGCCAACTTCTGCACGAGCAGGTTGGCCTCGAGGTGGTTGAGGTTCATCTTCCAGTTGCCGGCCATCAACGGCCGACGGGTGGTGCTCGACATTCAGTTCTCCAGGGCCGCGATGCCGGGGAGGGTCTTGCCCTCGAGGTATTCCAGGGAGGCGCCGCCGCCCGTGGAGATGTGCCCGAAGGACGACTCGTCCAGCCCCAGGGCACGGACCGCCGCCGCCGAGTCACCGCCACCGACGACGCTGAACGCGTCGGCCTTGGTGATCGCCTCGGCGATGCCCCGGGTGCCCGCCGCGAAGGCAGGCATCTCGAACACGCCCATCGGACCGTTCCAGAAGATCGTCTTCGCCGGGGACAGCGCGGCGCTGAAGCCGGCCACCGTCTCCGGGCCGACATCCAGACCGAGCCGGTGGCTCGGGATGCCGTCGACCCGGACCGTGTCGTGCGCGGCATCCGGGGCGAACGCGTCCGCCACCACCACGTCGACCGGCAGCATGATCTTGCCGTTGGACCGCTCCAGCAGGTTGCGGCAGGTCTCGACCATGTCCTTCTCCAGCAGCGAGGTGCCCACCTCCAGGCCCTGGGCCTTGAGGAAGGTGAAGCACATCCCGCCACCGATGAGCAGCCGGTCGACCGTGGGCAGCAGTGCCTCGATCACGGCGAGCTTGTCGGACACCTTCGACCCACCGAGCACCACCACGTACGGCCGCTCCGGGTCGGCGGTGAGCCTGGAGAGCACCTCGACCTCACGCAGCACCAGCCGGCCCGCGACGTGCGGCAACCGGGCCGGCACGTCGAAGACACTCGCGTGCTTGCGGTGCACGGCGCCGAACGCGTCGTCCACGTACGCGTCGCCGAACGCGGCGAGCTGGTCGGCGAAGGCACCCCGCTCGGCCTCGTCCTTGCTGGTCTCGCCCGCGTTGAAGCGCAGGTTCTCCAGAAGGGCGACCTGGCCGTCGGCCAGGTCCGCGACCGTGGAACGGGCGGACTCACCGACGGTGTCGGTCGCGAAGTGCACCGGCGCGCCGAGCAGCTCACCGAGGCGCCCGGCGACCGGGCGAAGGCTGAACTGCGGGTCCGGAGCGCCCTTCGGGCGGCCCAGGTGCGAGCAGACGACCACCTTCGCGCCGGCCTCGACCAGCGCGCCGAGGGTCGGCAGCACCGCGCGGATGCGACCGTCGTCAGCGATCCTCACTCCGTCCGGAGTGCCGCCTTGCGGCGCGGAGGCGGAGTTATGATCGTCGATGGCACCGGACTGCTTGTCGAGCGGGACGTTCAGGTCGGCGCGCACCAGCACGCGCCGACCTGCCACCCCCTCGGCGAGCAGGTCGTCGAGGGTCCGGATGCTCACAGCGAGCTACCGACCAACTTGACCAGGTCGACGAGCCGGTTGGAGTAGCCCCACTCGTTGTCGTACCAGCCGACGACCTTGACCTGGTTGCCAACGACCTTGGTCAGCGGCGCGTCGAAGATGCACGACGCCGGGTCGGTGACGATGTCGGAGGAGACGATCGGGTCCTCGTTGTAGACCAGGATGCCCTTGAGCGGGCCGTCCGCGGCGGCCTTCAGCGCGGCGTTGACCTCGTCCACGGTGGTCTCCCGACCCACGTTGACGGTGAGGTCGGTGACCGAGCCGGTCGGGATCGGCACCCGCAGCGCGTACCCGTCGAGCTTGCCCTTGAGGTCCGGCAGCACCAGGCCGATGGCCTTGGCGGCGCCGGTCGAGGTCGGAACGATGTTCAGCGCTGCGGCCCGGGCCCGACGCAGGTCCGAGTGCGGCGCGTCCTGGAGGTTCTGGTCCTGGGTGTACGCGTGGATCGTCGTCATCAGACCGTGCTGGATGCCGAACGTGTCGTGCAGGACCTTCGCCATCGGGGCGAGGCAGTTGGTGGTGCACGAAGCGTTGGAGATGATGGTGTGCTTCGCCGGGTCGTAGGTGTCGTGGTTGACACCCATGACGACGGTGACGTCCTCGTTCTTCGCCGGGGCGGAGATGATGACCTTCTTGGCCCCGCCGTCGACGTGCGCCTTGGCCTTGGTGGCGTCGGTGAAGAAGCCGGTCGACTCGATGACGACGTCGACGTTCAGGTCGCCCCACGGCAGCTTCGACGGGTCCTTCTCGGCGTACGCCTTGATGGTCTTGCCACCGACGGTGATCTCGTCGGCGGTGGCCTTGACCTCGTAGGGCAGGCGGCCGAGGATGCTGTCGTACTTGAGCAGGTGGGCGAGCGTGCCGTTGTCGGTCAGGTCGTTGACCGCCACGACCTCGATGTCGGCGTCAGACGCCAGCACTGCCCGGAAGAAGTTACGGCCGATTCGGCCAAAGCCGTTGATGCCAACCCGGATGGTCAAGGTCCCATCTCCTCGCGTTCTGGTCCACCGGCTTCAGACAACGGGCCGGCGGGAATGGTGTGCGCCGACCGTTGGAGCCGGCCGCTGACGGTTCATCTCGGCCACCCCGCCGCGCGGTCTGCGGACCTGACCGCCCGAGGCGGTGGGCACAGCGAGGAGTGCCGGTGTCGGCCCCCTTGCCGTACGCAGCGACCCTATCCGAGCGTGCGAGACCACGCCGCGCCGGGTCGTGCTCCCGGGCACACCGTGCGACCCCACCGTCCTATCAGACCACGAGCATGTCGGGCGTGACTGCCGCTTCCGTATCCGGGATGCCGAGGTCCCGGGCGCGCTTGTCGGCCAGGGCGAGCAGCCGGCGGATCCGCCCGGCGATGGCGTCCTTGGTCAGCGGCGGGTCAGCCAGCGCGCCCAACTCCTCCAAGGACGCCTGCCGGTGCTCCAGGCGCAGCCGCCCGGCGTCGGTCAGGTGGTTGGGCGCCTCCTCGGCGAGGATCTCCAGCGCGCGGGTGACCCGGGCGGCGGCAGCGACCGCGGCGCGCGCCGAGCGGCGCAGGTTGGCGTCGTCGAAGTTGGCGAGCCGGTTGGCGGTGGCGCGCACCTCCCGGCGTACCCGACGCTCCTCCCAGGCCAGCACGCTGGAGTGCGCGCCGATGCGGGTGAGCAGCGCGGCGATCGCGTCGCCGTCCTTGACCACCACCCGGTCCACGCCGCGCACCTCGCGGTTCTTGGCGGTGATGCCGATGCGGCGGGCCGCGCCGACAAGCGCCAACGCCGACTCCGGCCCCGGGCAGGTGATCTCCAGAGCGCTGGAGCGGCCGGGTTCGGTGAGCGAACCGTGGGCCATGAACGCGCCCCGCCACGCGGAGACCGCGCAGCAGACGTTCGCCGCCACCACGTGCGGGGGCAGCCCGCGCACCGGGCGGCCCCGCACGTCGAGCAGGCCGGTCTGCCGGGCGAGGGCCTCGCCGTCCTTGACCACCCGCACGATGAAGTGGCTGCCCTTGCGCAGTCCACCGGACGCCAGCACGTGGATCTCGCTGGGATATCCGTAGACCTCGGCGACCTCCCGGCGTAACCGCCGGGCCACCGCCCCCGTGTCCAGTTCCGCCTCCACCACCACGCGGCCGGAGACGATGTGCAGCCCGCCGGCGAAGCGCAGCAGTGCGGCCATCTCCGCCCGCCGACAGCAGGGCTTGGGCACGTCGACCCGACTCAGCTCGTCCTTGACCGCGGCCGTCATCGCCATTGTGCGTCCCCTCACGGACCGGTTCCGGCGTGTCGCCGGAGATTACGTACGTGTCTAACGATCGGCGCCCAGGACAGGCACCAGCGCGGCGCCCAGGGCAGCCGGATCATGGCGGGGAGTGCCGTCGGTGACGGCGACGGGGGCGAGGACCAGGCGGGCACCCAGCGATTCTGCCGCACGTTCGACCGGTTCGGGGTCACCCACCGCCAGGGCATCGGCGAGCACGAGATCCACCTTGAGCTCGGCCAGGTACCAGTGCAGGGCCGCGAGGTGGTCGGCGACCGAGAGCCCGAGGGTCTCCTTCTCCGCGGCGAGGTTCAACGTGACCAGCCGCCGGGCCGAGGTGGACACGATCGCGTCGGCCAACTGCGGCACCAGCAGGTGCGGGAGCACGCTCGTGTACCAGCTGCCCGGCCCGAAGATCAACCAGTCCGCCGCCATGATCGCCTCGATGGCCTCGGCACAGGCTGCCGGGGCGGCGGGCGTGAGGCGCAGCGACTCGACCCGCCCGGTGGTGACCGCCACCTGGTGCTGGCCGCGCACGGTCCGCACCTCGTCGGGGGCGGCCGGGTCGACACCGCGTACCTGCGCCTCGATGCCGACCGGCTGTCGGGACATCGGCAACACCCGGCCGACCGCGCCGAGCATCGCGCCTGCGTGCTCCAGCGCGGCCACCGGGTCACCGAGCAGCTCCATGAGACCGCAGAGCACCAGGTTGCCCACCGCGTGCCCGGCCAGCCCGTCGCCGGGCGCCGCGCACCGGCCGCCCGTACCCTGGCCGCCCGTGCTCTGGTCACGCGGGCCGAGGCCACCGGCGCCCTGGTCACGCGGGCTACGGCCGTCGGTCGCCGCCGGGTCCGGGTCGGCTTCGCCAAGTTGGGGTACGCCGGCCGGCACGGCGGCGAAGCGGTGCTGGAACAACCCGGCGCTGCGTCGGGTGGCCGGGTGGTCGCCGGCCAGCGCCACCAGCGCCTGACGCAGGTCACCCGGGGGCAGTCCACCCCGCTCGGCGCGCAGGCGGCCGCTGGAGCCGCCGTCGTCCCCGACGGTGACCACGGCGGTGATGTCGAGATCGAGTTCGGGTGCGCAGTGGCGCAGCGCCCGCAAGGACGCGGAGAGCCCGTGCCCACCGCCGAACGCCACCACCCGGCGGGCCGTCATTCGCGCCCCAGGTCGCGGTGCTGGGCGTTGGCCGCCAGCCCGGAGTGGCGCAGGCGGCTGGCCAACTCCTCGGCGATTGCCACGCTGCGGTGCTTGCCGCCGGTACAGCCCACGGCGACCGTCAGGTACCGCTTGCCCTCCCGCTCGAAGCCGGCGGTGGTGGCGTTGACCAGGTCGGCGTACGAGGTGACGAAGGCTTCCGCGCCCTCCTGACCCAGCACGTACGCGCTGACCGCCTCCTCCCGACCGGTGTGCTCGCGCAGCTCCGGCACCCAGTACGGGTTCGGCAGGAAACGGGCGTCGAGCACGAAATCGGCGTCCGGCGGCAGGCCGTACTTGAAGCCGAACGACAGCACGGTGACCCGCAGCCGGCGGGCGTCCTCGCCGCCGAACAGCTCCTCGATGCGACGCCGGAGCTGGTTGACGTTGAGGTGGCTGGTGTCGATGATCACGTCGGCCTGGTCACGCGCCTCCTCCAGCAGGCCACGCTCCACGGCGATGCCGTCCGCCAGCCGCCCGTCGCCCTGCAACGGGTGCGAGCGCCGGACGCTCTCGAACCGGCGGATCAACACCTCGTCGTCGGCGTCGACGAAGACCACCCGGGGCGAGAAGCCGCGTTCCTTCAGCTCCCGGATCGCCCCGGCCAGGTCCGTGGAGAAGGCCCGCGACCGGACGTCCAGCACCATCGCGGTACGCCGAGCCGCCCCGCCCGCCTTGAACGCCAACTCGGCCATGTCCAGCATCAGCGCCTGCGGCAGGTTGTCGACCACGTAGTAGCCGACGTTCTCCAGCGCCCGGGCGACAGTGCTGCGGCCACCCCCGGAGACGCCGGTCACCACCACGAGTGTGGTCTCCGACTCGGCCGCCAGCTGCCCGTCCACGGCAACCGGATCGTCGATCCGGTCACCGGCTGCGCGCGCCTCGCTCACCCGTACCCCCAAGCTGTGGCGCCGCGGCCCCCTCGGCCGCGATTGGTCAATCAGCGACTCTATCCCGCCATCCGAGCGGGGGCCGGCACCTGTCCCGGGTCGTCCGGCGACCGACGGTCGGCGGTCGTGCTCCCGACAGTCGTCGGCCTTGATAACGATCAGTAGGCATCAATAAGCTCTTCGTGATCGTCGCAGGTCAGACCGACATCTGGGAGGGTGCGATGCACGACCTTGCGGACAAGAACAAATACATCGGCTTCCTGTTCATGCGGATCAGCCCGGAGTACTTCGCGCTCGGCCGGGAGGGCATCCACGAGGTCTCCGCCGAGCACGCACGGGACCTGGGCCGCTTCGCCAAGCAGCTCACGCACGTCGTGACGACCGGGGTGAACGGCAAGTACGACCAGGTCACGATCGTCGAGGGCGACACCCTCGAGGAGATCAACGCGGCGGCCACCGCGTTCCGGATGGGCGGCAAGGCCCGCTACATCGAGATCGTCGACATCGTGGTCGGGATGAAGGCCCCGCCGCGCGGTCTGGCGAACCGGTCCAGCCAGCCCGGCTGACCGCACCGCCCGCCCGACGCGCCCACCCACTCGGGAGCGCCGGGCGGGTGCTGTCGGGGTGGGCTCGTAGACTCCGCGGATGGCTTCCCCCACCGACCTGCGTACCGAAGGCGCGCTGCCGGTGCTGCGCCGGGTGTTCGGCTACGACGCCTTCCGCGGTTTCCAGCAGCAGGTGATCGACCATGTGGTCGCCGGCGGCGACGCCCTGGTGTTGATGCCCACCGGTGGTGGCAAGTCGCTGTGCTACCAGATCCCGGCCCTGGTCCGCGACGGCGTCGCGGTCGTCGTGTCCCCACTGATCGCGCTCATGCAGGACCAGGTGGACGCCCTCACCGCCGTCGGCGTCCGCGCCGGCTTCCTCAACTCGACCCAGACCCTGGACGCCCGACGCCGGGTCGAGGCCGCCTTCGTCGCCGGCGAGCTGGACCTGCTCTACCTGGCCCCGGAGGCGCTCGGCGTCCGCTCCACCCTCGCCCTGCTCGACCGGGGGCGCATCTCCCTGTTCGCGATCGACGAGGCGCACTGCGTGTCCCAGTGGGGCCACGACTTCCGCCCCGACTACCTCGCGCTGTCGATGCTGCACGAGCGCTGGCCAGAGGTGCCGCGGATCGCGCTGACCGCCACCGCGACAAGCGCCACCCGCACCGAGATCGCCACCCGGCTCAAGCTCGACGACGCGCGGCACTTCGTGGCGAGCTTCGACCGGCCCAACATCCAGTACCGGATCGTGCCCAAGCGGGAGCCACGCAAGCAACTGCTGACGCTGCTGCGCGACGAGCACCCCGGCGACGCCGGCATCGTCTACTGCCTGTCCCGCGCCTCGGTCGACAAGACCGCCGAGTTCCTCGTCACCAACGGCATCGCCGCGCTGCCGTACCACGCCGGGTTGGACGCGGCCACCCGCGCTCGCAACCAACAGCGCTTCCTGCGCGAGGACGGCCTCGTCATGGTGGCCACCATCGCCTTCGGCATGGGCATCGACAAGCCCGACGTCCGATTCGTCGCCCACCTCGACCTGCCCAAGTCCGTCGAGGGCTACTACCAGGAGACCGGCCGCGCCGGGCGGGACGGCCTGCCCTCCACGGCCTGGCTGGCGTACGGGCTGCAGGACGTCGTCCAGCAACGCAAGATGATCGAAACCTCCGACGGCGACCTCGCCCACCGCCGCAACCTCGCCGCGCACCTGGACGCGATGCTCGCCCTCTGCGAGACGGTGCGCTGCCGGCGGGTCCAACTGCTCGAATACTTCGGCGAGACCTCCACGGCAGCCTGCGGCAACTGCGACACCTGCCTCACCCCACCGGAGACCTGGGACGGCACGGTCGCCGCCCAGAAGTTGCTCTCCGCGATCTTCCGTCTCGACCGCGAGCGCAACCAGCGCTTCGGCGCCGGGCACTGCATCGACATCCTGCTCGGCAAACAGACCGACAAGATCAGCCAGCACGGTCACGACTCGCTCACCGTCTTCGGCATCGGCTCCGAGCTGAGCGAGGCGGAGTGGCGGGGCGTGGTCCGACAACTGCTCGCCGAAGGGTTGCTCGCTGTGGAGGGCGACTACGGCACGCTCGCCCTGACCGAGGCGAGCGCCGACGTCCTGGGTCGCCGCCGCACGGTCACGATGCGCCGCGAGCCGGAGAAGCCGGCCTCCAGCCGCTCGTCGAAACCACGCGGCGCGGCCACCGTGGTGGCCGAGCTGACCCCGGCCGCCGCGTCGCTGTTCGAGCGACTCCGGAGCTGGCGGGCGGCCAGCGCCAAGGAGCAGGGCGTCCCGGCGTACGTGATCTTCCACGACGCCACGCTTCGACAGATCGCCAGCGACGCGCCGGGCACGCTGGCCGACTTGTCCCGCGTCAGCGGGGTCGGCGAGAACAAGCTCGCCAAGTACGGCGAACAGATCCTCGGCGTCCTCGCCGTCGACTGACGTCAGCGATGCCGAAGGGCCGAACCCCGTGGGGGTCCGGCCCTTGGCTGGTGCGGCCTTGCCGTGGTGCGGCCTTGCGGTGGTGCGGCGTTGCCGTGGTGCGGCCTTGCTGGTGGGTGGGTCAGCTGGTGGCGTAGCCGCGGGTGGCGATCCAGTCGGCGAGGTGCTCGACGGTGATCCAGTAGGAGGCGGTGTTCGGGTCGGCGGAGTCGGCGATCTTGACGGTGGTGCCGTTGTCGCGGTAGCCGACGACGCTGATGTAGTGCCCGCCCTCGTAGGAGTGCACACCGCCGTCGGTGTCGGTGCTGGTGCCGGCGATGTTCGCGACCACGGCCCGGCCGTCGTCGACGGTCGTGACGATGTCGGCGCGTAGCCGGTCGGTCTGCTTGGCGTCGGCGTCGGGGCTGCTGATCTCCACGCTGTGGTAGGCGTCGGTCTTGCCGGTTTCCTTGTTCAGGACCGGGGTGATGTCGTTGATGCTGTTGGTGCCGGCCTCGGTGGTGCCCATTTCCTTGGCCATGTCATCGACGTTGATGTTCTTGCCCTGCACACTCAGGGCGTTTCGGGTGGCGGCGGGGCCGCAGTAGTAGAAGTTCGGCTGCGCCTCGTAGCGCACGCCCAGTTCGCGCTCACCGTGACCCTTACGGTCGGTCTGGGTCTGGGTGGTGGGCTTGTCGGTGCTGGGCGCGGCGAACGCGGTGGTGACGGGTCCGGCGATGGCACCGCCGGTGAAGGCGAGGCCGGCGGCGGTCAGGGCGGTCTTACGGATCAGATCGGTACGCATGATGGCGTGCTCCTCTGCATCGGGGGTGCCCACACCACACCCGGGGGTGGGTGATCGTGCGGGAAGTGCGAGGGGGGTTCTTGCCCGGCGACCCGCAGGGGTCGGCGTCGGGACAGGGTGTAACCGTTCGCGGTGGCGGGTCATTCCGCCTCCCACCGGGGGTGGCGCATTCCGCGTGCCCGGGGGTTGGCCGGTGGTGGTGCTCGGCCGTGCGGGGGATGTAACCGGGGCGGCCTGCCGGATGTTCCCGCCGGCTGCCGCGCTCCGCGACCCTGACTGCTGCGGTGGGCCTGACTGTGCGGGGTCTGCCAGGTATAACGACCCCGCCCGGCCACCGATTCCGCCGCGAGGGTGACCCCGACCCCAGGACACGGGGCGCGAAACCAGACAACCACCTCACCCCGACACCCCCGGAACCGGACATCAGGCCCCCGGCACCCGCACCCCACGCAAGCCACGACCCGCGCACGTTCCGGAGAGTGCTGCCTCAGGTCGCAGCGAGGCAGCAGTCCCCTGATGCTGCGCGGATCGTTACCGCGGTGGCAACACCCGACACCGCCGCCGATACGCCCGGCGATGACACCCACCCCATGATCGTGCTCGATCCAGGAAACAGGCCCCTCACCGCGCGGACGAGACCACTACAACCAGGATCGAGCACGATCATCGGTGCCGCGACTGACCACGCGCGGAGGAGACGAGGGCAACGTCAGGTGCCGGGGGCCGCTTCCGCGCTCTCGACGGTCGCCGTGTCCTTGTCGAGGGCGGCCAGGATCGCCTCGGCGGTGCGTCGACCCACCCCGGGCACCTCGGTGATCTCCTCGACCGTTGCGGCGGAGAGCCGCTTGAGTGACCCGAAGTGGCGCAGCAGCGCCTTGCGCCGCACCTCCCCGAGGCCGGGCACGTGGTCCAGTGCCGACTCGGTCATCCGCTTGGATCGGCGCTGCCGATGGAAGGTGATGGCGAACCGGTGGGCCTCGTCACGGACCCGTTGCAGCAGGTAGAGCCCTTCCGAGGTGCGCGGCAGGATGACCGGCAGCTCGTCGTCCGGGAGCCAGACCTCCTCCAGCCGCTTGGCCAGACCGCAGAGCGCCACGTCGTCGATGCCCAGGTCGGCGAGGGCCTGCGCGGCGGCCGCGACCTGTGGGGCGCCGCCGTCGACGACCACCAACTGTGGCGGGTACGCGAATTTCCGCGGCCGGCCGGTGGTCGGATCGATCAGGACGCCGACCTGGGGCTCCACCGCATCCTCCGGGGCGGCCGGGTCGTCGGCCGACTCCACCCCCACCTCGCCCGTCTCGGCCCTCGCGTCGAGGTATCGGGCGAAGCGGCGGCGGAGGACCTCGGACATGGCGGACAGGTCGTCGGTGGCGCCCCGGACGATGAACCGGCGGTACTCGCTCTTGCGGGGCAACCCGTCCTCGAAGACCACCATGCTGGCGACCACGTCGGTGCCCTGGATCTGGGAGATGTCGAAACACTCGATGCGCAGCGGCGAGGTGCGCATGCCCAGCGCCTCGCTGATCTCGTCCAACGCCTTGCCCCGGGTGGTCAGGTCACCGGAACGCTTCAGCTTGTGCCGGGCCAGCGCGTCCTTCGCGTTGCGCTCCACCGTCTCCATGAGTGAGCGCTTGTCGCCGCGCTGCGGCACCCGCAGCGACACCCGGCTGCCCCGGTGCTCGGAGAGCCACTCCGCCAGCGCGTCGGCGTCGGCGGGCAGCTCGGGCACCAGCAACTCCCGGGGCACGTCGGCCTCGCCCTGCTCGCCCCCGTACACCTGGGTGCAGAAGTGGTGCACCAGGTCGCCGGTGGTCAGGTCCTCGGTCTTCTCCACCACCCACCCTCGCTGGCCGCGGACCCGGCCGTCGCGGACGTGGAAGACCTGCACGGCCGCCTCAAGCGGATCGTCGGCGAACGCGACCACGTCGGCGTCGGTGCCGTCGCCCAGCACGACTGTCTGCTTCTCCATGGCCCGGCGGAGCGCGGCCACGTCGTCCCGCAGCCGGGCGGCACGCTCGAACTCCAGTTGCTCGCTCGCCTCGGTCATCTCGCGCTCGATCTTGCGGACCATGGTGTCGGTGCGCCCGGCCATGAAGTCGCAGAACCCGTCGACGATCGCGCGGTGTTCGTCGGCGGAGACGGTGCCGACGCACGGCGCCGAGCACTTGCCGATGTAGCCGAGGAGGCAGGGACGGCCGACCTGACCGGCGCGTTTGAACACGCCGGCCGAGCACGTCCGGGCGGGGAACACCCGGAGCAGCAGGTCGAGGGTCTCGCGGATGGCCCAGGCGTGCGAATACGGACCGAAGTAGCGCACCCCCTTGCGCTTGGCGCCGCGCATCACCTGCAACCGGGGGTATTCCTCGTTGAGGGTGACGGCCAGGTAGGGGTACGACTTGTCGTCGCGGTAGCGGACGTTGAACCGAGGGTCGTACTGCTTGATCCAGGTGAACTCGTGCTGGAGCGCCTCGACCTCGGTGCCGACGATGATCCAGTCCACCGACTCGGCGGTGGTGACCATCTGCCGGGTGCGCTCGTGCAGATTCCAGACGTCGCCGAAGTAGGAGTTGAGCCGGCTGCGCAGGTTCTTCGCCTTGCCGACGTAGATCACCCGGCCGGTCCCGTCGCGGAAGCGGTAGACCCCCGGTGACTCCGGGATGGTGCCGGGTGCGGGACGGTAGGTCGAGGGGTCAGCCACGTCAACAAGCCTAGTCCGCACCACCGACAGCCCGTTGCCGGCGCTAGATCCACTCGGTTTCCGGGAAGTCGGGGTGTCGGCTGGACGCGGATACCCCGACTTCCCGAAACGCGAATCGATTGGTGGCGGAGGCGCGCTGGTCGCTCCCCCGAACCGTCAGGCCAGCGAGATCTGGTCTCCGGTGACCTTGATGTCCCTGGGAGGCAGCGGCTTGGTGGCGGGGCCGGCCTTCACCGAGCCGTCCTCGATCGAGAACTTGCTGTTGTGGCAGGTGCAGTTGATCGTGCCGCCGTCGACGTTCGTCACCGGGCAGTTCTGGTGGGTGCAGATCGGGCTGAAACCCTTGAACTGGCCGGCCACCGGCTGGGTGATGACCACACCCTGGGCGGCGAGGACCTTGCCGCCACCGACCGGGATGTCGGCCGTGGTCGCCAGGGACTGGGCACCCTGCCGGTCGCCGCCGCCGGCGTCACCGCTGCTGGGCACCGCCGGGCCACCGCTGGTGGGGGCATCGCTGCCACTGTCGCCGTCGTCACTGCCGCAGGCCGCCAGGACGACGGCCGCGCCGACCGCCCCGACGCCGGTGAGCAGGGTGCGCCGTGTCTGCGTACCCGGACCGGTCAGCGCCTGATCGTCACTCATGCCTCGCCTCTCTCTAGCCCGCCGCGCCGGTCAAGAGCCGGCCACACTTTGTCCACACGAGCAACTGTGCCGGATGGTTCACCACGGCATCCGTCCGAACCTGAAATGGGACGGGGTGCCCCTCGACCGATCAGGTCTCGACGGCACGGGCAGCGCGACGCCGGTCGGGACCGCCGCAGGCGACCCGACCGGCGTCGCGCGCGCCGGACTCTGGCAGGTGGAGGTCACCGTGCGGCGGCGGGCACCTTGCGGCTCGCCCGCGCCTTGGTGACACCGTTGGCCTTGGCCGCCCGGGTGGTGGCGGCCGCCGCGCCCGCCGCCGCGCCGTCGAGCTTGAGCACCTGGCGCAGGAACTCGCCGGTGTGGCTCTCGGCGACCTCGGCGACCTCCTCGGGGGTGCCGGTGGCGAGCACGGTGCCGCCCCGGTGGCCCCCCTCCGGACCCATGTCGATCAGCCAGTCGGCCGTCTTGATCACGTCGAGGTTGTGCTCGATGGTGATCACCGTGTTGCCCTTGTCGACGAGCCCTTCCAGCACCATCAGCAGCTTGCGGATGTCTTCGAAGTGCAGACCGGTGGTCGGCTCGTCGAGCACGTAGACCGTCCGCCCGGTGGAGCGCTTCTGCAGCTCGGAGGCGAGCTTGACCCGCTGCGCCTCGCCGCCGGACAGGGTTGGCGCGGGTTGACCGAGGCGTACGTAGCCCAGGCCCACGTCGACAAGGGTCTTGAGGTGCCGGTGGATGGGCGGGATGGCGGAGAAGAACTCGGCGGCCTCCTCGATCGGCATCTCCAGCACGTCCGAGACGGTCTTGCCCTTGTAGTGCACCTCCAGGGTCTCCCGGTTGTACCGGGCACCCTTGCAGACCTCGCAGGGGACGTACACGTCCGGCAGGAAGTTCATCTCGATCTTGATCGTGCCATCGCCGGAGCAGGCCTCGCAACGCCCGCCCTTGACGTTGAAGGAGAACCGACCCGGGCCGTACCCGCGGACCTTCGCCTCGGTGGTCTCGGCGAAGAGCTTGCGGACGTGGTCCCAGACCCCGGTGTAGGTGGCCGGGTTGGAGCGCGGCGTACGGCCGATCGGCGACTGGTCCACGCCGACGACCTTGTCCACGTTCTCCAGACCGGAGACCCGGGTGTGCCGGCCGGGCACCAACCGGGCGCCGTTGATCTGGTTGGCCAGCACCGCGTACAGGATGTCGTTGACGAGCGTCGACTTGCCGGAGCCACTGACCCCGGTGACCGCGATGAGCTGGCCCAGCGGGAACGGGACGGTCAGGTTGCGCAGGTTGTGCTCCCGCGCGCCGTGCACCACCAGCTCCCGGCCCGGATCCTGCGGCCGGCGGGTCGACGGTGTCGGGATCGACCGACGCCCGGACAGGTACGCCCCGGTGATCGACTCCTTGTTCTTCAGCAGTGCGGGGACCGAGCCGCTGTGCACGATCTTGCCGCCGTGCTCACCCGCGCCGGGCCCGATGTCGACGATCCAGTCGGCGGTGCGGATCGTGTCCTCGTCGTGCTCCACCACGATCAGCGTGTTGCCCAGGCCGCGCAGCCGGATCAGGGTCTCGATCAACCGGTGGTTGTCGCGCTGGTGCAGCCCGATCGACGGCTCGTCGAGCACGTAGAGCACGCCCACCAGGCCGGAGCCGATCTGGGTGGCCAGCCGGATGCGCTGCGCCTCGCCGCCGGAGAGCGTGCCGGCCGGGCGGTCCAGGAAGAGGTAGTCCAGGCCGACGTCGAGCAGGAACCGCAGCCGGGCGTTGATCTCCTTGAGGACCCGCTCGGCGATCATCTTCTGCCGGTCGGTCAGCTCGATGCCGGCGAGCAGGTCGGCGCACTCCCCCACGGACAGGTTGCAGACCTCGGCGATGCTCTTGCCGGCGAGGGTGACCGCGAGCACCTCGGGCTTGAGCCGGGCGCCGCCGCACGCCGCACACGGCACGTCGCGCATGTAGCCCTCGTACTTGTCGCGGGACCACTCGGACTCGGTGTCGGAGTGCCGCCGCTCGATCCACTGCACCACACCCTCGAAGCCGGTGTAGTAGGAGCGCTCACGGCCGTACTTGTTGCGGTAACGCACGTGCACCTGGTCGTCGGAGCCGTGCAGGATCGTCTTCTGCGCCCGCGCCGGCAACGCCCGCCACGGGGTGTCGACGTCGAAGTGCTGGGCCTCGCCGAGCGCCTCCAGCAGGCGCAGGAAGTATTCCAGGTTGTGCCCGGTGGACCAGGGCTGGATGGCGCCCTCGCGCAGGCTGCGCTCCGGATCGGGGACCAGCAGCTCCGGGTCGACCTCCTTCTTGGTGCCCAGACCGGTGCACTCCGGGCAGGCGCCGTAGGGGGCGTTGAAGGAGAAGACCCGGGGCTCGAGATCCTCGATGGCGAGCGGGTGGTCGTTGGGGCAGGCCAGGTGCTCGGAGTAACGGCGCTCCCGGTCCGGGTCGTCCTCGGCCAGGTCGACGAAGTCGAGCAGCACCAGACCGCTGGACAGGCCGAGGGCGGCCTCGACCGAGTCGGTCAGCCGCTGCTTGGCGCTCGCCTTGACGGTGAGGCGGTCGATCACCACCTCGATGGTGTGCTTCTCCTGCTTCTTGAGCTTCGGCGGCTCGGTCAGCGGGTGCACCACGCCGTCGACCCGGGCCCGGGCGTAGCCCTTGGCCTGGAGCTCGGCGAAGAGGTCGACGTACTCGCCCTTGCGCCCACGGATCACCGGGGCGAGCACCATGAACTTGGTGCCCTCGGCCATCGCGAGGACCCGGTCGACGATCTGCTGAGGGCTCTGCCGGGAGATCCGCTCGCCACAGACCGGGCAGTGCGGCTCGCCGATGCGCGCGTAGAGCAGACGCAGGTAGTCGTAGACCTCGGTGATGGTGCCGACGGTCGACCGCGGATTGCGCGAGGTGGACTTCTGGTCGATGGAGACGGCGGGGCTCAGGCCCTCGATGAAGTCGACGTCTGGCTTGTCCATCTGGCCGAGGAACTGCCGGGCGTACGACGAGAGCGACTCGACGTAGCGGCGCTGCCCCTCGGCGAAGATCGTGTCGAAGGCCAGGCTCGACTTGCCCGACCCGGACAGCCCGGTGAACACGATGAGTGCGTCCCGGGGCAGGTCGAGACTGACGTCACGCAGGTTGTGCTCGCGCGCGCCACGGATGATCAGTCGGTCGGCCACGGTGCGTGTACTCCCGGGAGAAGACGAAGCGAAGGATCTGTCCCGCTCTGGGTTGATCTGAGCGGTCGTGCGGGCGCAGGAAACACGCCTCGGCAACTCTAGCCCCGAGGTATGACAGTTTCCCCCGCCCGCACATTCCCCCAGCTCAGCCCGGTCGGCCGCCGATCAGTACCCGCCGGGCGACGGAGGCCGGGCAGCCCGTCGCCGGGCCGAGCGCCACCCGCCGCGCCGCTCCGCCGCCACCCGCGCCTCGCGCCGTCGACCCTCCTGGGCCACCTCACCCTGCAGCCGCCGCCAGCTCTCCCATCGGCGGGTGGGGAGCTCGCCGGTCTGCAGCGCCTCGCGGACCGCGCAGGCGGGCTCGCCGTCGTGGCCGCAGTCGGCGTACCGGCAGCCCTGCGCCAGACCGGCGATGTCCGCGAACGCACGGTCGAGCCCGACCGCGCCGTCCAGCAGGCCCACCGCGCGCACCCCGGGCGTGTCGATCACGGCACCGCCACCGGGGATCGGTACGAGGGCCCGCCAGGTGGTGGTGTGTCGACCCTTGCCGTCGACGCGCCGGATCGCCTGTGTGGGCATCATCACCGCCCCGACCAGGGCGTTGACCAGGCTCGACTTGCCGGCGCCGGAGGGCCCGAGCAGACCGAGCGTGCGGCCTGGCGTCACCTCGGCGCGCAGCGGGTCCAGCCCGACGCCACGTTCGGCGCTGACCGGCAGCACCGGCACCCCGGGGGCGACCGCGGCAAGCTGGCGGGCCAACGCGGCCGGATCGGCCGCGAGGTCGGCCTTCGTCAGCACGACAAGCGGCCGGGCACCGGACTCGTGGGCCAGGGCGAGCAGTCGCTCGATACGGCCCACGTCCGGCTCGGGGTGCACCGGCTCCACCACGGCGGCCGCGTCCAGGTTGGCGGCCAGCACCTGGCCGCTGGCGTCCTTGCCGGCGGTACGGCGGATCAGCGCGCCCCGCCGCGGCAGTACCACCTCCGCGGTGACGCGCCGGTCCGGCCAGTGGGTGAGCAGCACCCAGTCTCCGGCGCAGGGCAGCGCCGACGGATCCCGGGCGGCGGCGGCCAGCACCCCGCCGCCCAGGCTGGCCCGGACCGGGCCGGCCGCCGTGAGCACCGTGCAGACCCCCCGGTCGACCCGGGCCACGCGGCCCGGGTGGTGCTCGCCGCGTCGCGCGGCGTACGTCGCCCGCTCGGCATCCCAGCCGAGCGCGGTCAGATCGATCGTCATGGCATCCTCATCGGTGTCGGAGCAGGTGATGGCGGAACACGCGTGCCACGTCCGGCATGATCACCACCTCCGTCCGATGTCCCGGTGCCGCGTCTGCCGCTGACGGTAGGTCGCCGGCCGGCACGCCGAAAGCGATTTCCCCGGCGACGGCGCGGGCGGCGGACCGCTAGGGTCGACGGGTGACCACGGATCCGCTCCTGCTGATGGGTGAGGTGGACGCGGCCACCAGCCGGCTCCTGCGTACCGCAGCGTCGTTCGACGCCGCGGACCTGGCCGCGGCGTCGCTGCTGCCGGGCTGGACGCGCGGCCACGTGCTGACCCATCTGGCGCGCAACGCCGACGGTTTCGTCAACCTGCTCACGTCGGCCCGCACCGGCGAGGCACTGCCGATGTACGCCTCGCTGGCGGCCCGCGCCACCGACATCGAGTCCGGCTCGGGTCGGCCATCCGGCGAGCACCTGGACGATCTGCGGCGTACCGCCGACCTGTTCGCCGAGGCGGTCGCGGCGATGCCCGCGCAGGCCTGGGCGGCGACGGTGCAGGCGCGTAGGGGACCCTGGCCGGCCGCGCTGCTCGTGTGGGGTCGGCTGCGCGAGATCGAGGTGCACCACCTCGACCTGGCCGCCGACTACCGACCCGCGGACTGGTCGGAGACGTTCGCCCTCCGGCTGCTGCGGGAGGCCGCCAGCCATCACTCGACGGGTCCGACGCCGCCGTCGTTGGTGCTACGCCCGGACGGCAGCGGGCACGAGGTGGTGATCGGGGACCGCGTCGGCGCCCCGGTCGTCGCCGGTGCCGTGCCCGACCTCGCCGCCTGGCTGATCGGCCGCGCCGACGGCGGCCCGCTCTCCGTCACTCCCGACGGCCCCCTGCCTACTCCACCGGAATGGATATAGAAGCGTCATGACATATAGCGGAGACGTCACCCACGGCGGCGCGCCGGCGGTACGCGAGCTGGACGGGCTGACCATCAGCAAGCTGTCGGTGGGTCCGATGGACAACAACGCGTACCTGCTGCGCTGCACGGGCACCGGTGACCAGGTGCTGATCGACGCCGCCAACGAGGCGCCCCGGTTGCTGGAGCTGATCGGCGACGGTGGGCTCACCGCCGTGGTGACGACGCACCAGCACATGGACCACTGGGTGGCCCTGGAGGAGGTGGTCGCCAAGACCGGCGCGCGGGCGCTGGTGCACGTCGACGACGCGGACGGGCTTCCGATCGAGGCGGAGCGTCTCGGCGACGGCGACACCGTGCCGGTCGGCGACTGCGCGTTGGAGGTCATCCACATCAAGGGGCACACCCCGGGCTCGATCGCCCTGCTCTACCGCGACCCGGCCGGCACCCCGCACCTTTGGACTGGCGACAGTCTTTTCCCAGGTGGCGTGGGCAACACGGACAAGGACCCGGAGCGCTTCGCCGCGCTGATCGACGACGTCGAGCACAAGCTGTTCGATCAACTGCCGGACGACACCTGGTTCTACCCCGGCCACGGCAAGGACAGCACCCTGGGAGCCGAGCGCCCAGCCCTCCCCCAGTGGAAAGCAAGAGGCTGGTAACCGCCTCCACATAAGCAACATCAACGTCGACCAAAAACCACCAAGATCTCTCAACCCCCCGGCGGGCGAGGCACGCACGGACGCGCAGCGCCCACGACGGGGGCGGGGCCTGCCGTGCCCGGCGCAGGGATCAAGCCTGACCGCCCGGAGCCGGGCCGGAAAGCGGTCCGCGT
>NZ_JBEZFV010000005.1:481021-494889 GCF_040649655.1 Micromonospora sp. NPDC048905 | reverse complement strand
CTTCGGCAGGACGTACGCGTCGGCCGCACCTTCCGGGGCACCCGGGAACGGCACCGGGCGGTCAGGCTTGATCCCTGAGCCGGGCACGGCAGGCCCCGCCCCCAAACCGCAACCACCCCTCAGCCAGTGACAGCGAACAACCGCCGCCGCGCCCCCAGCAGCACGACGGAGGCCAGCACTACCCCGACCCCCATGGTCACCAACAGCGGGCTGGGGTCCCCCGGCAGCAGCCCGGCCAGCGATCGGGACGCGGTGCCCAGCGCGAGGTAGAGACCGGCCCAGGCGGCGGCGCCGAGCGCCGCGCAACCGAGAAATCGCCGGTACGACATCCGTAGCCCGCCGGCGGCCAGCGGAAGCAGCGCGTTGAACACGGGCAGGAACGGCGCGACGACCATCATCCGACCGCCACCGCGACGCAGGATCCCCTCCGCGGCTGCCCAGCGCGGCTCACCGATCCAGCCACCGATCCGGCTGTGTCGCAGCCGCTCGGAGTAGCGACGGCCGATCAGGAAGCTCAGTGACCAGCCGGCCAGGCAGCCGACCAGCACCGCGGTGAAGGTCGCCAGCCCGGTGGTCGGGCGGCCCACCCCGACGGCGGCCAGGATCGCCACGTCGCCGGGGACCAGGACACCCAGCAGGGGTACGGCGTCGAAGAGCATGACGAGGCCCAGCACACCCATCAGCAGCAGAACCGGTAGTTCTCCGACCTGTGCCAGCCATTGCGTCATGCCTCGTACGCTATGGCCGCCGCACCGGGTCGGACATCCGGTTCCAGCCCCCACACCCCCCTGGTATCGGTCTCGGGGTCGTCCCTGAGGCGTCGTCCGCGCTCAGACGGGCCGGAGCACCTGCACCCGACGTAACGACGAGTCGACCGAGGGTTCGGTGGTGGGCACCGGATAGTCGGCCAGGACCGCCAGGCGGTCCGCCGGTAGGTGCCCCCGGCCGGGGTCACCGACCAGCACGTCGGCGCCCCGGGCGGCGGCCCTCTGCAGGAAGGGCAACATCCGGTCGGCCATCGCGCGGTCGTAGAACACGTCGCCGGCGACCACCAGATCGGCCTCCACGTCGGTGCCGTCGAGCAGGTCGTCGCCGGTGACGTCGACGGCGACCCGGTTGGCCCGCGCGTTGAGGGTGACGGCGGCGACGGCGTACGGGTCGATGTCGTTGGCGACCACCTCCGCGGCACCGGCCAGCGCGGCGGCGATGGCCACCAGTCCCGACCCGGCGGCGAGGTCGAGCACCCGACGACCGGCGGCCAGTTCCGGGTGGTCCAGGAGGTGGCGGGCCAGGGCCTGACCGCCGGCCCAGGCGGACGCCCAGTACGGGGCCGGCAGGGCGTGCCCGGCGGCCGCCTCCATCCGAGCCCAGTAGACGATCGCGTCCTCGGCCAGGTGCAGTCGCACCTCGGGGACGAACGGGGTGGGCACCAACCGGAGCCGGTCCAGGCCCGCGCCGGGCGCGTCTATCTCGCGCTCCAGCTCGGTCAGCACGTCGGCTGCGGCACCCCTCATCGGCGCAAGCATGCCCCAGCGGCGGGTGTTCGGGGCAGGTTTCACATGCCCGCACGTAGAGTTCACCCGACTTCACAGGAAGACCTACGGCACTTCGGCCAGCGGATTGGGGTTTCGCCCGTTACTGTCGGACAGGTACGGGCGATCATCGGCCAGAGGCCGAGGGTCAGCCGCTTTGAACAGGGAGAGATGCATGGCAACCGGCACGGTTAAGTGGTTCAACTCGGAAAAGGGCTTCGGTTTCATCGAGCAGGACGGTGGAGGGCCGGACGTGTTCGTCCACTACTCCGCCATCGCCTCGAGCGGCTACCGGGAGCTCAACGAGGGCCAGAAGGTCGAGTTCGAGGTGACCCAGGGGCAGAAGGGTCCGCAGGCGGACAACGTCCGCCCGATGTAGCTCCGTGCCGGTGACGGCGGCCGGTCTCCGGCCGCCGTCGCAGCGCACTCAAGACGCCGCCGGGGCGGCGGGCAGGTCCCGCCGCCTCCGGATCGGCCCGATCAACAGAATCAACGGGGTGACCGCCAACCAGGCGGTCATCACGAATATGGCTGTCCCAACGCCGTAGCGCGCGCCGAGGGCTCCTGCGAGCACGGCCGCCAGCGGGATCGTGCCGTAGTTGAGCAGATGCATGCTCACCGTCACCCGCCCGAGCAGGTGGTGCGGCGTGTAGGTCTGCCGGAAGGCAGCCTTGACCACGTTGCCGATGGCCACCCCGAGGCCGATCAGCACTCCGCCGAGGGCCGGCCAGATCAGCCCGACGCCCGGTGCGGCGAGCGGGATGAGCAGGGCCGGCGGGCCGGTGAGCAACGCGGCGACCAGCAGTGCCCGCGCGGTGCCGCAGCGGCGGCCCAGCGTGGTGGCGAGCAGCGCCCCGGTGATCCCTCCGGCGCTCATCACCCCGACCAGCGCGCCCACCAGGCCTGGTTCGAGTCGAAGCTCCCGGACCAGGAAGACCACCAGAACGGCCTGGTAGCCGGTCAACCCGATGTTGCTGGCCGCGCCGAAGACCGTCAGCACCCGCAGGTACGGGTCGCGAGTGACGAAGCGCAGCCCCTCGGCGATGTCCCGGCGCAGTGAGCGGGATCGGTCCGCCCGGCGGCGTGCCCGTGGTTCGACGGTGCGAATCCGCAGCAGGAAGATCGCGGAGGCCAGAAACGTGAACGCGTCCAGCACCAGCGCGGCAACGGCACCGGTGAGCTGGGCGATCAGGCCGGCGAGGCCGGGCCCGACGACGTAGCTGACGGTCTGGGTCGCCTGGAGCTTCGCGTTGCCCTCCGGCAGTTGCTCGGGTCGCAGCAGCACCGGCAGGTACACCTGGTCGGCGGTCTCGAAGAAGACCCGCGCGGCGCCGGCGCTGAGGGCGACCACCAGTAGGTGCCCCACGGTGAGCCGGCCCAGCAGGGCAGCCAGTGGGACGCTGAGGAAGGCCAGTGCGCAGAAGAGGTCGCACACCACCATCACCGACCGGCGGGGCAGCCGGTCCACCCACGCGCCGGCCGGCAGGCCGATCAGCAGCCAGGGCAGCCAGGCGGCGGCGGTGAGCACCGCCACCTGGAAGGTGCCGGCGTCCAGGACGGCGACCGCGACCAGCGGAAGCGCGACGGTGGTGACGTTGCTGCCGATGCTGCTGACCGTCTGTCCGGTCCAGAGCAGCCGGAAGTCACGGTGCCGCAGCAGCCCGCCGCGTGGCGGGACCGTCCCCGGGTCGGTACGGGTGGCCGCGGTCACGGCCGGGCCGGAATTCCGTGCGCGAACACGAAAACCGGCTGCCGCTCGTGGCCGTCGGCGGGGACCGACCGGTCGGCCCAGCGGTCCAGCAGCGCGACCATTTCGCGGCTCAGCTCGGCCAGTTCGTCGGGGGTGAGGTGCAACCACTTGTTCAGAGAGAACGGGCCGTCGTGCCAGGCGGCCTGCGCCGCGTCGTCGGCGGCGTGCCAGGCTCGGGCCAGGGCGACGTGCCGGTCCAGGTTGAGAGAGGTGGCGGCGTCGGCGACCGCTCGGGCGGCCGGGTCGGCGTCGAAGTCGCGGTTAGACCACCGCACCCCTCGGGTGACCAGCCGCCACCACCGCTCGCGCCGGTCGCGGGCCAGCTCGGGAGCTTCGGTGACCAGGTCCGCGGCGGCGAGGACCTTGAGGTGGTGGCTGACGTTCGCCGGCGCCTGGCCGGTGCGCTCGGCGAGCAGGCCGACGGTCGACGGCCCGTGCACCTTGAGCACGTCCATCAGCCGGCGGCGCAGCGGGTGGGCCATGGCGGCCAGCACCCGCGAGTCGGTGACGTGGCGTACGTCGGGGGTCTCCATGCCCCCAGGATGACATCCGCAACAGCTCTTGCGCAATGGATGTTGCCCAAGAACTGTTGCGGGATGCGACGGGCAGGGAGGGGCGACCCGGCGGGGACGGGCCGCCCCTCGCTCAGGCGACCAGCCGGCGGGACAGCTCGTCGGCGACCTGTTTGGCGATGGTGGGCGGAATTGCCGCGGCGATATCCTCCGGCGTCAGCCCGGTCAGGACACCCTCGATGATCGCCGCCTCGTCGGTGAAGTCCTTCCCCATCAGTGCGTTGAGCGTGGTCTGCAGGGCGGTGAGCTGCTTCGTCATCGCCTGCAGGTTCCAGTTGCCGGTCACCGGGGCACCGGTGTCGTCCCGACCCTCCGCCATCCGGGTGTAGATCTGTCCGATCGGGTAGCGACCGTCCAGCACGGTGAGGTTCTTGTGGACGGTGGCCAGCCAGTTGTGTTCTTCGGGGGTCATGTCGTCGTCCTCCAGGAGTCCGATGGAACTGAGGTAGCGGCGGAACAACGGCCGTTGGTCGCGGCCGGCCTTGATGGCGTCACGGAAGAAGCTGAAGTGGGTGTGCCAGCGGTGCGAGCTGTCGCCGGTGTTGCGCAGGCCGAGGCGGTCCCACCGCTTCACGGTGCTGCCGTCGGGGCTGTAGATGATCTCGCGGATGTCCCGGGTGTCGGCCGCGTTCGCGACGCACTGGGCCACGCACCAGAGCGAGAAGCTGGCCATGGTGTGCGTCCGACCACCGGAGCGGACCTCGAACTGGCCGACGTCCAGCGCCGCCGCGTCCAGGGTCAGTCCGGCCCGGTCCCGGGGTGACTCGACGACCGAGTAGTCGTTCGTGACCACCCGGTCCGAGCCGCAGTGATAGCCACCGCGGTGGGCCGGATCGCCGACGATGCCGACCTCGTCCGGATCCAGGTCGTCCGGGCCGGGGGCGTTGTCGAGGTGAGTGAGAAGCAGGCTTCGGAGGGCCAATAGGTTTGCCGGGGCCCGAGTCATGGGGTCCCCCTTCCAGATGGGGCGGGGACCGGGACGACGTCACACCGCGTACGCGATGTTGGGCTTCGGGCGATCCCGGTCGGCTTGCTGCACGGCACCGGGCGTTACCGCAACCATAGCCCGCAATATCGATGAATGCCCAGCTCAGACGGGTTCTTTTTAGATTGGGGGTGCCGTCGGGGCTGAGTGGACGATCGGCAGCAGCAGCGCCGACGGGTGCGTGGGGTCATGCAGCACCTGCTGCCAACCGGCACGCAGCGTCACCGCCGTACCGAGGGGTTCCCCGGTGCCGGGGTTACGCGCCCACCGCGGATGGGCGCCGCCGGCGACCTGCACCCGCAGCCGGTGCCCGGCGGCGAACCGGTACGCGGTCGGCCAGAGCGCCACCGGGACCCGCAGCACCCCGGACGAGTCGGCGGGAAAGCGCTCGGGTGTCACCCGCACCAGACCGTCGCAGACGTTCCACGATCGACCGCGCTTGTCCACATCACACAGCCGCACGAAGACGTCCAGGTGCGACAGCTCGGCGCGGACGTGGATCTCGGCGCGTACCGGGCCGATCGCCTCGAGCGGTCCGGTCAGCGGGGCGCTGGTGTAGGTCAGCACGTCGGGGCGGGCCTCGACCTGCCGGTTGTCCACCGGACCGGCTCGCTTGGCGACCAGCAGCGGCCCACCCAGCGACGGGGTGGGGTCGGCCGGGTCGTACCGGAACTCGTCCGGCGCCGACGCGACAGGTGGGCGTACCGCCAGTTCGCCGCCCGGATGCAGGTGCCAGGCGGTCTCCACCGTCGGGGGTGGCCAGTCCGGCAGGTCCCGCCAACCACCGCCGGGACCACCCACGTACAGCCGGACCGGGGCGGCCGCGGCGCGGCGTGACCCCCGGCCTGCCCGGGTCGCCGCCGTCAGGTGCTCGTCGAGCCAGGCCAACCCCTCCCGCAGGGCAGCCACGAACAGTCCGGGGCTGCCGTGCGTCCAGGGGCCGATCACGAGGCGCGGCCGCGTGCCGGCGGCGCGCAGCGTGGCGTGGTCGTCGAGTTGGGCGGGCAGGAAGATGTCGTGCCAGCCGGTCACCATGACCACCGGCGCCCGCACCCGGGCCACCCGGTCGGCGAAGACGCGCTCGCGCCAGTACGCCGCCTCCGGGGTGTGGTGGCGCAGCCACTCCTGAAAGAACGGGATGGTCACGCCGGTGGCCACCCGGTCGGCATCCGCGAGCGGCAGGTGTACCAGCGCGGCGGCGAGCCGGGGCTGGCCCCGCTTGAGCTCCCACTGCCGGGCCAACCACGGCACGGTCTGCGCGTGCAGCAGCTCCGCCCAGGTCAACACGGTGTCCAGGGCGAAGGACTCCCCCGCGTACGTCGAGTCCCGGGTGGCCGAGGCGGTCACCACCGCGACCATCGCGCGCAACTCGTCGCCGGCGTCGGCGGCCAGCGCCCACTGAGCGAAACCCTGGTAGCTGATCCCGAACATGCCGAGCTGGCCGGACCACCAGGGCTGGCGACGCAGCCAGTCCAGGGTGTCCACTCCGTCGTCGCGCTCGTGCACCAGCGGCGCGAACGTGCCGCCGGACCCTCCGGTGCCCCGACAGTCCTGGATCACCGCGTGCCGTCCCCGCGCGGCGAGCACCCGGCCGAGCAGCCGCAGCGGACCGCCCCGCCCGTACGGGGTGCGGATCAGGACGGTCGGGGCGTCCCGCGCCGCCGGGGCGTAGTGATCGGTCCGCAGCACCACACCGTCGCGGGTCCGGATCGGGATGTCGCGGGTGACCCGCACCGGGGCGGGACGGATCGGTGGCAACCGCAGCACGGCGGCGGCGAGGCGGGTGACCAGCCGGTCCGGCACGGCTCAGCCCGTCGTCGGGCGGGGCGATCCGGGCCGGGCGGCGCGCACCGCGTCCCGGTGCCCCCGCAGCGACTCGCTCATCTCCGCCATGAACCGGTGCACCACCTCCAGCTCGTCGTCGTCGAAGCGGGCCATCACCGTGTCGGTACGCGCGCCCAGCGGCTGGAAGAACCGCATGGCGAGCGCCGCTCCCTGGTCGGCGTAGTGCAGCAGCACCTTGCGCCGGTCGACGGTGTCCCGGTCCCGACGGATGTGGCCGGCCCGCTCCAGCCGGTCGATCAGAGCGGTGACCGAGCCGGAGGAGAGGTTGAGCTGCTCGCCGAGGCGGCCGGGGGTGATCGGGTCACCGACCAGCTCGGCGTCCATCACCGCGATCAGGGCCTGGAGGTCGGTCGGGTTGAGACCGTGCAGGTTGGCGAAGGCGTGGCCGACCTGCTGGGCGTCCACCGCGTACCGCCGGAGGTTGTTGGTGATCTCCGCGACCAGCTGCTCGCGGCGCGTGTCGCGCCGCCGGTACATGCCGTGAGTCGCCACCTCGCGTCGCTCTTCCCGTCGTCGGTCTCCCGGGTTGCAGCATAGATCAGCCCCGGATAATCTCGGCTATCAAGATACTTGCCTGCCGAAGGACTTTTGGGGTCATCTGATGTCTGTGTTCACCAGGGTCGCGCGCGGTCGGCTGGCCGCCTGGCTCACCGTGGCCGCGGCGATCGTCGTCGGCGCGGTCGTCTTCGGAACGCCCCAACCGGACAACCCGGCACCGGTCTCCGCCACCGGCCTGTCCGCGCAGTGGCAGTCGACCCAGGTGGAGCGCCTGCAGGAGCAGCTGCCGTCCAGCGAGGTCCAACCGGCCATCGTGGTGGTGAGCCGAGGTGACGGCGGCGCGCTGAGCGAGGCCGACCGCGCCACCGTCACCGCCCGCGCCGGCGACCTGGGCCGCTTCGCGGTGGATGGGCGGGTCAGTCCCCCGCAGCTCTCCCCGGACGGGGCGGTCGCGCTGGTCGCCGTGCCGATCGACACCGCCGGCGGTCAGGACGAGGTCACCGACACGGTCGAGAAGCTGCGCGCCGCGCTGGCCGACCTGCCCGGCGGGCTGACCGCCGAGGTGACCGGTGCCCCGGCCTTCACCGCCGACCTGTCCTCGGTGTTCGACGGTGCGGACGTCACCCTGCTCGCGGTGACCGCCGCCGTGGTGGCGCTGCTGTTGCTGATCACCTACCGCAGTCCGTTCCTGTGGGTGGTGCCCCTGGTCGTGGTCGCCGCGACCGAGCAGCTCACCCTGCGCGCGGTCGACGCCATCGTCCCGGCCGTCGGCGTCAACCTCCAGCCGGGCCAGGTCACCGGCATCGCCAGCGTGCTGGTCTTCGGCGCCGCCACCGACTACGCGCTGCTGCTCATCGCCCGCTACCGCGAGGAGTTGGGGCGCGAGCAGGACCGGTACGCGGCGATGCGCGCCGCGTTGCGCCGTACCGCCGAGCCCATCCTCGCCAGCGGCGGCACCGTGGTGCTCGGCGTCCTCACCCTGCTGCTCAGCGAGCAGGAGACCAACCGGGCACTCGCCGTGGCCTGCGCCACCGGTGTGGTCTTCGCCATGTTCTCGGCGCTGTTCGTGCTCCCCGCCGTGCTGGTGCTCCTCGGTCGCGGCCTGTTCTGGCCGTTCGTACCCCGCGTCGGTGGCCCGGCCCGCGAGGGACGGCTCTGGGGCCGGCTCGGCACCGCCGTGCAACGCCGCCCGGTGGTGGTCGCGGTGCTGGCCACCCTGCTGCTCGGTGGCCTGGCGCTGGGCGGGCTCGGGATCCGCACCGGCCTGTCCGAGACCGAGCAGTTCCGGGCGGAGCCCGAGGCGGTGACCGGGGCGCAGACCCTCGCCCGTGCGTTCCCCGCCGGCAGCACCCAGCCGGTGGCCGTGCTCACCAACCCGGCGGCGGCGCGGGCGGTCACCGAGGCCGCCACCGCCGTGCCCGGGGTCGCCTCGGCACGCCCCGGCGACGCCGGGGACACCGTCGCCCAGGTCGACGTCGTCCTGGACGCCGAACCCGGCACCACCGCCTCCGACCGCGCCGTCGAGGCGCTGCGCGCTGCGGTTGCCGCCGTTCCCGGTTCCGCGCCTCCGGCCGCGGCCGGCGCCGACGCGCCGTCCGGGGCGATCGTCGGTGGCTCGGTGGCCGCCACGTACGACTCCGACGAGGCCAACGACCGCGACCTGCGACTGATCCTGCCGATCATCCTGCTGCTCGTCGGCGCCGTGCTCGTGCTGCTGCTCCGCGGCCTGCTGGCCCCGCTGCTGCTGGTGCTCACCGTGATCGCGTCGTTCTTCGCCAGCCTCGGCGCGGCGTGGCTGCTCTTCGACCACGTGCTGGGCTTCCCCGCACTGGACAGCGGTGTGCTGCTGCTGGCCTTCGTGTTCCTGGTGGCACTCGGGGTGGACTACAACATCTTCCTGGTCACCCGTGCCCGGGAGGACGCGCGCGGCGCGGGCACCCGCGACGGGATGCTCTCCGCCCTGCGGGTCACCGGCGGGGTGATCACCAGCGCCGGAGTGCTGCTCGCCGCGGTCTTCGCCGTGCTCGGCGTGCTGCCACTGATCACGCTGACCCAGATCGGCATCATCGTCTGCATCGGCGTGCTGCTCGACACCCTGCTGGTGCGCACCGTCCTCGTGCCGGCGCTGGCGTTCCTGCTCGGAGACCGCTTCTGGTGGCCCGGACGGATCACCCCGGAGCACCCGGCGGACAGCCCGGCGTCGCCGGAGCCGGTCGCCGCCCGCGACTGACCGACACCCGCGGGGCCGTGGCGACACCGGCACGGCCCCGTCGAGATCAGTAGCCCAGGCAGACGCACTCGGTCATCAGCGCCCGCACGTTGCGCACGTACGACGGGTTGGGGATGACCAGGGGCTCGCCCTCCTGCGCCACCGCACCGTGCCCGGCGTTGTACGCGGCGATGACCGCGTTGAGCAGGCAGGAATTCAGCTCGGCACCGCACAGCCCCGGGTCGAGGCGGAAGTCGGACTCGAAGTACATGTCGCCGATGTACTTCGTGACCCAGGCCAGGTAGGTGGCCCCCAGGGCGGCGTTGTCCCCGTAGTCGTCGATCTCGTAGCTCTGCTCGAACCGCTGGTTCATCCAGGTCGCGGTGCCCGGCATCACCTGCATCAACCCCACGCCGCCGTCGCAGGCGTAGATGTTGGACTGCCAGCCGCTCTCCTGCCAGGCGGTGGCCTTGAGCAGGTCGAGTGGAATCTTGATGCCCGGCGCGGAGACCGGCCAGTAGGAACGGCCGGCCGCCTCGGTCAGCGCCGCCTTCACCTCGGCCTGGGCCACCTCCGTGCCCCGGTAGGTCGGCTTGCAGGAGCTGGGCGCCGGCTTCGGCGGCGCCGGCGGGACCACGGTCTCGGTGGGCGGTTTCGCCACCGCGAGCGGCTTCGGGGCCGTGCGGGTCGGCTTCTTCTTCGGCTTCGCGGTCGGCGATGGCGACGCGCGACGGCTCGGCGCGGCCCCCAGTGACTCCACGGTGCTCACCGAGGGGCTCGGCTCCGCGCTGGCCTCGTCGGTGGGGGTCTCCAACGGCGTGTCGGCGAGCGCGACCGGAGCGGTCTGGTCCTGCGGGCTCTCCCCCTCGCCGGCGCACCCGACCAGCACGCTCGACAACAGCAGCCCGGCGAGCGCGGCAGCGCCCAGCCGTTTTGTCCATCGAACCATTTCCATGCCTCCCCGTGTGACAGTGGTCGCACCCTAACAAGGTTCCACCGGGCGGCGATGCCCCTGCGACGGCGTGCGCACCTGGTCGTCCGGCTGTTCGAGATCACCGACGGCCCGGTCCCGGGTGGCCCAGGCGACCATGAACACCACGGTCCAGAGGACCCCGAGCAGCACCGCCGCGGCGGTCCCGCTCGCCGTGTCCAGGCCGAGGTAGAGCCGTGCACCGCCGATCCCGAGCACCCCCGCGGCGGCGGTCGTCCACGCGGCCACCGCCGCCGGCCAGCGGGCACTGCGCGACACCAGCCAGGCCAGGGTGCAGAAGCTCGCCGCGGCGACGGCGTTCTGGGTCGAGAGCGCGGCCACGTCGCCGCCGTCGGCTGTGGCGCCGTGCGCACCAGTCACCTCGGCGGCCACCGCCAGCACCACAAGCGGCACGAACGCACCGACCGTGCCGACCACGCTGAGCAGGTCCGCCCGCCATGGTCGGCTACGCCACGCCAGCACCGCCGCCACCAACCCCACCAGGGTGATCAGAACCGAACCTCGCATCGCCGACACCACGACCATCGTGGCCTCGGCGGCGTCCGGGGTACGCCGGGCGGCGAACCACCCCGCGATGGCGTCGTCGAGCGCGGCCAACCCACTGTTGCGGATCACCACGGCGAGCAGGCCGGCGATGGCGAGCCCGGCGGCGAAGAGCAGCAGGAGCCCGGCGGCCAGATTGAGCAGCAGCGTCCAGGCCGGCCCGATCCGCATGGCCACCAGGAAGAACAGCACCCCGTAGCGCGCGGTGAGCCACCGCACCGGGGGTAGCGCGCCGGCCCGGGACAGCAGCGCGCGGACCGGGTCGGGATTGCGACCCAGCCACCGGCCGACCAGCACGACGCCCAGCAGACCGGCCAGCAGCAGCAGCGCCACACCGGTGGCCCGGCCGAGCAGCCGGGAGACCGTGTCGTACGACTCACCCGCGAGGTGACCGAGCAGGACCGAGCCGCCCACCCAGGTCGCCACCCCGGCAAGGTTCCACGGGGCGAACCGCCGGTACGGCATGCCGGCCGCACCGGCCAACCGGGGCACCAGGGTGCGGGCGAAGGCCACCCAGCGGGCCGCGAACACACCCCGCCCACCGAGCCGGGCGAGCATGGCATCGGCCCTGGCCCACCGCTCGGGACCGACCCGGTGGCCCAGCCCGGCGCGCAGCCGGGGCCCGTAGCGCCGTCCGGCGCGGAAGGCCAGTCCGTCACCGACGACCGCCGCGACGATCATCGCGAGCAACGCCGGTCCGAGCCGCAAGGTACCGTTGTAGGTGAGGAAGCCGACGAGCAGCAGGGTAGCCTCACCCGGCACGAGCAGGCCGAAGATCACCGCGGTCTCGCCCGCCACGATCAGCGCGGCGACCAGGTAGATCCAGAGGGCGGGCAGACTCTGCACCCAGGTCAGCAGGTCGTGCACTCAGGCCCCCGGAACACGGGAGTCAGCATGCCAGCCGGGGGAACCACCCGGACAGCAGTTTCACCATAGATCAGGGGCACCTGGGGGTGACCCCGACGCGGCCTGCGCGAGCGCAGGCGGAAGGATAGAGGGTATGCAGCTTCGCACCGACCTCCGCAACGTCGCCATCATCGCTCACGTCGACCACGGCAAGACCACCCTGGTCGACGCCATGTTGCGGCAGGCCGGCGCGTACGGCGCACGCGGCGAGAACACCGAGCGGGTGATGGACTCCGGGGACCTGGAGCGGGAAAAGGGCATCACGATCCTGGCCAAGAACACCGGCGTGCACTACCTGCCGGCGGACGGCTCCGACCCGGTCACCATCAACATCATCGACACTCCCGGCCACGCCGACTTCGGTGGCGAGGTCGAGCGCGGCCTGACCATGGTCGACGGTGTGGTGCTGCTCGTCGACGCCAGCGAGGGCCCACTGCCGCAGACCCGCTTCGTGCTGCGCAAGGCGCTGCGGGCCCGCATGCCGATCATCCTGGTGATCAACAAGGTGGACCGTCCGGACGCCCGGATCAAGGAGGTCGTGGACGACACCTACGAGCTCTTCCTCGACCTGGACGCCGACGAGGAGCAGATCGACTTCCCGATCGTCTACGCCTGCGCCCGCGACGGCATCGCCTCGCTGACCCAGCCCGCCGACGGTTCGGTGCCGGACGACAGCACCTCCCTGGAGCCGCTGTTCCGCACCCTGCTGGACACCATCCCGGCACCCGCGTACGAGGATGGCGCTCCCCTGCAGGCGCACGTCACCAACCTCGACGCCTCCCCGTTCCTCGGCCGGCTCGCGCTGTGCCGGGTCCGCCAGGGCACCATCAGCAAGGGCCAGACGGTGGCCTGGTGCCGCACCGACGGCAGCACCCAGCGGGTCCGCATCTCCGAGATGCTGATGACCGAGGGCCTGGAGCGTAAGCCGGCCGAGACCGCCGGCCCGGGCGACATCATCGCCGTCGCCGGCATCCCGGAGATCATGATCGGCGAGACGCTCGCCGACGTCGAGAACCCGGTCGCGCTGCCGCTGATCACCGTCGACGAGCCGGCCATCTCGATGACCATCGGCACCAACACCTCACCGCTGGTCGGCCGGGTCAAGGGCTCCAAGGTCACCGCGCGGATGGTCAAGGACCGGCTCGACAAGGAGCTGATCGGCAACGTGTCCCTGCGGGTCCTGCCCACCGAGCGGCCGGACGCCTGGGAGGTGCAGGGCCGTGGTGAGCTGGCGCTGGCCATCCTGGTCGAGCAGATGCGCCGGGAGAGCTACGAGCTGACCGTCGGCAAGCCGCAGGTCGTGACCAAGGAGATCGACGGCAAGACCTGCGAGCCGGTCGAGCGGCTGACCATCGACGCCCCGGAGGAATACCTGGGCGCGATCACCCAGCTCCTCGCCACCCGCAAGGGCCGGATGGAGCAGCTGGTCAACCATGGCACCGGCTGGATCCGGATGGAGTGGCTGGTCCCGGCGCGCGGCCTGATCGGCTTCCGCACCGAGTTCCTCACCGACACCCGGGGCACCGGCATCCTGCACCACGTCTTCGAGTCGTACGAGCCGTGGTTCGGCGAGCTGCGTACCCGCAACAACGGTTCGCTGGTCGCCGACCGCTCCGGCGCGGTCACCGCCTTCGCGATGATCAACCTTCAGGAGCGCGGCCAGCTCTTCGTCGACCCCACCACCGAGGTCTACGAGGGCATGATCGTCGGGGAGAATTCCCGCTCCGACGACATGGACGTCAACATCACCAAGGAGAAGAAGCTCACCAACATGCGGGCGTCGACGTCCGACGAGACGGAGAAGCTGATCCCGCCGCGCAAGCTCTCGCTGGAGCAGGCTCTGGAGTTCTGCCGCGAGGACGAGTGCGTCGAGGTCACCCCGACCGCGGTGCGCATCCGCAAGGTCGTGCTCGACCAGCAGCAGCGGGGCCGCGCCGCCGCCCGCCGCAAGCACGCGGGCTGACCGCACCAGCACCGGCTACGCCTGGCCGGCGCTGTCGTTCCTGCTGCTCGGGCTGATCGCCCAGGTGACCTGCG